>JAHDBU010000135.1 GCA_020630275.1 Hellea sp.
AGCACCCGTTTTACACACGGAAGGTCGAGATTTCGAAATTCTCGGGGTCAACCAGATAAACGTCTCATAGGAGGCAAATGAACATAATGATCCCTAGCTCAGAGGCAGAGCACCCGTTTTACACGCGGAAGGTCGAGATTTCGAAACTCTCGGGGTCAACCAGTTTTACAACGGGGTGTAGCTCAGTGTGTAGAGTCCTCGGTTTGGAGCCGAGTGGTCGCAGGTTCGAATCCTGCTGCCCCGACCAATAACCGGCCAATAGGCCAAAACATAAAGCGGATCTGGCGTAGTCGGAAACGTGCCGGGCTTCCAACCAGTCGAACGGTCTCTGATTTTTCAGTCCGGGGGACTGAAAAAAGTGAGGCTCCGAGAAGCTGGGCTTCTCGGCACTACGTTGCAATCGATTCACAGGATCGATTGCGGACACTACTGCCTGGTCCGCACCAATTTGAAAGGACCTCAAAAGAGGTTATGAGAGAACGATGACGAAAGATCGTATTAAACAGCGCAGTAAGCTCTTAAGCTTAATTCTGCGTCACAAGCCGGAACGGGCGGGTCTGCGCCTGGGCGAGGGCGGCTGGGTGGAGATCGATGATCTCCTGGCCGGGCTTTTTGCCATAAACAAGCGCATGACCCGGGACCAGCTTCTGGAAGTGGTGGAGACCAATGACAAAAAGCGTTTCACCATTTCCGAGGACGGCAAATTTATTCGCGCCGCGCAAGGGCACTCTGTGGATGTGGATCTGGGGTTAAACCCCATCACCCCGCCGAGTGAACTTTATCACGGCACGGCCACCCGCTTCATGAAGGCCATATCGAAAGAAGGCCTGCGCACCATGAACCGGGACCATGTCCACCTCTCGGCGGATATTGAAACGGCCACGAAAGTTGCCATTCGGCACGGGGTCCCTGTGATCCTGAAAGTGGATACCGCCGCCATGCACGCCGCCGGTCAGGAATTTTACCAGGCCGATAACGGTGTCTGGCTCACCGGCCCCATCGCGCCGAAATGGTTTGAAGTGATGAAAGGATAGATGAAAAACAAAGTAAGATCGTATGGAGAAACGATTTCAAAAGCCTTGGAGCCACAAGGGTGGGTCCATTTGGAAATCCAAGCTGAAGAGGGCTGGGGTGAAGAGAACTGGGTTTTTGAAAGCCGTTGGCGACCAGTGGGCCTCAAATTCTATTTGAGTTTTGTTGCTGATCCAGAATGCTTTACTTTTATTGATATGGTTCGAGCAGGCGTAAACATACCTCGTTACTTTAACTACCCTGAAGGGGAGATTTCGGTTTTGTACATCTCTCGTGGGTGGACTGGCGAAAAGCTATCAAAATTCATTGAAGACATAAACTCGTACAGAAATCAGGTGCATGAAGGCACCAGCTAAAAGGAGGCGTAAATGGAAAACGTCGAAATGATAAAAGAACACGAAACAGAATTTGGCTATAACGTCATGGCCCAAGAGGGCGGCGTGCCGGTGAAAATGTGGACGCGCGGCGTCCCTGTTGAAGACGGGGCGCGCAAGCAGCTTTTGAAGGCGGCACAAATGCCGTTTATCTTTAAGCATGTGGCGGTCATGCCCGATGTTCACATCGGAATCGGCGCAACCGTCGGCTCTGTTATTCCCACCAAAAATGCCATTATCCCGGCAGCCGTAGGCGTGGATATTGGGTGTGGAATGATGGCTTGCCGCACAAGCTTGACAGCCAATGACTTGCCGGATTCCCTTGGGCATATCCGGTCTGCCATTGAAAAGGCTGTGCCGCACGGACGCACATCCGGGCGCCGTCGTGACAAAGGCTCGTGGGAAAACCCACCGGCCAATGCCGACAAAGCCTGGACAGGTTTGTTGGGCCGTTTTGACGCTATCACGGCCAAACACAAAGCCATTGCCCAGAGCAATAACCGGAAACATCTGGGAACGCTCGGCACAGGTAACCACTTTGTGGAAATGTGTTTGGACCTGGAGGACCGTGTCTGGTTCATGCTGCACTCCGGCTCCCGGGGTGTGGGGAACCGTATTGGCCGCTACTTTATTGAGCTGGCCAAAAAGGACATGGAAAAATGGTTCATCAATCTGCCGGACAAAGATCTGGCCTATTTCCCGGAAGGGACCGATCACTTTGACGATTATGTCGAGGCGGTCGAATGGGCTCAGGACTTTGCCTTCGCCAACCGGACTGTGATGATGGAAAACGTCGTTGCGGCCGTGCGCGAAGCTCTGCCGGTGCCGTTTGAGGCCCATATCGAGGCGGTCAACTGCCACCACAATTACGTGACGCGCGAAAACCATTTCGGCGAAAACGTCTTTGTGACCCGTAAGGGGGCCGTCCGTGCCCGCAAGGGCGATATGGGAATCATCCCGGGCTCTATGGGAACGCGCTCTTATATTGTGCGCGGTCTGGGGAACGAAGACAGCTTCTGTTCCTGCTCCCACGGGGCCGGGCGTGTCATGTCCCGGACCGAGGCGAAAAAACGCGTCTCGCTCGAGGAACATGTGCAGGCTCTGCACGGGATTGAGTGCCGTAAAGATGTAGGCGTACTGGACGAAACGCCAGCGGCCTATAAGTCCATCGATCAGGTCATGGAAGCCCAAAAAGACCTGGTCGAAGTGGTGCATACATTGCGCCAGATCGTGGTTGTTAAGGGCTAAGGAGACGCGCTTCGGCGCGACTCTGTTTCGGAGATGTAATGAAACAGGTTTTAGTTTGTATATCGTGCCAGAGAGATGTGACTTACCCTGTCAAGATCGTTTTGGAACTTCCCGGAAAACAACCAGAAGAAATCCATACTTTGGAGCCGGCTTCTAATGAAGGAACAGCCTTAAAGTTTGTTTGTACCGGTGATCTTTTTGACGACGGACTATGTTGGCCACCCCGTAAGGAGATAACTTGGCTCAATGTGAATGATCTATTGAATTCAGTTACGTCAAGTGGTGCCGGGGAGTATCAACGCAATCACCTATGTTTATGCGGGGAAATTATCGGCCGAGAAGACAATGCCTTGTTTCAGTACTTCCAACCTGATCCAGAAAAAACGTTTTGGATGGAGTATATTCCTCACAACAGAACGCGAGAACGAAAAAGACAAGAACGACTAAAGAACAAGAAAAATGAGAAACTATAGAGATATATACGCCGTCTATAATGACGAAACCATACGGGTCTATCAGGCCTATAGCCATGCTATCGCGGAACCTGCGCTCGAGCATCAGCGTTTTGTCGCGCCGTTCAAAATTGAACGCATGACCTGGATTAAGCCGAGCTTTTTGTGGATGATGTACCGGGCGGGTTATGGCCATAAAGATGACGGCCAGCGCCGTATCCTGGCTATTGATATCACCCATGACGGTTTTCGCTGGGCGCTGGAAAACTCCTGCGGCAGCCATATCCCCGAGGACATGTCCCGGGAGGATTGGAATGCCCTGAAGGCCCGCACGCCTGTGCGAATTCAATGGGATCCGGAACGGGATATCCGTCATAATCCGCTGGATCACCGATCCATTCAGATCGGTTTGAAAGGCGAAGCGGTGAAGCGTTATGTGAACGACTGGATCGTCCGCATCGAAGACATCACGCCCATCGCCCAGGCGATCTATGATCACATCCAAACGGGTGACAAAGATGCGGCCCGCGCCCTGTGCCCGGAAGAGCGGCTCTATACAATGATCGACAATCACGATCAGTTTGGGTGAGATGATGACCCATAAAAACGACATACTCATAATCGTCGATCTGGAGGCGACTTGCTGCAATAATGGTCATATTGCGCGTGAGGATATGGAGATTATTGAGATCGGCGCTTGCGCCGTGGACCTGACCGATTTTAGCGTGGTGGATGATTTCCAGCTCTTCATCCGGCCGGTTGTGCATACACAGCTGACGGAGTTTTGTACGGAATTGACGGGCATTGAACAATCTATCGTGGACGGTGCTGATTTGTTCAGCCTGTCCATCAATCACTATCGCAAATGGCTGTCAGGGTTTGAGAATATCAAAGCCTGGTCGAGTTGGGGCAATTACGACAAAAACCAATTTGAACAGGATTATCGCCGCCACGGCACACCGGACTTACACGCCGGACTCAAACATCTGAACCTGAAAAACCTCTTCGCCAAAGCGGAAGGCGAACGTCTCGGGCTCGGTTGGGCCATTCAAAAAATGGGCGCCGAGTTTGAAGGCCGCGCTCATTGCGGTCGAGACGACGCGCTCAATATGGCGCGGCTCTTGACCCTGTCGCCGAATTTTGCCCGGGTTATAGGAAACCGTGTTTATGGGTGAGGGTGTGAAACAGGTTTTAGTGTGCATGCTTTGCGATGAGGTGATTTCTGAACCAATCGAAATTTATGACTCATCTATGGACAATTGTCCGGATGTGAGTTTTGGTCTCTACGGGACTACAGTCTCCAAACCTGGAGTTGGTCTTCATACAAAGATTAGTTTCGTTGCAGCCATGGAATTGACTGATTTTGCGTCAGAGAAAGTTCAAACAGATGCGCGCAACCTTTTGACACTCGAGAAAACGGCGACGGAATGGGATGAAACTAAATT
>JAHDBU010000136.1 GCA_020630275.1 Hellea sp.
ATGGACCGCGCCATTTATATCTTTGCGATTGGGCTGATTGCCCTCTGGATGCTGGTCGGGGCGTGGGGGCATTTTTTCCGCCCGGAATTTTTCTATGCCATCGTGCCGGATGTCCTGCCCAAGCGCGAGGTCGTGATCCTCTCGGGTATTCCTGAACTCTTGATCGGCCTTGGTGTGCTCTGGCCCAGAACCCGCGCAGCGGCCGGGCTGGGATTTACCCTGTTATGTCTAGCCTTCCTGCCGCTCCACCTCTGGGATCTGGTGCGGGACAACCCGGCCATCACGCCTTATCCAGCGGCCGTCTTTCGTGTGGTCTGGCAATTTGTCCTGATGTGGCTGGGCTGGCGGGTCTGGCAGCAGGGGTAACGAGAAACGCTCAGTCCTTATAATTCAGGAGGGGGCTTTCCTCACCGGGTTTGGGCATGGCACCTTCCGGACCGGCCAGGAGTTCGCCAGAGCGGTCCATGATCCGGTAAGTCAATTTGGTTTCCACCCCTCTTTGTGTGACGGCTTGCCCGCGTTCGATCTTGGGCGTGTAGGTCCACGACCGCACGACGGCTTCGCTTTGGCGTTTGAAATTGGGATGGGTGCAATCCTTGGCTTCGATATTTTCAGGGAAGCCATTTTGGTTGACGTCAAAGACGGCGATGCAGAACCCGCTCTCATAAGTGTCCGGCGGGATGAGGGGTGGCACGCGGTAGCAGGGCTTGGCGTCCTGATCGGCTTTGTTTTTCTGCGCTCTGAATTCTGACTGGCACTGCATGCCAATCAAAAACGCCTCAAACATATTAGCCCCCATATTTCGGGGGATTGTTTCAAAGGTTCTGTCCTCGGGGGTGATCTGGCGAATAAACGGCAAATGCCCCATTTTAAAATGGGAGATATGATAGCTCTCAGTAGGCGCTACGCTGAGATTACAGGGCGTTTTGCAGGACTCGATCGGTTCACCCGTATGAAAGTCATGCAGTGCCGCGATACTGCCGGAAGGCATGCTACGGGCGCGATAAGTCTCCGTCGCGTTGAGCCTTTTATCAAAAGACTTTTCAGTCATGACAAATTCGAAATTGGGCAGGGTGTTCTGCATGATGAGCTCGCCCTCTTTGATGAAATTGATGTGGTCCTTTATGAAACGGCTCATGCTAGCCCTCTGCCCGGGCGACAAATTTTTGGCGGAAAGCGGTATTTTGATACCAACGGAGTCGTCTTGAGCAGCCGCCTCGGGGATCAATATGTCAGGGCCTGCTAAGCTGATACCAAAACTGAACAGAAAGGCCGCGCTAAAGGTTTTCAAAGATGCCACATCGTCCTCCACATTACTCTGTCAACCTAGTGGAAAAGGCAAAGCGTTTCAATCCTTGTTTGTTTTCTAAAAGGTCAGGCCCGTAAAAGCATGACGACGAACGACAAGCCGGTTAAGCTGCCGTTCCAAAATCCGTGGCAATAGAAACCGGCTAAAAAGCCAAACCTCATGCGAATATATCCGTAGAAAGCGCCGCCAATAAATTGCGGAACAACAAGGAAAACGCTGAGAAGACCCAAGTCATTATTGGAAAAATTACTCACATGCAGGAGCGCAAAGCTGGCGGCCGAAAACCAGAACACCGCCGGAAAAACCGCCTGAACAAAGTGCTCGACCTGCCCGGACCATCCATATTTCATCAAGTTCAGCAAATAGAACATCCAAACGATCAGAGTGATGGCGTATATAATCGGTCGGATTTCAGGGCTCAGCTTGCCAATAAAGAGCGACATGCCCACAAAGTAGAGGGGCGCAATAAATAGAACGCCCCAGACGCGACCTAACCAGGATCTGGAAAACAATTCCTCAATGAATGGAAGAATGACCGCTACGAGCATGAAATTTTTTAAATGGAAATGTCGGGTGGTATTAACTTTTGAGCTCGGGCGCTCGATCCCTATCCCTCCCAAAACCTTCCAAACAATGAAGAAGACAATGACGGTAATGACAAACTTCAAGGCCATGATTTTTGTCATCGTAACAAAGGCCCGGCGATCAAGTTTTTCTTTGTTCCGCGTAAAAACGGGCTGGCGCAAATAATCAAAAATGTCCCGCGCAATGCCCATAAATTCCTTCCCACATGGCCTGCGATTATATCGAAAGGTCCACGCAGAACAATAGACGTCTAGGGAGGCGAGAGCCAGAGCAAAGTTGGTCCAATCACTTTCTCGGTTTAAACAGCCGTTTCCAAAAAGAGGGTTGGGCCGGTTCGGGTTGCGGGGTTTCCTGATAGCTGGCGACAACGTGATCCCGGTAGGCGAGCCATTCCTCTGAGCTCGCCCCCAAAATAGCGAAAAGTTCGGATGCGGATTTGCAGACTTTCGGATGCTCAAACAGATCATCTCCTATCGTCGCGAGCAGGTCTTCTGAGGTTACGATCGCAATAGGGCTGTCCGGCGTATCAGCACCGCCCATATCCAGTATGACGAAATTGCCCGCAACCGCCAGATCAAACATAAACCTCACCAGAGCCTCGGAAATGCCGCGGGTAAAAAACATACAGCTGGCGATGGCGGTTTCATCATCCCAGATCGACACCTCCACAGAGGAGCCGTCCTCAAACTCGAGCTCAAGGAAATTAAATTCGTCCGGCTCTTCCGTGGTTATGGTGCGCAGTAATTGGACACAGGCCTGCGCCTCTTCCGGCGTACACAACCCGCGATCACCTTGGATAATTTTCTGCACGCTGATGTCGTAGCTCATGAGGTTACTTAAATGAGGGCCGTCGACGAAGCAACTTAAGGGGTAGCGTGAAAAATGATCTCAATCCATTTTCGCGCGAAATAGCCGAGAACCCCGCCCAAAATAGAGACAATGATTGTGGTTGAAAGAACGAACCCCGCTTTAATGGAAAGAGCGACCGCTAGAGCAAGACCTATAATCGCGCAAACCCAGCGCAACCATTTATAGTCCTCGGAAAAATAAGCCATCACAGCATACAGGCCTGTTAAAAGACCAACCGTTATACTAGGCAAAAACTCAATACCATTGGCAATGAGAACCCAGGTAATCGGTACGGCACTGATAATGACCATAAGGCTGATAAATGGAATAGCGTCTTTATCAATCAATTTTTCGCGCTCTCAGCTTACAATCATAGAACAATCCATTCATCGCACTAAGCTATCAGAAGATGTTCAATATTCGGTGTAGAGATAAGGTTAAGTGCGAGCTTATGTTTTACTCTTCTGCCGGGCAAAGGGATGCTAACCTCATGGAGTCCAAGACATAATCCAGCGCCGCCAAGGCACCCCCTTTTTTGTCGTCTTGGATATAGACCGTGTACCTGTCATATTTGCAGTCCGAATAAATGACTTCATAGGCGACAATGGTTTTTGTTGGATCTCGAGGTGAGATGTAATGAACGCGCTTTATTTGTTCCGGCTCAAAGGTTTCGCCCGGACGATATCCGTCAAAGCTTCTGGGCGGGACATCTTCGGAAGACATCAACTTGCCCAGCGGAATGATGGCCCCTTTATTTATGCGGACGGAAATATTTCCCACATCAACGGCGCATATGCTCCAGCTATCAATCGTCCCATCAGGGTGGACACGTTCAAAGGAAACCGCTGGGCATTTCCAAAGTAAACGAGATTGATCTTGGCGCTCGGAAACATTTTTGGACTTATCGGGAAGCTGCGCTTTCGATTGATGACCACACGCCACTAGCGGCAATGCAAGTCCCAGCGCGATTGAAATAAAAACCGTTTTCCACATAATTGTAGAATACTGGTTTTGTAAGGCGGCGCAAGGTTAAACCTCAAAAGTAATAGCCTGACATCACCTCACCGGTTGTCTCGTCACATAACAGTGGTCGCCGTAAAAATAGAACATGCATTTGTTCACCCATTCGAGCTCATATTGGGCGTCCACATCCAAACCGTGCGTGACGAAGCTTTGCATTAGGTAGCGTTGCAGACCGTAATCATTGGCGAGGGCATAAGTGGCCTCTGCCAGTTTGCTGCAAATATTGGGCGTGCCCTCTTTATATTGATCCATAAAGTAATCGTCATCCGCAATCTCAAACTCCCAAGCTGATCCCAGATGCATATTTATGGGTTGGTCCGTGGCGTTTATTTGCTCTGTCCGGGAAAGAGTAAAATACGCCAGAGGTTCATCGGTCCAGACAATGGGATATTGCGCCAACGCCTCGGCCCCTGCCTCATCACCGCTCCAATGATAGGCTTTTGTCAGCGTATCGAAATGCCGCCGGGTCAGGGCGATCATGGCCTCTGGATCAATCTCTTTTGGGGTTGGATCATCGTCTTGCGCGCGAATATCAAAATAGCCCTGCAACCGGTCCATAAACTCGGCCATGCCCGTGCAGTCTTCAACCCCCTTAAAAGCGTCCCGCCAATTGGGCATGCCCGGGAAGTCGTTTAACCACCCCATAAACCCGCAAGTGTCAAAATCCTTCTCCCCGGTGATCTGGGCCTGCCAGATACGAATAGGGTCATCAAACCAATCTTCGGGTATCTCGTCACTCATAGGGTGGTGTATAGCATGGG
>JAHDBU010000137.1 GCA_020630275.1 Hellea sp.
GCCGAACTTCTTGGTCAGGCCCTGCATATGATAACAAAACTGGCGCGCCATGGCGGGAATCCTTGCATTTCATTCAATGAGATTTCGCGCGCATATGCGCTTTTGGGCGTGAAATTACAAGGTAGAAATTCCGATAATTCTGCTAAACAACTTCGTCAGAACACGTTATAGATTATGTATGGCGGACGAACCCAATAATAACGACCCAAAAAGCAAAGATACTTCTTTTTCCACATCCGATATCTTTAAGAACCGAGAGACTGATGAAAAAGAAGACCGAATTCGTCAACGGCTCGAAGAGTCTATGGGGGATGGTTATGTCAAAGACAATCTCGAAGAGATTTCCGATGATTTGGAACTCATATCTGACAAAATGGTTCGGTTGGTTCATCGCCGCTCAAAACGCAATCAGATTGAAAGTTGGGACTTGCTATTCCATGAGTTGGATCAAGCCGGGTTTCGCAACTCAACATTTTTCTCCAAGAAATTACATCGTGAATTATTGCGAGAATTCGGCTACAAGGACAAATATCTTCGCCGCCCCAAACGGGATAAAAATCCGCCCATTCGCGCAAATGTGGTTTCCTATATTTTTAAGAAAATGGATTGGGATGTAGACAAAGTCAGCCGCCAGACGTCCCGGCAAAGAGAGTGGTTGGAAGTGCGGGCCGGGCTAAGAGAGCCATTGGAGCGCGACGCCAAAAATAGAAATGATCGCAAGAGAAAGAGTTCCAACGGCTGCTTGATCTGGGGCTTCGTGATTTTTGTTGTTCTCATTATTATTTCATAAAAAAAGCCGCCCACAAGGACGGCTTAGTTCAATCTCTAGATCGGAAATGTTATTGCACAACCTCGATCTTGTGACCTTTTTTCTCCAACATTTTTAATACGCTGTCCGGGCCGACCAGGTGGGCCGCACCTACGGCCACGAGTTTCGTTCCGGGCTCGTCGAGAATGGCTTCGATTTCCGGCACCCAGTTTGAGTTTCGCTGAGTCAGCAGGCGGTCATAAGCATCCTCACCACCAATAGATTCGGGATTTGAAATCATTGCGCTCAATCCGGCAACATCTCCGTCTTCCCATTCGGCAACGAGAACGTCCAGAACTTCTTTGCCCAGATCCATAGTTTCAGCGGCAAAAACAAGTCCTTCAATCTGCTCTTCATCAGTGCCGCCGGAAATCATTCTCAATTGATCTTCAACGGTTTCCAGGTATCCCAAAGGCACACCTCTTTTTTGTGCTTCAGCATTCATAATCATCTCGACGCCGGACATTGGATCATAACCGTCTTTCATGATTTGCGCCATTTGCATCTGGACACCGACCATCCAGGGTTTCAATTGATCAACCGCTTGAAGAGAAGGCACACCCACAGTTTTCATGGCCGCTTCAACGACAGAAGCGTCATCGCCCAAAGCCTTTGTTAAAGTCATCCCGTCTTCGTACATGCCATATTTCATGACCAAAGGCATCATGGATTGCTGGGCTTCAGCGCTCAAGACATCGGCCTCTAGGTAGAGCGTGTCCATGTCGGCCATGATTGAGTCGAGTTTAGGGCTGCTCCATTTCACATCCTTGGGCAGGATATGGACTGTGCCAAAGAAATAGACATCTGTATCGGCGTCAGACATTTTCCAAATGGCTGGGTCTCCGTCCCCTTTAGAAGCCTTGGCTGTCGCCATCGCAGATTTCATAGCTTCCACCGGGTCCACCTCGGCCTTGCTCGCAACCTGTTCAACCTTCGCCGCCGCTTTATCGGCAGCTGTTTCGGCTTTGTCCTTTGTACCCTTACAGGCCGACAAAGCCAGGGCCGCCGTAATAGCGACCACACTGATTTTCGTATATTTACCGATCATAGTTCCCTCTTTTCTCTCAGACTATTATCTACAGTTAGAGGTACCGAGGGAATTTTCAACCCAAATGAGAAAATTTAGGCGGCTCCGTCTGTTCCGTGCATGCCAAAAACTTCACCCAGCAGGTCCATCGTCGCAAACCAGGAACGGCGTTCTGAATCACTATTATGCTTCAGCACGCCATCTCCTGAGTCCGCGCCAGGCACGGTGAAAGCGTGGGTTGTTTGACCATAGGCATGGATTTGCCAATCTAGGCCGATCTCGGTCAATTCTTTGCCAAGGGCTGTCACTGTGAATGGTTGCGCCATAGGGTCATCCCAACCATGGGCAACCAGAACTTTGGCCTTGCTTTTCTTTGGCTTGTAATCCGGAGCGTCGAGCAATCCATGGAAAGAAACGGCTGCTTTCAAATCCAAACCACCGCGCACCATATCCAGCGTACAAAGGCCGCCGAAACAATAGCCGATGGCGGCCATGAATTTCTCATCAACCTCATCCAGCTTACTGGCCGCATTGTACCCCGCCTTTAGGCGCTTTAGAAGTGCTTTGCGATCATCTTTGAGCGGGTTCATCAAAGCTTGCTTATCTTCAACGGATTCTGGCAGAGCTCCGTCGCCATAATTATCCAAGGCAAAGCCCACATATCCCAATGCCGCCATTTGTATGGCTTTCTCTTCCGCGAAACCGTCCCGTCCGCCCCAGGCATGATTAATCAATACGCAAGGTTTCGGATCGGCAAAACTCTCATCCCACGCCAAAAACCCTACGCATGTTTGCGATCCATCTTTATATTCGACAGGTTTTGTCGTAATATTCATGTCTTCCTCCGAGTGTTTGAGAGAGTATTTAGGGCCGCTTTTCTCTGCGTCAACCGATGAGATGTAACATTCTCCATCAACGCGACTATTAAGACAATATTAGCCATATTTCGTCACGTTAGGCCGAATTTGTCTAAAGGATTTGCCATGTCTGTCAGAAATATCCTGCTTTATGTCTCCGTTCCGGCCCTGCTTGCAGCCTGTTCGACCACGAAAGAAAGCCCAATCTACCAGCAAAGCACAAAGTATAAGGTGCACTCACCCTATCAGACAACGACTGCCTCGACACAACACGCCGGTTATACGACAGCGACAACCCAAATTGCGGGCTATACAACCTATCAAACGGCGACCCATCAACCTGTCACCTATACAAATAGCACATCTGCGCCGGTCTATCATCACGCCACGAGCTCAACGGGGGAAGTTTATACAACCCAAGTCAATCACGAATGTCTCGATAAGGAAGGCGACCGAAAGCTGATCGGAACGGCCGTCGGTGGCGCTGCTGGCGCATTGATCGGCAATCAGATCGGCGACAACACCACAGGAACAGTAATTGGAGGCATCGCAGGCGCGGCGGCCGGCTACGGCATAGCGGATGTGACAACCAATTGTGACCCGGTACAAGTTGCAACGCCCGCACAGGTTCAAAGCCCTGCTCCCGTAACTTACTCGAGTGGGACATATTCGCAGCCTTACACTCAATCCGCTTCTAGCTATGGGCACACAACTACAACCACTGCAGCAACAGATTATCATACCATTTCCGAAACAACCCAGGCCTCGACTATTGTCCATGATTCCACCACGACCGAGCAGATGGTCAATGCAGAATTAGGTCAGGCCCCGACCGATAGTGCTTATGGCGATACTTTTGGGACACCCGGTTATCACGCCATGATCGCTAATGGTGAACTGGACGAAACGACCACTGCATCCGTGGCGCTACCGCAAGCCCCGATAATGTCGGCACCTGTGCCAGTACCAACACCTGTTCCAGCACCAACTCCGGCTCCTGGACCAAGCTATCCGCAATATGCTTATCCGCAAACGGCAACACCAGCGCCAACCTATTCAGCTGGCGGCGCCACAACTCATAAAGTCGTCGAAGGCGACACGGTTTATTCCTTGTCCCGCCGTCTATGTGTCGATGTTGAGGATATCCGGCGTTTGAACAGCTTGAATTCGGAATTTTATATCCGTCTGGATGACCACATTAAACTGCCAGCATCGCGCTGCTAGGATTGGCAAAGCCTATTTTAGTGTTTAAGTCTGCTTCCCTGGAGGCAGATCATGAGCAAAGTTTTACGCACCCCGGATGCCCGGTTTGAAAACCTATCCGGTTATGATTTCAAACCTTATTACGTCAATATTTCTGACCCTGACCTGGGAACGATGCGGGTACATTATGTAGACGAAGGTCCAGCCGACGCCCTGCCCGTGATCATGATGCATGGCGAACCCAGCTGGTCATATCTGTATCGCGGCATGATCAAACGCGTTTCTGCGGCGGGATTAAGAGTGCTGGCCCCTGACCTCATCGGATTTGGTCGCTCAGATAAACCGTCTCAAACAAGCGACTATAGCTACACCAAACACGTCAACTGGATGCGCCAGTGGTTTGACGCCATGGAGCTCGACCGGGCCGTTCTGTTTTGTCAAGATTGGGGCGGACTTATCGGTTTACGACTGGTCGCCGAGAACCCGGATATTTTCGTCGGCGTTGTCGCTGGCAATACATTCTTGCCCACCGGCGAGGGTAAAGTTTCCGACGCCTTCCTGGCCTGGCAGCAATTCTCTCAGACAACGCCCGAGTTTAAAGTCGGCCGCAT
>JAHDBU010000138.1 GCA_020630275.1 Hellea sp.
ATTTTATCTTATAAGCTTTAGCCATGCGTTTAAGGCATATAGAAATTTTTCACGCAGTATATATGACCGGCTCCGTCAGCGGTGCTGCTAAGTCCCTTAACGTCTCCCAACCGACCGTCAGCAAGGTTTTGCGTCATGCTGAGGACCAATTGGGGTTTGAGTTGTTTTATCGTGAAAAAGGTCGAATTTTCCCTACTGAAAAGGCCAATTTGTTATTCACGCAAATTACGCCCGTTTACGAGCAGCTCAATGAGCTCAAAAAATATGCGGTTATGCTCAAGTCGACAAATGTTGGTCGGTTGCGGATTGCTATGACACCGGCCTTTAGTCTTCAAGCCGTCCCCCGGGCTCTGGCCGCATTCAATAAAGAACATCCGGACATACCAATTGAGATCGAAACTCAACATGCCTCAGAAATTTCCCGTTTATTGCAAAACAATACGATAGATATTGGAATTGTGTTTGAGGCTGTTTCGCTGCCTGGTCTGATGATACAACAACTCGGACAAACAGAGTTTGTTTGTGTGACGCCAAAATCTCATAAACTAAGACATAAAAAAATAACGTTGAAAGATTTGGCCGCCCTACCCCTCATCCAGCTCAACGCAAAGAGTCCTTTGGGCCACATGCTCAATAAAAAGCTTGAAAGCCTGGGCCTGTTTCCAAACGGAAGCACGATCGTCGCTGAAACATATCACTTGGCCAAAAGATTGGTTGAGCAAGGCACAGGTGTCGCGGTGATTGATAAGATTACGGCCTATTCGGGCAGCAAAGCCGAACTCCGGTTTCACGAGTTGACTGGATTGGCCCCCATCAGGATCGATGTGGTTTCGCGTTCAAACGATCCGATAATTTCGTTCAAACAGGATTTCTTGAAGATATTGAAACTGGAACTCGAAACATATATGAGCAAAAAATAAGCTATTCACTTTATTGTTTCCATAGACAATATCTATACCCCAACTATATTTTTGAATTTGCTTTTTAGCTAGAGTCCTATGCATGCTAAATGGGGTTAAAAAAGGGGAAAACAATGAACGACAAGTTCCTATACTCAAAAACACTTCTAATTTCGACAATTCTGGCGACTGCCTGGATAGGCCCTGCGGCACAGGCTCAGGAAACAGATGACGATGAAGAAATCATCGTAGTTGGCACGCAGATCAAGGGGTCTGATATTACCGGCATTTTACCTGTGACATCTTTGGACGATATCGACATTGAGACTACAGGAGCGGTGAGTGGCGACGAGTTACTGGCATCCGTACCACAATTAGGCGACGTTACTTTCAGAGAAGGACGGTTTACTGGAGTCAATGGCGCCCGTGGCGATGTCGGCTCCGTAAACCTTCGAGGAGTCGGCGACGGCAACACTTTGGTCCTCTTGAATGGCCGTCGAATGGTCAATCACCCAGGAACACAAGCCGTCAATCAAACACCCGTGGTGTCCGTGAATTCTAATGCAATGCCGGTTACTGGAATCAAGCGGTTAGAGGTTTTGAGAGATGGAGCTTCCGCCCTTTACGGTTCCGATGCCGTGGCGGGTGTTATCAACACAGTTCTGGACGATGACTACGAAGGCGCGCAGTTCCAGGTCCAATACGGCGCCGCAGAGGGCACTAGCCTCGACGAAATTTCCGGAACGTTTAAATATGGCACCAATCTCAATGATGACCGAACTAATGTTTCTATATTTGGTAACGTCATGCTTAGAAATGGCATGCCGGCGACAGACTTACGAAATTCTTCAACAGAGGATTTGAGAATTTTCTTTGAGGGCACCCCTTTTGAAGGCGATACGCAGCTACGTAACCTTTCAACCCAAACGCAATTTGGTGAGTTTGAAACGCTTACAGGGCAAGCCCCAGGTGTTGGAGACGATGACTTCCATATTCAGCCCGATTCGCTATCCGGCTGTTTGGTCGACCTCCCCGGCCCCGTATGTATTGATAATGGCGGTAGTATTGACACAGCCTTGCGTCTGGACCGTGCCCGCTATCGCGACATTGTCGGCGATACCGATCGTTACAATCTATTTGGGTTCCTCAATCATGATCTAAATAACGGCATGCAGTTCTTTGGTGAAGCCTCTTACTATCATGCCGACTATAGTCGTTCTCGTGAAACAGCTCAGCAACTATCCAGTAACCGGGTCGTCATCCCGGCGACGGCCTTTTATAATCCGTTTGATGTCCCGATCCGGATTATGGACTTGCGTCCGCTTGATGTTGGACAGCGTAACGTTAAAGTCAAAAACGACAGCTTTCGGCTATTAGGGGGCTTGAGAGGCGATTGGGGCGAATGGGATTGGGAAGGTGCCTTCCTACATTCACAGGCCAAAACCAAGGATCGCACCAATAGGGTGAGTAACACGCTATTCCAACAAGCAATTGGGCGAACTGACCCTTCCGCTTATAATCCGTTTGTAGGTGGAGACGTGAACGACACAAATGCGACGAATTTTGCTAATGATCAGGCAACCATCGATACTTTCATGGTTGATGTCAGGCGAGATAGTACAACCAAACTGACCCTTGCGGACGCAAAGATGTCAAACCCTTCAATTTTCAATTTTACAGGCGGAGATGTTGGGATAGCGTTGGGCGTCGAATGGCGGAACGAGTCTTACGAAGATGATCGAGACGATCGCCTGGACGGAACGATTACATTTACGGATGTTGTGACCGGTACAACCAATTTGTCTGATGTCATGGGATCCAGCCCAACGCCAGACACTAATGGTAGCCGTGACGTATTTTCGGCGTTTGCAGAATTGGCTGTTCCCTTTGTCAGTCCTGATATGGACATTCCATTAGTACACTCTTTGGACATGCAATTGGCAGCCCGTGCCGAAAGCTATTCAGATGTTGGCAGCGTGGTTAAACCCAAGATCGCTGTTTCCTGGTATCCTGCAGACATATTCCAACTCCGCGGCGCATACTCGGAAGGGTTCAGGGCGCCTAACTTGGAACAAATCAATGCGACAGCTATTCGCCGTGTAAATACTGGTCGTGAAGACTGGATCCTTTGTGAAGCGATCGCGCGGTCCAATAACACAATGTTCACCGCCGATGATGATTGCGATAGTGTCTCCGTGGAGGGCGTTCGGAGTGGTGGCCCTGACTTAAATCCTGAGACCTCTAAAAACTACTCATTTGGCGCCACATTTGAACCTACTAACAGCATTGTTCTGACGGTTGATTGGTGGAAAATTGAGCAAGACGGCTTGGTCGGCTTGGTTCCTGATCAAGACGAAATCTCCATAGATTATCTGGCGAGACTTCAGGGAAGCTCAAATCCAAATGTCGTTCGTGGGACTCCGGATGCTGATACAGCAGCTTTGTTCACATCAGTTGGCCTAGATCCTTCTGGCGCGGGTGAAATTTTGGAGGTTCGTCAGCAATTTACGAATCTGGATTTAAGAGAAGCTGAAGGCATAGACTTTGGAGCTCAATTCAAATTCGACCTGAACGACATTGGCGACTTTACACTAAAAGCCAATGCTGCCTTGATTGAAACCTTTTTCCAAACGCCGGGAACTCAATCACAATTGTTGATCAATGCGCAGGAAGCGGGCCAGATCAGTAGTCTGGTTTCAACAGCTGGTGTGAATGATCTAATTGAGCAAAACGGAAATCCGGAATGGCGCTATACGGGCTCACTAAGATGGGATCGTGGCAACTTTGGAGCGGGAGCGTTCTATCGCTATGTTGGCGACGTTGTTGACACATCGACAAATAATGCTGACTTCGATGCTCTACCGGTGCCTTCCTATAAGACTCTAAATCTATACGCCGACTATACTTTGCAGGAGTCAACTGGTGATGGAGAGACCCGATTCCGATTAGGCGTCAGAAACGTCACAGATGAAAAGCCGCCACTTGCGGATGAGTTTGCCCGCGGCTATTTTGTGAGCTTATACTCAAACCGAGGTCGGTACTGGTATGGCAGCATAAAGCACGACTTCTAAGATTTAATCCAGAAATAGATTACGGCGGATATTCCGCCGTAAAACGCTCCAAGGTGAGCCATCGGTATAGTTATGTCTAAAAATACGAAAACATCATGAAGATTTGCGTTTTGGGCGCAGGTGTGGTCGGTGTGACGACAGCTTACGTACTTATGCGCGCCGGTCATGATGTTGTATTAATTGACAAAGCCTCCAATCCGGCCATGGGTACTAGCAAGGCAAATGGTGCGCAGCTGGCATACTCTTATGTGGAGCCGTTCGCCTCACCTGCCACTGCGAAAAAACTCTACAAATATTTTCTGGGCGTGGATCCCGGCATCAAATTGGGATTGTCGCTAAGACCCTCATATTGGAGTTGGGGTCTGAAGTTTTTACGCAATTGCAGTA
>JAHDBU010000020.1 GCA_020630275.1 Hellea sp.
GGCTAATCCTTAACCCCATAAATCTTTCGAAGGCGGGAATACTTTCCCGCCTTTATATTTTAGGGGTGGGGCAAAATCATCGTCGAGCAATAGCGGTCCGTCCAGATCAATATAGTTTGCGAAACTCTCCAGAACGACCATTGGCGCCATAGCCAGAGATGACCCGACCATACAGCCTGCCATAATCTCGAAGCCCATCTCTTTGGCTTTTCGCATCACATTTATAGCCTCGGTCAGGCCACCTGTTTTGTCGAGTTTCACGTTTACGGCGCGGTATCCCGCTCGCCAAAGTCTATCTAAATCATCAGCCGTATGGAGGCTTTCATCCGCGCAAATGATCGGCCCCTGGCTGTCAAACATGCCGTCAAAATCCAAATGACTGGGAAATGGTTGTTCAATCAATGCAATCCGCTCTGCGTAATCAAGGCTTTGCAGCCTGCCTAAGTCCTCTGGTTCGAGTGCTTCATTGGCATCTACAATTAAGCGGGCATCAGGGCGAGACGCTAGCACTGCCGCGACAGCCGCTATGCCGCCATCACCCCCAATTTTCATTTTCAGAATTTTATGTGCTGCTGCTAACCGCGCCGCCTTCGCCATGGCTGAAGGGCTATCGATTGATAAAGTGAACGCTGTTTCCCGAGCTCTCGGTTTTGAGATGCCAGCATTCTCCCAAATTGGTTTGCCGGTCATCTTGGCTTCCAGGTCCCATAAAGCGCAATCTACCGCATTACGAGCGGCGCCAGCTTCCATAATCTCTTGAAGTTCGTCACGAGACCGGCCTTGTTCGATTTGATTTCCAACTTTTTCGATTTGATCAATGACGCTTAGGGCGGACTCTTTATATCGCGCATAGGGACGGCACTCCGCTCGACCCACAAACCCGTTTTGAATAATCTGCACCTGTACAGTGACAAATTTTGTCAGGGCACTTCGGGAAATCCGAAACTCACCTTTGGCAGGCCAAGACACAATTTCGTGTATTAGTTGGCGCAAACTTTACTCCTGACTTGACCCGGCCTTATATCAAACTAACCTTATGCGCTATGAGCGCCGAGGCAATAACAGATTCCATGGTAGTACCGGATTTTCAGATGCGGGTTGAGGATCGTCGGTTGTACCTAACCGTGCTTGGGCCGTGGACTTTGGCAACGATCAAATCATTGGATGCGCGTCTCGCAAAAGATCTCAATATTGAAGACTATCAAGATGTTTCCTATGATTTTGAAAGTTTGACAGATCTCGACACGGCCGGAGCCTACATTCTGGCTCGGGCTATTCGATGCACGCCGGAAGAATGTTACCCTTTTCATCTTACAGGGAATTCGCAAGGGCAAAAAATTCTGATGCGTGAGGCAGCCGACGCTTCTATGGGGCGCGCGCCGACAGAAGCGCGTCAATGGTTTGATGTCCTAGTCCGAATGGGCGAAGCCTCAGAGCGGTTCCTGAAAGAAACTATTGATAATCTTGCGTTTTTGGGTGTTTTCTTCATGGTAATGATCCGTCAGATGTTGACCCCACATAAAATCAGATGGAAGTCCGTAGTCGCTCATATTGAGGATGTTGGCTTGAATGCTGCGCCTATCATTATGACTTTGAGTTTTTTTATCGGCGCGGTGATAGCCTATATGGGCGCGAATATGTTGGCTGCGAACAATCTGCAATTCATGATGCCAGAACTTGTTGGATTTGCGGTATTAAGGGAATTTGCCGTTGTTGTTATGGCTGTGATTCTGGCTGGTCGGTCTGACTCAGCGTTCACCGCACAAATTGGTGCTATGAAAATGCGCCAGGAAATTGACGCTATGCAAGTGATCGGCATGGATAGATATGAAGCCCTGGTCATTCCTAGAGCCCTGGCTTGTATTATTTCGGCGCCAATCCTGACTTTCCTAGCGATGATATCAGGCATTTTGGGCGGCGTAATCGTGACTTGGATAGCCGTAGAAGGCATATCGCCTCGGTTCTTTATGGAAAGGTTCTCAGAAATGGTCACCTTACAGCATTTTTGGGTGGGCATGGCCAAAGCGCCTGTGTTCGGTCTGATTATTGCGGTTATTGGATGTCGGCAGGGACTTGCGGTCACGGGGAGTGTGGAATCTTTGGGTAAGCGAACAACACAGAGCGTCGTGCAGGCATTGTTTGCCGTCATTTTTGTTGACGCACTTTTTGCTGTGTTCTTTTATCAAATAGGTGTGTGATGGAGATTGATTTTTCCAAAGCGCCCGTTGAGGTCAAAAATCTCCGGTCACAATTCGGAGACAACATTGTCCATGAAAGCCTGGATTTTCAAGTCGGTAGCGGTGAGATATTGGGACTCGTCGGCGGATCGGGTAGCGGTAAGACGGTTTTGATGAATACGCTTTTAGGTTTGAAGGAGCCGGACGGCGGAGACGTATTTTACTTTGGTCAAAATCGCTCATCTCTTTCGTACAAAGACCGGCAATCCCTAAATAATATTATGGGTGTGCTATTCCAAGGCGGGGCTCTGTTTTCGTCTATGACTGTCCGTCAGAACATTATGATCCCGTTGCGAGAACACACGGATTTACCCGTGCCTTTGATGCGGGAATTGGCCGATATGAAAATTCACATGGTTGGGTTGCCAGCTCACGCCGCGACACTCTATCCATCTGATTTGTCAGGCGGTATGCGTAAAAGGGCAGGTCTGGCCCGGGCCCTCGCTCTTGATCCCAAACTTTTATTTTTAGACGAACCGACCGCGGGACTTGATCCGATTGGTGCATCGGCCTTTGATCAGCTTATCTTGGATCTGCGAGAAGCTATGGGACTCACCATTTTAATGATTACCCATGATTTGGACACCTTGTTCACAATTTGTGATCGCGTGTCGGTCCTCGTTGACAAACATATTGCCATAACCGACACACTCCCTAATGTGATGAAACACCCGCACCCGTGGGTTCAGGAATATTTCGGAGGTCCGCGTGCGCGGGCTGCAATAAACGCCGGAGACGGGGCTGGAGCCAGTTAGATGGAAAACAAGGCACATTACGCATTGATCGGAACTTTTGTTCTGCTTGCCTTGGTCGCAGGGATATTCTTTGTGAGCTGGATGGCAGGGCGTCAATTTGATCAAGCGTATGACGAGGTAAGGATTGAGTTTACTGGGCCCGTAAGAGGCCTCAGCAAGGGCAGCGAAGTCCGATTAAACGGATTGAATGTTGGGGAGGTTCATCGTCTGAGATTTGACCCTGATGATCCTAATCTAGTCTTTGTAACTGTCCGCGTCATTGATGGAGCCCCAATTTTTAAAGACGGGTTTGCCCAATTAGAACCTCTGGGTTTAACCGGTTTGAATTATATCCAAATCAATCCTGGTACAGCCTCTGCTGCGCGATTAGTGCCTGAAATCGACAATATTAAAGGATTGGGAAGTCAATTCGATACTATTATCGAAGGCGGCGGGAACATTATAGATGGGACATCGTTGGCCATCCGTCGTGTCAACGCATTGATGAGTGAGGACACGATCAATGATTTTAAAGTCATCCTTTCAAATCTAAACTCTATGTCCAGTAACTTTCAAGATGCTGATTTGGATATGAAACTTGTGGAAGATGCATTGAAATCCTGGGCTCAGGCCGGAAGGGATACGTCCGCAACCGCGAAATCCGTCACGGAAACATCTGAAGCCATCAAAGCCATGGTGACCAATGAATTTGGTCCCGCGGCAGAACGACTAGATACCGTGCTAGAAACAGCAAATAAAACTTTGCAAGATTTCTCCAAATTGGCAGAGACAGGTTCAGTAACTGCCAATGACATAAGAGATGCAGTGAATCGCCTTTCAAACTCTGGTTTAAATAACCTAGAGGAAACCACAGATGCGTTGAGAGAATTGATGATAACGTTAAACGAAATTGCAGATCAGTTGGAGCGCAATCCGGCGCAATTCCTTGTTGGTGGTGAAAACGAAGTCATGGAGTTGCCCCAGTGATGAACTATGCAAAAATTCTTTCTTTATCGGCCGTTTTCGGACTGGGTGGTTGTTTCAATGTGTTGCCAGAGCCGGATCCTGCAAATTCGATTTATCGCCTTTCTGCGAATGTTCAGAAAGCAGATTTTAAATCGACGGCACCTATTATTAGGGTCGAAACGCCGTCTGCAGATCGACTGGTAGCGACGCGCCGGATTATTGTGTCTCCGGACGCTAATCGGTTGGCGGTTGCCAGTGGTGCGGAATGGGCGGATTCTCTTCCTAAACTTATACAGAAATCTATGCTGGACGTCCTGGCCTCTAAGTCGGAAGTTACGGGAATTGTGCCCAGAGTAGGTGCAAAGGCGGATTATCGCGTTCATATTAATGTTGATAATTTTGAGGCGCGTTTTGACAATGGCCCCAATGCGGCCCCCAATATCATTGTGGCCTATACGGCCAGCTTTGCAAAATCTGGATCCCGCGATTTAATGGGAACGAGGCAATTCACAACCACTCAAAGAGCGAGCGGGATTAATGTGTCGCAGATTGTTTCTGCGATGAATGCAGCAAACAATAATACTCTAGGTGAGATGGCTGATTGGATAACAAGTTTTAGCTTGTTTAAGACTAGCTAGCCATTGAGCGCTGCGTCGCACATTAGGAATAGCCGGCCATTTTCACTTCCAAAACGGTTAATCAAGGCCTCCTGATCGCCGGCTATAGGCGTAAGGCTGTGATGAAATGCAATGGCAAAACCAACGGCCTGATCTTTCATTTGCTGATCGTTTTCGAGAAGACTTGATAATATTCGGATCGGTTCGCCAAGTCGGTCAGCAACCCCAATCGACATTTGCTTTGTACCTTTGAATATCCGGTTTTGAACGGCTTCGACAATGCAACCGTTGTCGACGATAGCATTGGGAGACAAGCCCTGGCTGGTGAGAACTCTCAGGAATGTATCATTGGCACTGTCCATGTCTGTCGTGGCGGCGGCAGCTAATGGTGCCGCTGTCGCAGAAGCAGCGACAGCTGCTATTGTCGCGGGCTTAGTCAAAGGATTTGGGCTGACATTCTCCGGTCGTCCGAACAGGTTTTTCCACCATGATTTAGACACGTTCTCCTGTCCGACGGCCCTATGTATCGAGGTTTCATCCTGTACAACAGGTTCAGGCATGGATGGTATATTGGTAACAGGTTTCATCAATCCATTTTCTATGGTCAAATCCAAAGCACTATCATCAGAACTTGAGAAATCATCATTGTTAGAAATCGGTTCGGGGGCGACCAAGACTTCCTCGTCCTGCGAGGGGGCGGGGCGAAGTCCTGAAACCAATGACGACGAGGTTGTGCGGTCTATTTCGAAAAAGTCTTGAGTCTCGCTGTTTGGTTCCTCATCTGTGTCTAATGGAACGAAATTGAGAGCGCCCTTTTTCTTCTTTGGAGGAATCCCAATCTCATCATTATTTTCCATTTCTATAGATTTTTCACCAGCAAGCGGCTCCATCGCGGCATTTGATAGAGCCCCGTCGGATACGCTCGAAAGTTTCTCCTGCAAATTCAGCATGTCCATCTCGATGCGAGCGATTTCCTTTCGGGTTTGAGAAAGGCTGTCTTGTACGCGGCGTGCAGCCTTTTCACTGATGCTCTCCGCCCGCTGGTTGGAAAATTTCACAACCTCTTCCATCTCGGCAAACCGAGTTTTAATGGAGCTTTCTGATAATTGGGCGGCCTCTGACAAAGACATGACGGTTTGTCGACCGGCCTCACTGGCTTCGGTCAATCGTTCGGCGCTGACCTGAGCAGATAGAGCGACATCCCGCATTTTCGAAAGACGTTCCTCAAGCGATTGGCTCAGAACTTCCTGCTCGTTTCGTAATTGTGAGATCATGGCATTAAGGTCCTGACCGTGTTTTTGGTAAATTGTGTCGAGCTCCTCTGCACGTTGTTTCAGCTGGTCTGATAATCGCAAAATCTCGTCCTGATTACCTGTAAGGGTCGTTGCAGCCTCCATCGTGTTATTGCGGATTAGGTCGGACGTTTGATTGATTTTAGACGCAGTGTTTTCAACGCTGAGGCGCGCTTCTTGGATCTTTTGCTCTGCTGTCTTGGTGGACATGGCCAGATTCTCTGAGTGAGTGTCCAATGACTGGCTCAGGGATTTCATCTGTTCGTCAAAAGCGTTGGATATATTAAATAAAGCCTCTCGTTCGGTTGTTAAACGCTCTGTAATTCTCTGGGTTTTATTTTCGACATCGAGACTTGTTTCACCTAGTTTGTGGGTCTCGGTCTCTAGAACGGTCTGCAAGGTAGAGGCTCTCGTCAGCGCAGTGTCTATCCCTGTATTCAGGGTATCAATTTCCCGTTTCACTACCCCCGACATTTCGGTTGCTCGGCGCACCACGGTTTCATCAACACGCATGAGTTCATCTGCGGCTTGCTCCAGTCGGCTCGCTTGATGCGTGATCCCGGCAAGTTTCTTTAATGCCGTGTAAACAATGCTAATCAGCATAAGAGGGAATAGAATGAAAAAAGCTACCCCACCCCATTGTCCAGCTGAATAACCGCCAATTGTATCCAGCCCAAATAAGAAAACGATAGAGACGATTGAACCCAACAGCCATGCCCCTGCAAATGCCAAAGAAACCCAGAGTGGCCAACGTGACTCCTCGTACGGGTAGGTCGTGGGTTTTGGGCGGCTAATAATAGCCGGCGTTTTTTCAGTCATCGAGTTTTTTTCGACATAATCCGGTGAGGCCGTTTCATGGTTTATTTTTGGAGCGGGCTCCGTCTTTTCCGCCGTTACAGGTTTTGTATCTTGTAATTTGGCTTCGCGAGACTCAGCAATTTTTAAATCTTCTGCGGGGGCAATCGGTTTTAACGGTTCACTTTCCGTGATTGGATGAAGCCCAAGCGCCCGAGAGACGACATTATCATCGGCCTCTATGCTGCTGATTTTATTTCTTATTTTTGACAAGCTAACCTCTCGGACAGGTGCGTGAGCACCATTAACGGAATCTCATTCAATCGAGTGTACAGTTTTGGGGCGAATGGGAAAAGACGAAATTTACAACAACCCTCGCGTGAAATGGTGGAATATATGTCTGTGCAGACACGTACAAGGCCGGTCTTGTCGACTGGTGAACGCGCTTACCTGTCCATGGGGCTAAAACAGCCAGGCGGCAAACTGCCGATCTTTGATGAAACAGGTCAAACGATACCGACGTCAATCGTCAAAAGATGTATTCAGAGTGGTTACGCTGAAAGGTGGTTTGCCAATCCGATGAAGCCAGATTGGCTTGTTTGCCGCCTTACAGACGCTGGACGTCAGGCATTGAGGTGATTTGGCTCGCGTCTAGTTTTTCCAAGTTCTTCCGTCGAGTAAAATATAATATGGCCCCAACAATACCCATATAAATAAGGATGGCTGTTAGACTGCCTTGCCCGTCCGGTTTTCCAGATAAGAAAAGAGAAGGGGTTGGCAAGACAGATCCCTCATAGTTGACCAGAGTTGCTGCAAAAAGGTTATTGGCAATGTGGACTCCTATGACAGCTTCTAAACCACCTTCGAAATAGACAATTATACACAGCAGAAATCCAAACAGAAAATAGCTGCCCATAATCATGAGGTGCTCCAACTGACCGTCATTGGCGCTGGATGTGCTTTCAGGGTTGGCCAGGTGAAGTGAAGCAAACAGGGCGCTTGTGATCGCGAATACAATCCATTTGTTCGACAGGAAGTGACCAAGCCATTGATTAAAATAACCTCGGACAACAATTTCTTCAGCTGCACTTTGGACAGGAATAAACAATAGACTAATCAATGCGAAAATTAGAAATGTATTGGGGTTAAACGTGAACTTCAAAGGCGACGTGCCAGAGTAATGCCCAATGGCGGCGAAGCCACCGGCAACGAAAAATGTCAATACTGCCGCAAAAACAAGTCTCTTCCATCGGAATTTCTCCGCCGCTGTCAAGACTGTTCGAAAGAAACGTTTATGTAATTTTGCGACAACGACGAGAGTCATAATGAAAGGTATTGAGAATGAAGCCAACATCAAGCCATAAAGAAATGGGCTGTTGCCAATCATCGCCATGAGTTCAGAATTAAGTGTTGCAGAGTCTTGGGAAAATTTCTCCAACGCATTAGGGTCATTCGAGAACATTTTTCCGATAATAAAAACAGAGGCGACAAGCTGACCTACGACAAATGCAACTATGATCAAGGCAACGCCGCCAATCCACTTCCAAAAATCGCTTTCCCCATAATTGGTCAATTCGAAATATTTTTTACCGTTTTCAAACATATCGTCCCCGAAAATAGATTCGCTCTTCTTATAGACAAATGCGGGACGGGTTCCTAACTTTCTCCTAATGGAACCCGAATCTCATATCGATTTTGAACATTTGCGCCAATATGTGGGCGATGACCCAACCTTGACGGCTGAGGTTTTTGGCCTTTTTAAAAACCAGGTTGATCTCTGGTCTCCACAATTACGGGCTGATCTGGACGATGATAGCTGGAGTATGATGGCGCATTCCCTCAAAGGAACGGCCCGTGCTATCGGTGCGATTCGTCTCGCAAATGAATGTGAAAAAGCTGAGGCCCTTGTGGGTGAGGGGAAACGGCCGGGCGCGCGTGAGGTGATGGTCGAAAAAATTGAGGGATCCATTGGATTGATTTTGGTAGAAATCAGTCGCTGGGAATATCGCCAGACAATTAAGAAAATGCGCGAAGGCTAAAGTCTATTTAATGCCTGTTTTGAAGAAGGCAGGGACATTGTCTCCAAAGCCATTAACATCTTCCATAACGGGCTCTTTTTTCTTCGACCTGCTGGATTTCTTCTTGGGCTTACTCTCAGTTTTTTCAGTTTTGGGTCGCGCTGGTTTTTTCTCCTCGGACTTCTTATTAGGCTTTTTATCGTCCGAGCGAGATCTGGATTTAGAGCGTCCACTTTTTTTCTTATCGTCTTTTTTGCGTCGACCACGTTCTGTTGGGAAATCTTCAATACCGGGAATTTCCAGTTCCTCAATGGCGTCGACTTTTATGAATTTCAAAACGTTTTTATAAGATTTATCGTCGAGCCGAGTGACCAACATTATGGCATCACCTTTGCGTCCGGCTCGTCCGGTCCGACCAATGCGGTGAACATAGTCCTCCGAGTGATGTGGTACATCATAATTGAAAACATGCGACACGTCCGGGATATCCAGACCACGGGCTGCAACGTCACTGGCGACCAGGAGTTTTAAGTCGCCATCCTTGAATTCTGCCAGAGTTTTAGTCCGTAATGACTGATCCAGATCGCCATGAATGGGCGCGGCGCTATGACCATGAACCGTCAAGGATTTAGCAACAATATCGACGTCTTTCTTACGATTGCAAAAAACAATCCCGTTTTTGACTTTGCTGTTATCTATACACCAACGAAGCGCCGTGCGCTTTTGTTTAGCGTCCGAGGTTGGCATCCGCACGATTTTCTGCGTAACGGTTTTGGCTGTCGTGTTTTCACGAGCAACTTCGACGGTGACGGGTTGATGCAAGAATTGATCGACCAAACGCTTGATCTCATTAGGCATGGTCGCGGAGAAAAACAGGACTTGCCGCGTAAAAGGCGTCAGTTTGAAAATCTTTTCAATGTCTGGGATAAAGCCCATATCCATCATTCGGTCGGCTTCGTCGACAATCAAAGTTTGAACACCCTGTAACATCACTTTGCCACGATCGAACTGATCGAGAAGGCGACCTGGTGTGGCGATGAGAATGTCGACGCCGCGTTGGAGCTTGAGGTCCTGCTCAGCAAATGAAACACCACCGATTAAAAGCGCCATGCTAAGTTTAAGATATTTTCCGTATAGCTCAACATTCTCTGCCACCTGGGCAGCCAGCTCACGGGTAGGGCATATAATCAGACATCTCGGCATTCGCGCTCGTGCCCGCCCTTTGGCCAACTTATTCATAGTCGGCAAGGTGAAAGCGGCAGTCTTGCCTGTGCCGGTCTGGGCGATGCCTAAAACATCTTTACCCTGTAACGCAGACGGAATGGCACCTGCCTGGATGGGCGTAGGTTTTATATAGCCCATATCATCCAGAGCTTTCTGGATTTTGGGTTCAAGACCAAGTTCCGCAAACGTCACCTGAACTTCCTCAGGTTTGTCTTGCGTTTGGGCTTTTTCAGATGTTTTTGTTTTTGAGCTCAAAATATATATTTCTGTGACAATAACTGTCCAATTGCGCGCGCAACATACTCATAGGCCGCCGCAGGTCAAGGACGATAAACCTTCTAAATTCTAATGGAAATCACCGTAGGTTTTGTTATAGCGGTTCGCGAAATCCAAGGAGCACCTATGTCTGAATGGCACAAACGTTTGGTTGATGGCTATAATTCTTTCAAGAAGGGCGACTATGTCGACCAGAAGGCTTTGTATGAAAAGCTGGGTACCCATGGACAAAACCCTGATATCATGTTGATCGCCTGCGCAGACAGCCGTGTGGATCCTACGGATATTTTTGATGCCTATCCGGGCGAGATGTTTGTGGCGCGGAATGTCGCCAATATTGTCCCTCCTGCGGGGGATGATGAAGCCTATCACGGTACATTGGCCGCGATCGAATATGCCGTCACAGTTTTGGAAGTGGATGTCATCGTTGTCCTTGGACATGAGAGCTGCGGTGGGATTGCGGGTTGTCTTGCCGGTATGGGTGAGGCCGACAATGCTGGATTTGTCGGCAGTTGGGTGTCTATTCTCAATGACGCGAAGAATAAGCTTGTTGAAGATAATCCCCATGCTGATGATCTTCAGTTCAAAATGGAACTCGAAGGCATTCGTCAATCCATGCGCAATCTTATGACCTATCCTTTCGTTAAAGATGCTGTTGATGCTGGGAAATTGACTTTGCAAGGGGCTCATTTTGGTATTGTCAACGCCCAACTATTGCTAGCCGACGAAAACTGGGACTTTCAGAAAGTATAAAACAGACAGAAAGTCTATATCAGGCCAAGTGATTTGAGGGTCGGAATCGCACCAAAAACGGGGTCGACTTTGTAGGCACGAATGCCAACATTTAATGCGGCTTCGATATTCTCCTGGCTATCGTCTAGGAAAACAATCTCTTCCGGATTGGTTTCCAAACCCCGAGTGACAAATTCAAAACAATCGATATCGGGCTTAGCTTTGTGAATTTCGTGCGACGCATAGGCGGGGTCAAACAGATCGTCTAAATCAAGATAGGTTTTAAGATGTTCCCAGTGCAGATCGTTCGTATTGGATAGGCAAGCCACCCGGAAACGGGCTTTCAATGTCTCGATCGTTTCGACAATCCCATCATAAGGATCTTGAACCCATGAGTTCCACAGTTCGGTAAGATCAGCGTCGGAACCAGGCAGATCAAATAATGCTCGAAACTCGCCGATAAAGTCGTCATTAGAGCAAAGCCCGCGTTCAAACTGATTGCCGATTTTGGAATGTTTGAATTTATCGCTGATCTGTTGAGTCGAAAGCCCCGTCAAATCTGACAGGGCTTGAATGCCGACCCAGCGAACAACAACGCCGCCCAGATCGAATAATATGACTTTGGGCGTCAAACTAAGCGGCGGCCGGAGCTGCGGCTTTCACGTCGTCTGTAACCTGCGCTTCAAATTTGGCGAAGTTCTCAATAAACATACTGACCAGCTTCTGGGCCTGAGCGTCATAGCTGGCTGGGTCTGACCAGGTGCCTCGCGGGTTGAGCAAGGCCGCATCGACCCCGTCAACGGCGACGGGCACTTCAAAACCGAAGTTTGGATCGCGGCGGAATGCAGCATTGTTGAGGTCGCCATTCAATGCGGCGTTTAACATTGTGCGGGTGGCTTTGATCGGCATCCGATAACCGGTGCCGTAAGGACCGGCTGTCCAGCCTGTATTGACGATCCAGCATTTTACATCATGCTCAGCGATGAGATCGCGCAGGAGCTCTCCGTAAATGACAGGGTGTCTGGGCATGAAGGGTGCTCCAAAACAGGCTGAGAAGGTCGCCATTGGCTCTGTGACGCCTTTCTCTGTTCCGGCGACCTTGGCGGTATAGCCAGACAAGAAGTGATACATAGCTTGTTGTGGTGTCAGGCGTGCAATCGGTGGCATGACCCCAAAAGCGTCAGCCGTCAGCATGATCAGGTTCTTAGGTTGTCCACAGCGGCCGGTTGGGCTCGCATTCGGGATAGCTGTCAGATCATAAGCGCCGCGGCTGTTTTCGGCCAATGTAGCGTCATCAAAATCCAGTTCTCTTGTCACTGGGTCCATGACCACGTTTTCAAGAACTGTGCCCCACATGCTTGTCGTTGCATAAATCTCCGGCTCAGATTCGGCCGAGAGGCGGATCATCTTGGCGTAGCAGCCGCCTTCAAAATTAAACAGCCCGCTTTCTGACCAGCCATGCTCGTCATCGCCGACAAGCGTGCGGTCTGGATTGGCAGAGAGCGTGGTTTTTCCTGTACCGGACAGTCCAAAGAAAATTGCGCCATTGTCATTGTCATCCACATTGACTGAGCAATGCATAGGCATGACGCGCTTCTCGGGTAGTAGATAATTCATGATGGAGAAAACAGACTTTTTGGTTTCGCCAGCATAGGACGTGCCGCCAATCAAAACAATTTTGTCTTTCATGTTGACCGCAATCACTGTTTCAGAACGAACGCCGTGCTTGGCAGGGTTGGCCCGGAAGCTAGGTAGATTGATGATTGTATATTCGTGCTTGTAATTTTTAAGCTCATCTGCCGTTGGTTGACGGAGCAGGTGATGTACAAACAAACCGTGCCAGGCAAATTCAGTAATGATTTGAACGGGCAGGCGGTGTTCCGGGTCGGCGCCGCCGAAAGTGTCTTGGCCGTAAAGTTTTAGGCCCTTCATGTGGGCTTCGAAGTCGGCGCGAAGGGCATCAAACTGCTCTGGCGAAATATGGTCCGTTGCTTCCCACCAGACATCATTCTCGGTGACATCATCACGAACGACGAATTTATCCAAGGCCGAGCGGCCCGTATGCTTACCCGTTTTGACGACCAAAGCACCGCCTTTGGCGATCTGGGCGCCTTCATGCTTAACTGCGGCTTCGTAGAAGCGAGCCGGACTCCAGTTCCATTCAATGTCATAATTACCTGAAAAACCAGGCACACCTAAGGCCCGTCCGGATGGATTCGTCATGGTGGATATCCTTTTCCCATTCCCTCGTCTGTCAAAACCCTGTCGGGTTTCGCGCAGGGAGTTAACAGAAACTTGTTTTATTGGAAGCGCCTATATCAAAAAATGCCTAAAAAATATGTAATAAATTCAGACATTTAGCATGACAGCGCTGTCAAGCCTTGGAGGAAGGTCGTTCGGATACTTTTTTATGCCATTCATGCAGGGCCTTTAAGGACTCGTCTGGTGTGGATTTGACCCAGCTAGAAAAGTCGACACAAACGAGGGCTGTGATGTCGGCGATTGAGTAAGAATCACCGGCGACAAATGAGTTATTCTCAAGTTGCGCGTTCAAATCTTCAAAGAAATATCCAAGGCGCGCACGACCGCGTTCAGCAAGCTCAGGTATTTGGTCGATATTGCGTGACCCGGTCATGGCCCGTCCCTTCATATGAGGCGACGTATTGCGCAGGATTTCGGCAACTGCCATCAAGCCTTCGATCTCACAGCGCCAATTCCACTCCGAAACTGTGGCTTTTTCAGCTGCCGTCTGTCCCATTAATGGTGGTTCCGGAAAGCGATCTTCGAGATAAGCGGCTATCGCGGCGTTCTCAGCAATAACTTGACCTTCCTCAGTAACCAATGCGGGTACGGTACAGCGGGGATTTATTGTTCTAAATTCCTCACCTAACTGTTCTCCACTTCGCAGATCAACTTGTTTGCAGTTATAGTCTATACCCTTCTCGGCCATAAATATGCGGGCGCGACGTGGACTTGGAGCGGCCTGATAATCGTAAAAAGTGAGCATGGTTGACCTATGAGTGACAAAGTGGAAGCAATATTGAAGCCGAAAAGCATAAACCTCGGCGATGGTTTAACTGTAAGACGAGCCCTGCCTTACATCAACCATAGATCTGTCGGGCCCTGGGTGTTTTTCGATCATTTTGGACCCGTCAACTATAAGCCCGGGCAAGGTATGGATGTCAGGCCTCATCCACACATTAACCTAGCGACGGTCACCTATCTTTTTGAGGGGGAGATATTCCATCGCGACAGTCTTGGCAATGCTTTGCCGATTCTGCCGGGGGCTGTAAATCTGATGATTGCCGGAAAAGGTATCGTGCATTCCGAAAGGACTCGGCCTGACCTGAAGGCTAAGGGATTCGATTTGCATGGATTACAGCTATGGCATGCTTTGCCCGAAGAATTCGAGGAGGTTGAGCCAGCGTTTCATCACTATCAAGCCTCTGATATTCCAGAATTTGATGTGTCTGGGGTGAAGGTGCGATTGATCATGGGGAGAGCCTATGGTGCCCAATCTCCCGTAAAGACTTTCGCTCCTACACTCTACCTGGAGGCCCGTATCCCAAAGCAGGGCGCTCTAGAGCTTCCTGAAGCAGAGGAAATCGCTATTTACCCCATGGGTGACGGCATTTCGGTAGGCGGCCAGGATATCGAACGTCACGAGTTCGCTATTATCAGCGCCGGGTCTGAGATCAAAGCATACGAGGACGCTTTGGTTGCTGTGATTGGAGGCAAAGCACTAGGGCATCGGTTCATGGACTGGAATTTTATTTCGTCGCGAAAAGAGAGAATAGAACTAGCCAAAGAGGATTGGCGTGATGGGCGTTTTCCAACGGTTCCAGGCGATGAGGATGATTTTATCCCGCTTCCTTAAGGGCAAAAGTATTAAGTTGCAAAAATCTGTGACGGGTCTTTGAATGCCTTGAATTCCAGAGCATTGCCCGAAGGATCCAGAAAAAACATTGTGGCTTGTTCCCCGGTTTCGCCTTTGAAGCGGATATACGGATCGATGATGAATTCCATATCGTTGGATTTTAAATTATCGGCCAGAGCATGCCAGCTATCCCATTCGAGAATGGCGCCAAAATGGCGGACAGGAACATCTTTGCCGTCGACGGCGTTTGACGTGGCTTCGGTCAGTTCTTCGGGTTTGACGTGAAATGAGACCTGATGACCGAAAAAATCGAAATCAATCCATGTATCAGCCTCGCGACCGACTTCGCAGCCGAGGAGATCGCGGTAAAACAGGCGGGTCTCTTCCTTGTCGCGGATTGGCGCAGCCAGATGAAAGGCGAGGGCGCTCATAATCCTGGCTAGCTCACGTCGGGGCCGAAGGCGTAGTCGCCGCCTTTTTCCAGCGCCTTAAGATAGGCGGGGCGTTTATGGATTTTGTTCACATAATCCAAGCAAGCATCATATCCAAGTAACCGTCCTCGGGCTTTAGCGGCTTCGAGAGGGAAGATGACCATAAAGTCGGCCCCGGTCAGCTGATCACCAGCGATGTAGTCACTGCGGATAAGGCGATATTCCATGTAGTCCAGCTGAGCTTTGATCTCTCCCATGATGATTGGGTTTAACGGAGCGGCGGCGTCTCCGAGATAAGCCGTGTAGATCGCTAGCAGAAAGGGAAACATGGCAGAACCCTCAGCGTAATGCATAAAGTGCCTGTAGGTATCGAATTCTTCCGTTCCTTTCTCAGGGACAAAATTCCCTTCACCATAATTTTCCAGGAGATACTCGATGATTGTTCCCGTTTCCGCGATCGTCTTATCACCATCCGTTATGACCGGAGACTTGCCGAGCGGGTGAATAGTTTTGAGCTCAATGGGGGCGCGGTTCGTTTTAGCGTCGCGCTCATAGCGGCGGATTTCATACTCGGCGCCCAATTCTTCCAGTAACCAGAGAACGCGTTGGGAGCGGGAATTATTCAAGTGATGTACAGTCAGCATGTCCTGACTATCGGACCAAAAAATCTATTTGGCAATAAGCAATTTTTGTGTTTGTCGTCCCGACAGCCGAATTGAAGAAATCTGGTTGTGGATATTCAGATGCACTTCATTGATTTGTGATTTTACATCCGGGCGCAAAAACGTACAGGCCACCAAAAGTGACTTGGGCGGTGCAGACATTTTGCATTCCTGATAGACGTAAACATTTGAACCGTCTGACTCAGCTCCAATAGTGTTGATGTCGAGCGTTTCACTATCAGGAATCTCAAGCGAAAAATTGTCCTCCACATAGACAACCAGACGGGCCTGATTGGCTTGGTCTTGCAGATTATCTGTCGGGACGACGCCGATATCTCTTAGCGCTCTTTCTGTGTGGTGAATGTGAAATATGTGAGTTATTTCAATGGCTTGAGTGTATATGTTCCAGTCCATTTCGGTTGTCGTAATCAGCTCCCTATGGGCCCAAGCCGACTTTGGCCACCCGAGAACAGGTAGTGCGATTGTCGCGCATAAAAGGTGACGTCGGTTCATCATTGTCGGTCGTATTTATCTATCAGTTTTTTCAGGGCCTTACTGTAAAAGCTCTCACTCTCTTCAACGTTTTCCTCCTGACCGACCGGAACTACTTTGTCGTCGTCATTATCATTATCGGATTTTTGTTTCGACTTTGCTGAGGTGTCGTCAGCATGGGTTTCCATATCCTTGGCCTCTAGCGGGACCGACTTCCCATCATCCTCATTTTCAGATTTTTCGTCTCGAGCCTTTTCAATCATCTCCGCCATCATATTTCGGGCTTTATAATTGCTTTTGTATAGTTCCAGCCGAGACTGACTAATCTTTGGTGGGAATGTATTATTAGAAAAATCCGCATCGGCTGTCTGATGATGGACGTCAAGGTCAATTGAGCTTAGCGGCTTTTCCAGCACGAAAAGCTTAGTGACTTTTTGCGGGCTACGTCGCCAAAGCTCTGCCGGCAGCATAATTTCCTGAGTGTCTCCATCCTCAAAGTTCAAGGTCACAGGGAGCGGTGAAATTAACCCGCCAATGTTTTCGAAATCGACAAAATAGAGATAGTGTCCAGCTTCCAAGGCTCGTTCAAAAGCCTTTTTCTGACGATCGCTCAGGCCTTTCGTGTAGCTTTCATAAGAAGAGCGGTCCTTGGGGGTCACCGTGAATTTGTCATTCTCGTTATAGAAGTCATTCAGGTCCTCAAAGCGTTGCAATCGTGGCACTCGGCCTTCTTCTCGGTTGCGGATCTGAGTAATATTTTCCGGGCGCTGGACAATATCATCCTTGCGCTCAATATCCTTTTCCACTTCCGGATCTTTGGTGGAGATTTGGTATTCCCGCACATCCGTTAGGGCGATGTCCACATGATCGGTCGAAAAAAACCAGCCTTGCCAGAACCAATCCAGATCAACGGCAGAGGCGTCCTCCATAGTTCTGAAAAAATCAGCTGGGGTAGGGCGTTTAAACTTCCAACGCCGCGAATATTCCCGGAAGGCATAATCAAATTGCTCTCGTCCCATGACCGTTTCGCGTAGTACAATGAGCGCAGCCGCTGGTTTGGAATAAGCATTTGGACCAAATTGCAGGATCTGATCTGATTGAGTCATGATCGGGACTTGATTGGAGCTGGTCATATACCGCGTAATGTCGTCTAGCGGGTTTTGCTGATTGCGAATAATCGGGAAGTTCTCTTCCCACTCATATTCTGCCATATATTCAAGAAATGTATTGATCCCTTCATCCATCCAGGTCCATTCGCGCTCGTCGGAATTGACCACCATCGGGAAATAAATATGTCCGATTTCATGGATAATCACGCCGATCAGACCATATTTGATGCCGCGAGAATAGGTCACCTCCCCAGAAGCTTCATCCTTGGACGGTCGATAACCATTGAAGGTAATCATCGGATATTCCATACCGCCACGTTCCCAGGAATTCACCGATTGGGCGATGGGATAAGGATAATTGAAAGCAAAGCGGTTATAGACGTCCATTGTGTGTACGACGGAATGCGTCGAATACATGGACCAAATGGGCTCAGCTTCTTTTGGGTAGAATGACATGGCCAGCACTTCTGGGTTTTTATCATCATCCTGTTTGAAGGTCATGGCGTCCCAGATATATTTTCTGGAACTGGACCAGGCAAAATCCCGAACGTTTTCAGCTTTGAATTGCCAGGTTTTAGTGCCGCTGGCCTTGTCTTTCTCGTTTTCTTCGGCCTCTTCCGGCGTCACGATGAAGGTTATGGCTTCCTCATTGGCTTTTTTCAGGCGGTTCCGCTGTTTCACAGTCAGGACATCTTCTGGATTTTGTAGAACACCTGTAGCCGAAACGATGTGATCCGAAGGAACCGTCAGATTGACTTCATAGTCGCCAAATTCGAGGGTGAATTCACCGCGACCAAGGAATTGGCGGTTCTGCCAGCCCGTATAATCCGTATAAGCGGCCAGGCGTGGGAACCATTGAGCCAGCCCAAAGATGTAATTGTCATCTTCTTCGAAATACTCATAGCCGCCTCGGCCACCGATGACTTCTTCATCAATGATATTATGATCCCAATCGATAGAGAATTCGAATGTCTCGCCTTGCTCTAAGGGCTCAGGCAGCTCAATACGAAGCATGGTGTCATTGATCGAATAGTCCAGCTTATCACCGTCCTCAGACTCAATGGCATTAAACTCAAAGCCGTATTCCCGGTCTTCAAAGCCCTGAAACCGTTCAAGCGCGGCAAAACTATAGCTATCGCCTTTGCCGGACCGGTCACGGCGTGTGCCAACGGCGCTAGAGGTCTCGCTCCTGCGGGCCAGTGAGCCGTCTTTGAAGCGATTTTGATCGAGAGCCAACCAAAGATAGGTGAGGGTATCCGGAGAATTATTCGTGTAGGCAATATCCATTTCCGCAAAAATACGCTGTTTGTCTTCGTCCAGTTCGATATCCATGACGTAATCGACTTCTTGCTGCCAATACATAGGACCGGGTGCACCCGAAGCGCTGCGGTACATGTTCGGTGACGGCAATGCACTGCCCAGTTCCCGGAATTTGGCGGCGTTATCGTCTTTTGTCCCTATCGGACTTTGGGCCTGACTGATCATTGAAGAAGTAAGCGAAAGAATGACGCTGGCAAAGATTGTTTTGTGCATGTGTGATGTCCCTCTAGAAGTAACTTACTAGAATTGCATTTTGGAATTGTTAATTGCGGAGTTCTTAAAGGCGATTTTTTGTTTTGAATTTCGCCTTGTGCGCGAGGTCGAGTAATGCGCTAACCGGGTGGGATTTCCTAAAAGCATGCCGTCCCATGATCATGGCTTGTTTTGAGGGGGTTTTAACCTCATGTCTCTCCTTTACTATCCGGGCGGCTATGGTCATCAGATTGTAGTCCGTCAGCACTTTGTGACGAGCGTGCTTTACAGCTGGAAGACGGGTTTCATAAAGCTTATCGGCAAGGGCTTTTTTTATCGTCTCCAGCGATCTTTCGGTGTCAAAAATGTCAATGGGAACATAGCTTTCGGGTTCGAAATAATCGCTAATATTGTCAGGCCCGTAATAAAATGGCAGGCAATAAGCAAGGAAACTGTCGGCGATTTTTTCCGTCCAGTAATGGGGAAAAATGTGGTTCTCGATAGCCACATGATATTGATATCCATCCATGGCTTCGGCCTTATCATTGACCGGACGAATACCTCGTCCAAACCAATCAAATTGATTGCCAAGTTTTTCGTTTAGAAAGGCCGTGAAGTCATAGCGGGCTTTCAGAGTTTTTGACATTTGTTTATCCGAGCAAACTGTTGAAATTAGGCCCTTTTTGATGGGAATAGGCATGTCATTTAAAGTGTCAAACGTGACGTAATTGTGGTCTTGTTCTTCAAGTGGCCGGCCATAAAACCAGCGTATTGGAGAGACCTGTAGAATATGATTTTTATGGGCGACAACGTCAGAGGGTTGTGCGCTTAAAACATGACCGTATTGAGATAGAAAATTAGGCCCGTAGATTTTAATGGCTGACGGTTCCTGAGTGATCAGAAGCGTATTGTCTCGATGGCAAGCGAGAGTTTCGATGCGAGTCGATCTGCTTGACCCTTGTGGGTACATCAGGTCCTCATAGACCACGAGCCAATCATAGTCTTTGGTCTCAGGGTCAAATGTGAATTCGCAATCTTCGAGAACCGGAACTTGGCCGGGGAATAAGGCCTGCCAATAGGCAGGGTTTTGCTCCGGGCGGATACGCCCGGAGAATTTTATGCGAAGATTTTGGGCCACGCTTACTTAGCGCGCATAGCGTCTCTTAGCGGCCTAAATTCGGCTGTTTCGTACCAGTTTGGCCAGTCCTGTGAATTCGCGAGTTCATAGCCAAGTTGGAACAGGATTTCTGACGTTTGTTCAATGCCTGATAGATCCCAGCTGTTATCATACTCATCGGCTGGCTTGTGGTAGCGTTCTTGACGATAAGTGTCGTCGAAATTGATTCCATATTGTTTTCCGTGAACAATATGATCAATTCCGCTGTCGGAATAGATCATGGGAACGCCCAGTTTAGCCAAGCTGATATGATCTGACCGGTAAAAATAGCCGGCTTCTGGTGTCGGATCCGGTGCGATATACATATCACGCGGCTCCAAAATAGCTTTGAGGCGGTCCTCCAATTCAGAAGATCCATAGCCGATAACGATCATATCTTTGGTTTGTCCCACTGGTAAGATCGCATCAATATTGATACCAGCGACGGTCTGCTTGAGAGGAACAATCGGCTTTGCCGCATAGTAAGCCGAACCAAGCAGCCCTGATTCTTCGGCCGTTACTGCAACGAAAATCGCTGATCGTTCTGGTGTGCCTTGCTGGACGAATGCCTGCCCGATTTCCAAAACGGCTGCCGTACCCGTAGCATTATCAACGGCGCCATTATAAATGCCATCCTCGACACCTTTTTTCATAGGGATATGATCCCAGTGAGCCATATAGAGAACGTACTCGTCTGGATATTTTGTCCCTGTCACGCCGCCGACAACGTTTCTGGACTTCGTGGCCTTCACTTTCTGGTCTATCTGGGCATCAAGTTTCAAATTTCCGAGACTAACCGGCTTAAATCCTTTTTCTTTTGCGGAATTTTTTAGAGCTTCATAATCTTGACCCGCAGCCGCAAATACAGATTTTGCAGCCTCATGGCTGAGCCATCCCTCGAGACTTGTTCGGTTGGCGCCGCCATCGGGACGATTGAGGTCGTCCTGCGCGCCAGTCCAACTCCCGGAAACGACCTCCCATGGGTAACTTGCCGGTTTGGTTTCGTGTACGACAAGCGCCGCAGCTGCGCCCTGACGACCGGCTTCTTCGAATTTGTAAGTCCATCGGCCATAATAAGTCATGGCATTGCCGCGGAACAACTCTGGATCTTGCGTCGCAAACCCCGGATCATTGACCAACATCACAACTGTTTTGCCTTTAACGTCCAAGCCTTCATAATCATTCCAGCCATATTCTGGCGCCACAACGCCATAGCCAACAAAGACAAGGTCACTGTCTTTAACATTCAAAGACGGCGCTGTTTTCTTGGACCAGAAAACGGAATTGGTTGCGCCGTCGTGAATGTCGCTCTCTAAAACCGGCGCACCACCAGATTTAATGGTCATAGATGAACTGGGTTGCAAAGTCACAGAGGTCAGCTCAACCGCCTGGAAATAAGTCCCGTTTTCGCCCATGGGCTCCAGGCCGGCGGCCTTCATCTCATCAGCAATATACTGACTCGCAGCTTGTCCTCCGGGTGTTCCTGGTGCTCGACCCTCAAATTCATCTGATGCCAATTTCTCGATCCGCCGACGCAAATCGGCTGCTGACGCGATTTCGGGTTTTACTTCCGGTGTTTCCGTTTTTGTTTTACGGTCACAAGCGCTCAATCCTGAGGCCAATGCAACTGACACTGCAATGGATAATAGTTTTTTCATAATCCCCGCCTCCTTAACTGGTTTGCCGTTTTCAATCACAAACATCGCGCAATGGAAAGTTATTTTGCAATTGAATTTGGGCAATGACTTTGCGAAGACGGCTCAACTCAGCAGAAAAAGAGGGAAATATGCGTAGATTGGCTTTGGTTTCGGCACTTGTTTTGAGTTTGAGTGCTTGTTCGGAAATAGTAGAAGACAAAGCAATTGTTGAAAAACAAGGAACTGTTGTCTCTGAGGCAAAAGAGTGGTCGGCCAAGGACATCAAATGGAATGAATTGAAGATTTCACCGCAGGTGCGTGGTCTGCAAGAGACGGCACTTTCCGGAAGCTATGGTTACGATATCACCGAGTCTTTAACGACCGAAATCGGCCAGCGCCTCGCTGGAAGTCCGGAAGAGGCTAAAGCACGAGAATGGGCGGTCGAAAAATTTAAATCTGTTGGGCTTGAAAATGTTCGCATTGAAGAATTTGACGTGCCTGGTTGGGTGCGAGGTATCGAGACAGCAGAAATTATATCGCCGTTTCCGCAAAATCTTGAAATCACCGCTCTGGGCGGCTCTTCCGCAACGCCGGAAACGGGCATTGAGGCCGAGATCGCTTATTTCGCGACCTTCGAAGATTTAGAAACCGCCCCGATGATAGGACTGGAGGGAAAGATCGTCTTCATCTCCGGTCGAATGCAAAAAGCGCATGACGGAGCGGGTTACGGACCCGCCAATAAAAAGCGTCAACTTGGGGCGACAGAGGCTTCAAAGCGCGGTGCGGCTGCGGTCGTTATCAGATCGGTCGGAACCGACAGTCACCGATTCCCACATACGGGTCAGATGCGATACCGGGACAATGTCGATCCTATTCCAATTGGAGCATTGTCAGCGCCAGATGCGGATCAGCTCGAACGCATTCTGGAGCGCGGCGAAACTATTAGGCTGAAACTCGTCATGACTCCCCAATCAACCGGGACGCTGAAGTCTGGAAACGTTGTTGGTGATATTGTTGGATCTGAGAAACCGGAAGAGATTATTCTAATCGGTGGTCATCTTGATAGTTGGGATCTAGGAACGGGTGCAATTGATGACGCGGCGGGCGTTGGGATTACCTTGGGCGCCGCGCAGATTTTGATCGAGTCGGGTTTGAAGCCCAAACGAACAATTCGTGTTGTTGCTTTCGGTTCCGAAGAGGTTGGTTTGGTTGGTGCTTTTGCCTACGCAAATAAGCACAAAGACAATCTTAAAAATCACGTTTTAGCCAGTGAGTCAGATTTTGGTGCTGGTTCCGTATATGCTTTGCGGACATCCGTAAAAGGTCCAGCTCGAGCGGCGCTTGAGAATATCCAGAAATCTGTTGCTCATCTGGGTATCAAGATGGAGGACGGTGAAACTTCGGGTGGGCCCGATATCATTCCGTTGTTTCGCGCTGGTGTCCCCGCGATCAGGTTACAGCAAGATGGTTATGACTATTTTGATCTGCACCACACTCATGACGATACTTTCGATAAAATTGTCCCCGAAGAAATGGCGCAAAATGTGGCGGCTTGGGTTACGATGATTTGGATGGCCTCCGAAGCCAACGTCGATTACCGTGATAAACTCGAGGAAAATATCGGAGAGTAGTGACTATTTTCATCGCTGCTATTTGCAATTTCATTTTTCGTTCATGTCATTTAGTTAATGCGCATTGCATCAATTGATGCGATGAGTTAAGACGACTCGCTAGCAACTTCCGAGGAGGGAATTATGGGGAAGTGGTTTTGGGGAATTATAATCCTCGCAATCATTTCACTTTTGGTCGGCCATCTATGGCACGGTGGCGGAGGATTGAATTCTTCTGCTGTGGGTGACTCTGTAAGAGACGCTCTGAAAACCGAGCATAGTTGGGCAAAAGTGGACATGGACGGGCAGGTCGCCAAATTATCAGGCGAAGCTCCCAATCAGACAGCATTAGATAACGCTTTGGCTCTAGCTAAAAACACCGTTGCTAATGCAAAAACTGGTAAGAAAGGGTGCGGTAAATGTAAAGGCGGAAGTAGCTTTTCCGTTGCTAATGACGCATCCATTATGAAAGCTGCCGTTGCGCCGAAACCGGCCGTACGTGCGATCTCACCTTACCGATTTAAAGCAACGAAAGCTGAAGATGGAATGGTAGACCTAACCGGCTACGTTCCTACCGAGGATGATCGTAACAGAGTGTACGGAGAAGCCGAAGCGCTCTATGGTAACCGCCTACGTCGTAAAGATGTAAAGGTTGCGCCGGGTGCACCTGATGGTAACTGGGACGATGTGATTAGTCAGCATCTTCCGGAGCTCGATGCACTGGATACTGGCACTTTCACTTTGACCGACCGCCAAGCGCTTTTGCGAGGCGTTGTTGGAGATACGGCCGTTCGTGACCGGATTAATGGTGTTGTGACATCATTGAGCGGAGATTACGTAGGGGCCGCCAATATCACGGTTCCAAATGCTGCCGCATCAAATGCCGGTGAGGTGAAAGACGCGTCTCTGTGTCAGGGGCTGTTCAATCAGCTTAAAGGCGATACGCGGATCAACTTTGCCTCAGGCCGCGCAGAGATACGCGGGGCTGAAAGCTTCGATCTTCTCAACAATCTGGCTTCCGCCGCCAATCAGTGTCAATCTTTCCGAATTGTGATCGAAGGTCACACGGACAGCGAAGGTGCTGAAGATTACAACCAGCGCCTCAGCGAGCAGCGCGCCAATGCCGTCAGAGCCTATCTGGCTGATACAGGTGTCGGAATTGATCGTATGACCGCTATTGGCAAAGGCGAAGCTGAACCAATTGCTTCAAACGATACGCCTCAAGGCATGGCTGCCAATCGCCGTATCGACTTTGTTGTGACACAATCCGAATAGGGGACTAAAATGTTAATAGGATTTATGGATTATCTTGCATGTATTGGGTGGTTGCCACTCTTCTTAATGGGCCTTCTGGGTTTCTTCCTAGGCTGGCTCCTCTCGAAACTGTTTGGCAAAGGCCACACCGGCGATCTTACTGCAGAAGGCGAAGGCCAACTGCGCGCAGAAGCTGATGGCCTTAGAGCCCGTATCCGTGAACTGGAAGGACGTCTGTCCGACAGCGACGGGGAGGTTTCAAGCCTTAAAACACAACTCGCCGCAGCGAGTACTGCTACAGCAGCACCTGTTGCATCTCTGAGTGCTGAAGCTGATGCTGGCGGCGATGACGATACTTACGCGCTTGAGTGGCGTAATCGTTATTTAGCTGCACGCGTAAAGTATCTTGATGGACGTCTTCAAGAAGCCACGAAATCAGCGGCTAAAAAGCCGGCTGCCAAAAAGGCCCCTGCCAAAAAGAAGCCGGCCGCCAAAAAGGCGCCTGTGAAGAAAAAGGTTGCGCCTAAGAAGAAGCCTGCCGTTAAAAAGGCACCAGCTAAGAAGAAGGCAGCGCCAAAGAAAAAGGCGGCTCCGAAGCCCAAGGTTCTTTACACTGACGGCCCAACCGATGGTAAGCCAGATGATTTGAAGCTTATCAAAGGCATTGGTCCAAAGTTCGAGAAAGACTTGAACGGTAAAGGTATTTACTACTTCCGTCAGATTGCCAACTGGAAAGCCAAAGACGTCAATATGGTTGAAGAACTGATCGACTCCATTCCAGGTCGCATTGGTCGTGACGAGTGGGTTAAACAAGCCAAAGGTTTGGCCGCGGGTGGTAAACCGCGACCAATGAAAGCGGCTCCATCGATCGCGAAGAAGACGACAGCGAAGAAGTCGTCGACCAAGAAGGCTCCGAGCAAGAAAACGTCTGCGAAGTCATCTTCGAGTTCTGCAAAGAACAAGAAGTACTACGACGGCGTTCGTAAGTTCCACTCGGCTGCCAAGACCAGCACTATTGACAACATCGTCAAATATTGCGGGCCTTCGCTGTACTCACGCGATGCGTCTTTGGTGGCTTGTTCTGACGAAACCGAAATGGCAACTGTTGCTAAGAACTTCGGTATGAAGAAGTTGGGTCTGTCAAAAGATGCAGCCGAGAAAGCTGCGGCAGATACATGTGCGGAAATGAAGTCAGTTAGATTGAAGAACCGCGCGGTTTTCTACTACTTGATGGCTCGCCGGGTGAAGAAGCTGGGTCTGTTTGACTAAGCAATCTTTGAATTGAGATTTTAACCCGCCTCTAGAGGCGGGTTTTTTTATGCATTCATACAAGAATTTATATTCAACTTTTTGCATATAGTTGTTGCATGGCGAAAAAGCCGTGGTTAGTAACTCAGCCATGGATTTTTCTGGACTTCATGTAGCTGTAACCGGGGCAGGCGCTCCGACCG
>JAHDBU010000139.1 GCA_020630275.1 Hellea sp.
GCTGCAGAAATTACAGCTAAGGTGATCGTCGGACTGGAAGGAAGCTACAGGGCTGATATAACAGCGAAGGTGGCCGCGTCGTTTGAACGTTTCGCAGCGCCGTCCCTGACCGCCAGTGGGTTTCACAAATCCGGCGGCGTCTACAAGCTAACGGAGCAGGGCAAATGGCAGTAAGATATACAATCGCAATAGCGGCTTTGCTGATGCTGGGGGCATGCGGGACGACAGCAACTAACGCTAAATCCAACACCAAAACAAAGATCACGGCTCAGCAGGATCGCCTTGCGCCGCGCGATCTCAACACAGGGGAGTGCGGTATCTTTGTTTGGACCGCGGACCCTGCCCGTCGTTTTGTTTTCTTCTCTCAAATGGATAGTGCCACAGCCAGCTGGTGGAGTGATAGCGGGGAAGTCGAAATCAATAGAATATCTTCCAATGGTCTGCCGTCTTTTGGTCAGTTGCCGGATCAAACTTATCAATTGCCTGATGGAGCCGCGTTGAAGCTCAAGCTCAACGACCCGGAAGACGTGGATAATGGCACGCGTTACCGCTCTGGAGCCATCACTCAAACAGCGGCTGATGGTTGGGAAAAAGTTGTCCCCGTCTCCGGGATTGCGGCCTGTAATGTCAAACCGGTAGGCGCTGAATATTCAATGCGAACCATACGCTGATAATGCCTAGGGCCAGAAAGGGTCCAAACGGAATACGCCCTGCTTTTCTAAAAGATGGAAACAAAGCAGCAATCAATCCCATAAAGCTGGCGATCATGACAATATAAGGCAGTACCATCCATCCGCACCAGGCGCCGCCACCGGCCAGAAGTTTGGCGTCACCGCGCCCCATGCCGTCCTTGCCTGTGATGTGTTTAAATCCTTTTTCAACGGCCACAAATACAAGATAACCGACCGCAGCTCCGATCAGTCTGTCTGTAAATCCGCCCCAAATACCTTCTGGTAGACCCTCATACCGTATCCAGCCTTCTATCAAACCTGTACCGATAAGTGTGAAGGTCAGTACATTTGGCAGGCGAAATGTCTTGAGATCAATGACCGATAGGGCCACAAGCAACCCGGCCAAGACGGCTATAGATAATAACACCATGGCAATCGGGATAACTTTGATGCTCCGACTGTCAAGGGCCTGCATTTATAGTGGCATTGGCCGCGATATTTGCATAAGAGCGGCGGGATGGGAAAAAGACTGGCGACAGGATTATTGGCGGCGAGCCTGCTTGCGGGCGTGACCAACGCCTATGGAGATAATGAAAAAGGTATTTGCGATGATGCCGACCATTGCGTCTGGATCATGGAAAACCATGGCCCTCACGAATTTGACTATGCAGTTTTAACGGAAGAACTGGAAGGCTTTGGCCAAGACGGCAAAGCCTTTCTGATTATGTTGGTTGGAGACAAGGACCCGGATATTGCCGGCCGCTCCATTGATATTCTGTCTGAGGGTAAATTCAATTTCTCCCGCGAAGAGGCTCGCAAAATTGTCCAGGAATGGCCCGGTTCCAATGTGGAAAAAATGGCTAATCTCATGGTCAAGATAGGCTCGCCCGATGTGCAAGGGCGCATGATTGAGTCGCTCCTGAGCGAAGATCGGAAAATCCGGGATGTGGCCCGGGATGTTCTGGCGCGCTTGCGAGAGAATAGAAAGATTTATCAGCTCAGATCATTTGAGCACGGTCCGCTCGCCAAGGCCGTTGTGGAATCCCCGACGCGGGAACTCGTGCAAATGCTATCCGCTTTTCCGCCGGAGAAAACCACACCCTTCCTCAAGCGGGCGCTTGGTTCCGGTGACGGACCCAGCGTGATTGCCGCCTATGACGGGCTTTACGCCATCGATAAGGAAATGGCATTTAGGTCGCTCCTCGACACATTAAAGAATCTAGGGCCTGATCGGTCGGATACGGCCTTTGCTATTGCAGAACTCTTACGTCACCGAAACACCATACGTCCCGACGGGTTTTACATGCAATTCGCCAAGGAACTATCCGAAGACCCGGAGATGACCTTGATGGGACGTGTGGCGGGACTCGATGCGCTGCTGGGAGGCGGTGCCTTTGCCAAAGACCGCAAGATCGTCGCGCTTAAGGCTAACTCTGCCGTGCGTTCAGCCCTAAGAGCAGCACTGCAGGCGAGAGGTCAAAACATTCACCCCTATGAGGCCAATTTCAGCATGGTTTTTCCGCAGGACTCTGCCAATTCCGCCATGATGATCTGGTCCCATATTCAGGACACCCAACAGGATGATAGCCGGATTTATCAGACTTTCTTTAATCGCCTGGAATCACTGGATAATATCGCCGTCCAGCAGATAACCCTGCAAGCCCTCGGGCAGACGGAAAATATCAAAACTCTGAAATTTGCCCTGGCCAGTGCGCGGGCTCAAGAGGACAAGATTTACACGACTTCCGTCGACCGCCTTGCGGGTCACTGGGCCGATGATGTGCGATATGACGCCAAGTCGACGGCGCGCATGTTAAAACGCGACCCAAAGTCTGAAGAGCCAGCTGTGCCGTTTGCGAAATCTGTCGCCATGTTGAAGATCGCTGACCGAAAGCGCTGGAAGGCCTGCTCGGCCAAAGGCAAGCCAATGACCGACTATGTTGTGCAGCTGCCTTATTTCACCCTCGAAGAAGAGGTCTCGGGGTCTTATGTGAAACGGCGATTTATTCAGACGACCTATCCAACGCAGGGAGGATGGTTTGTCGGCTTTGCCTCCAAACGTAATGGCGGGCTCTGGTATTTCGACAATGAATCTGGTCTGGGCGACCCGGTCCGGGGGGCGCAAATCTCCAAAGTCTCATCCGTCGTGCCCATGCGCCTGCCGCGTCCTGGACGCTATGCGTCTGACTTTTGGGTTATCAGCGCAGATCCTGGCGCATCCGGGGACGGACAATTATTCGTGGGCACCCAAAACCAAACGGGCATTCATGCTAAATTGCACCGTTATTTGCCACGTTCGGATTTTGAGGTTTCCATCCTCGATCAAGGCCGCTATCTACTGAGCCATGACGATCATTCGCCGCTGATTTTGGGGGCGGACGGAACCATTAGACCCGCTTGCGAATAAAATGACCTATTCAGAATCTGCTGCCATTAAAGCGCTATCCGGCGTCACTGACCTGACGGGGAAACGGGATATTGTCGCCAATGGACGTCTGGCTGATCTCAATTTTCAAGACGGATTTCTACGGGCCATTCTCCAGATTGATCCCAAAGATGCAGATGCCTTTGAACCGGTGCGACAAAACGCAGAAGCGGCTTTGAAAGCCCTCGACGGTGTCGACCGGGTTTCGGTCATGTTGACGGCCCACAAAGCGGCACCGGAGGTGTCTAGACGTCCGCAACGTCAAGGTAATCCCCATCAGGCCAAACGACCCGAAGGCTATCAGGGTGATGCCTTTGTCGATCATGTCATCGCCGTATCCAGCGCCAAAGGCGGTGTAGGCAAGTCAACTGTAGCCGCAAATCTCGCTGTGGCCTTGGCCACTCAAGGCAAAAAGATTGGACTGCTGGATGCGGACATTCACGGGCCGTCTATTCCTATGGTTATGGGGCTCACCGGGTCCAGGGCCAAAACGACAGAAGTCGAAGGCCGTCGTCTGATTGCGCCCTTTGAGGCCTATGGGGTGAAGGTTATGTCGATCGGATTCCTGACCGAAGATGACGGGCCTATAGTCTGGCGCGGGCCCATGGTTCAGGGTGCCATTTCTCGCATGCTTTGGGACGTGCATTGGGGCGATCTGGATATGCTCATTATTGATATGCCGCCGGGCACAGGCGATCCACAGTTGGGACTGGCCCAGGATATCAAACCCCGTGGTGCCGTCATTGTCTCGACACCACAGGATCTCGCACTACTGGATGCCCGCAAAGGTGTGGCCATGTTCGGCAAAGTCAACATCCCGGTTCTGGGTCTGGTTGAGAATATGAGCGTATTTGTCTGCCCGGATTGCGGGTCGAGCCACGATATTTTCGGATCGGATGGTGTCCGGCAGGAAGCGGAAAAACTGGGCGTAGAGCTCCTAGGGCAGGCACCTCTGCACATGGATATTCGGACTGGTAGTGATAACGGAAAACCGGTCGCCGCTTCGGACAAGAACCAAGGTCAGGCTTTCCATGAAATGGCCAAAGCTCTGGCGGCGCAGCTAGACGTTTAATCGGACGAAAAATCGTCCGCTTGCGGGAATCCATTTGCTTTTCATATCACCACGGTTTTAACTAAGCCTTCATGTGGAGGACTATCGAACCGTGACTGTGGTTTTAACCAAAAAAGAACAAAGCGCCATCGACGTTT
>JAHDBU010000140.1 GCA_020630275.1 Hellea sp.
GCCGGCCTGTCACGCCGGAGGCCGCGGGTTCGAGTCCCGTCACTCGCGCCATTCAATTTCATAGTCATGAAATTGAAGAGGCGGAATTCAATTAATTTTAATGCAAATCCACCCGGCTTTATGGTATCCCCTCGATGGATTAGTCTTGTCTCGAGGTCTGTTATGCAAATTCGTAAGTTTTTATTCCCTCTGAGCTTCGCGTTTATTCTTGCAGCTTGTGCTGAAAGTACGGGTGAATCGCCAACCGTACAGGCTTCACCCGCTCAGGCGAAAGCCAAGGCGGAAAAGATGACTCACAATTTTGCGACCAAGTCGATCCCAGATATGAAGGACAACCTCGTCGATAATTTCATGCTTTTAGATCATACCGGCAAGGCGCAGGAACTCTTTTATAATTATGATGCCAAGGCCGTTGTCATAATGGTTCAAGGCAATGGGTGTCCGATTGTCCGTAATCTGGCCAATGACTATAAATCCGTTCGCGATGAATATGAGAGTAAAGGTGTAAAATTCCTGATGCTCAATGCCAACCCTCACGATACCCGCGCCGAAGTCGCAGAAGAGGCCGCAGAATACAGCATTGATATCCCGATCATGAAAGACGAGTCGCAACTCATTGCGGCATCTTTGGGCATTACGCGTACGGCCGAGGTCCTGGTGATAGATCCAGCTGGGTGGGAAATTGTCTACCGCGGACCTGTGAATGACCGTATCACCTATGAGCGGCAAAAGAACGAAGCGAAGGACCATTATCTCAAGGACGCCCTTAACGCTGTGCTCGCGGGTGAATCCGTCGCGACCAAAGCCCGCCCTACTAAGGGCTGTATCGTCAATCTGAAAGACGGGTTGGATCGAGAGGCTCATGCCAAAATCAGCTATTCCAAAACTATTGCGCCAATCCTAGAAAAGAATTGCGCCTCCTGTCATCAGGATGGCGGTATTGGTCCATGGGCTATGACCAATTATGAAGAGGTCGAGGGCTTTGCCCCGATGATCCGCGAAGTAGTCCGTACGCAACGTATGCCGCCATGGTCGGCTGATCCCCATGTTGGGGAGTTTTTGCAAGCGCGCGATCTGAGTATTGAGGATCAGCAGCTTTTGGTCCGGTGGATCGAAGCCGGTGCTCCTAGAGGCGAGGGACCAGATCCTTTGGCTGAACGTGACAGCGATGCCACCGAATGGCCTTTAGGCCAACCAGATTTGATTATTGAGGCACCATCGTTTGATGTTCCCTCGACAGGTGTCGTGGACTATCAGTTTCCTTCGGTCGCAAATCCGTCTGCAGAGGATAAATGGGTCCGGGCTGTTACCGTGCTTCCGGGTGACAAATCCGTTGTCCATCATGTTCTCATAGGTTCGTCGCCTAATATCACGAAGCCCGGAGAAGGGGATCAAGAAAGTGTTTTCGACAATTTTCTATATGGGTTCGCACCTGGAGTTCCGTCTTATGAATATCCGAAGAATACGGGTATTCTGGTTGAAAAGGGCGGGGAGTTTCGTTTTCAGTTCCATTATACCCCGTCTGGAAAGCCCGCCACTGATGTGACCAGGGTTGGCCTGTATTTCCACGACAAGAAGCCGGACCACGTCTTGCGACAGCAAGTTATATTAAATCCGAGAATCAATATTCCCGCCAATAGCAGTGATCATGAAGAAACCGCTTATTTCGAATTTGATCACAATGCAGAAATATACTTCCTTTTTCCGCATGCTCATTACAGGGGGAAATCAAGTAAATTCGATATTCGCTATCCGGATGGACGTCAGGAAACCCTGTTATCCGTGCCCAAATATGACTTCAACTGGCAACATAATTACCCTTTGAAGAATTCGCTGAAAGTTCCGGCTGGGTCCAGACTCATTCACACAACGATCTACGATAATTCCGAAAAGAACTTTTCAAATCCCGATCCGGATAGAAATGTTCCCTGGGGACTTCAATCTCATGATGAGATGCTTTATGGCAGTTTCTTCTTTCGATGGACCGATGAAACCCATGACAAGGTCCTGCATGATCCTATGGCATTTGAAATTCGTCAGCTCTATGGCTTTGCTGATGCGGATATGGACGGAAAGCTAAGTCCCGAAGAAATGCCGGGCTGGTTGCGGAACGCCTGGAATGATGGCCGCGCCAAACGCGCCGACTTTGATAAAGACGGTGCCATGGCTTTTAACGAGTTTTTGGCGATGCAAAAATTTCGAGCGGCCCAAGGCGGTGGCAACTAAAGCGGTGGTAACTAAAACGGAACGCCGTCGTCTTGTTCTCCGGCTGAGCCAGGCAAAAGCCCCATAAAGTCAAAGACCCGACTGTCATGAAGGTGACTGGGACGAACCGTCGTCAGGGCTTTCGCCATGACTTGCCGGGTACCCGGTTTACGGTGCTCCCAGTCGTCCAAAAGGTTTTTCATGGCTTGCCGTTGAAGTCCGTCTTGCGATCCGCAGAGATTACAGGGAATGATTGGGAACTGCATGGCGTCCGAGAATTTCTGTAAATCGGCTTCGGCACTGGTGATAAGTGGGCGGAGAACAAAAACATCACCATCGTCGTTTAAGAGTTTTGGTGGCATAGCCGCTAGTCGCCCGCCATGAATAAGGTTCATCATAAAAGTTTCAAGGGCGTCGTCCCGGTGATGTCCCAATACAATCGCATCACATCCCTCTTCGCGGGCTATTCTATATAGTATTCCGCGCCGCAGGCGTGAACAGAGCGCGCAGTAGGTCTTATTTTCCGGGACTTTTTCCGTCACGATGGAATAGGTGTCTTGGGTTTCAATCCGGTAGGGTATGCCTGTTTTATCCAGCCATTCCGGCAAAACATGTTTTGGGAACCCCGGCTGACCTTGATCAAGATTGCAAGCCAATAAATCCACGGGAAGCGCGCCTTGCCATTGCAGATCCAATAATACGGCGAGGAGGCCATAGCTGTCCTTGCCGCCAGATAGGCAGACTAGCCACTTTGGTCTTTTGGATTTTCCAGTCTTGACGGCATATCGATCAACGAGACCATAGTTGTCTATGACCTCCTGTGCCTGACGGACCAGACGCTTTCGTAACTTTTTGAAGTTAACCGTATCCGGAGCGGCTTCGAATAAGTGTGGTCGGGTTATATCGACAATCTGATTCATGACGCCGCCTATGACATGCTAATAAAAGCCCGGCAAGGGCGGTATTTATTTTGAATTCGACAGCGCGGCGTTTAATGAAAAGCAGGAGGAATTTCGATGCCAAGCAAAAAAGTGACGTTTAAAGGTGCCTTTGGAGATGATCTTTCCGCTAAGCTGGATTGGCCCGACGGAGAGCTTAAAAGTTGGGTGCTGTTTGCCCACGGATTCTCGATCGGCAAAGATTTAAAGCCTGTGCGAACCATCTCTAAAACATTGGTCGAGGATGGTTACGGTATGATGCGATTTGATTTTACAGGCCTTGGCGAGTCGGGTGGAAATTTTTCAGATACCAACTTTTCTTCCAATTGCGAGGATTTGCGTCAGGCCGCGAATTTTCTCAGAGATAATTTTCATGCGCCATGCGTGCTGATCGGTCATAGCTTTGGTGGGACCGCGGCGTTGAAAGTCGCGGATGAAATTCCCGAGTGTAAAGCGGTCGCCACAATTGGTTCACCCTGCGATACAACTCATATAATTCACCAGTTCGCTGATCAGATTGAAGAGATCGAAGAAGAGGGTGAGGCAAAGGTTTTATTGGGCGGAAGACCGTTCGTCATTAAAGAGCAGTTTCTGGATGATATAGGAAATCACGACATTGCCAGTGAAATACAGAGTCTGGATCGTGCTCTGATGATTTTCCATTCTCCTCAAGATGTTGTTGTGGGAATCGATAATGCATCGCACATCTATTCAAGGGCTAAACATCCAAAAAGTTTTGTTTCGTTGGATGGGGCTGACCATTTGCTGCTTAAAAATGCTAAGGACGCTGAATACATAGCTCATGTTTTGGCGGCTTGGGCTCATCGGTATATTTAATCACTCAGCAATTTTCCGTAAAAAGAGTAATTTTTGCCGTTTTTAGGTCATATTCACACTTTATGGACAAATCTGTTGCTTTGAAGTCACACATAGTGCCAAATTACATGAAAGAACTGTGGTGTTTTGTTTCCGTTCATATTACCTTTGATTTATAAGGTTGACGTGGAGATAAACTTCTGATTCACTGAAAACTGTTTTACAAACTGGGGTTTCTTATGAGAAAAATTCTAACTTTAGC
>JAHDBU010000141.1 GCA_020630275.1 Hellea sp.
TGATAGACCGCATCATAATTCCAATCTGTATAGTTATAGATGGGATAATAGATCATGGCCCGACCATCATCCTCAAGCAGCAAATCATAGACCTTTTCAAAGGCTGTCATGCCGTCTTTGCGGGCCAGACCCGCGATAGAGTTTTCCCGGGACTGTTCGTAATGGGGTTTACCGTCTTGTCCGAGGACGAAATTCTTCTCTGCAAACGCCTCATATTGGGCGATCAGAACGTCTGTCATAGGCGGCACGGTTGAGCCTTCTCCGGACAGTTGAACAGGCGTTTCCGCCAGCATTTTTTCTTTGTAACCCGGTGATCGCATAATCTCGACACGCTCTTCCAAAGGCAGGTCCTGAATGGCCAAATAACTTGGGAAGGCCATGAGCGGGTGAAACGTCAGATCAAGCCCTTGAAAAACCCCTATGCCGCGCGGCGCCACTTGAAAGCTAACATCAAATCCTTCAGCGTTAAGCTGTTCAGATCGCTCGATGGTTTTGATCCAGTCTTGCGGCGCAAAATCCCGCTGCATCAGTGAGATAGAGGAGGGGCGTTTACCAGCCCGAAAGAACGCCTCCATCAGGTCAAATTCTTTATCGAAAGTTTGACCGGGGCGCATCATGTCAAAATCGTTGACGACCTGCAGTACGCCTTTGTCCTTTTCCGCCAGAACACTGGCCAGGCCAACCAGTTCTTTTTCGTCAGCCTCCGATGATGGTGTCCAATCGCCATCAGCCGTTTTATGAGCATCAGACCGTCCAATGGACAGGCCGATCGCGCCCGCATCCAGCGCCTCGCGAACAAGATCTTTCATGGCTTCAATGTCGTCATCGGTCGCGATTTCATTGAACATGGCCCGCTCACCCATAGCATAGACCCGAATAGGATCGTGCGTGACCATGGCGGCGAAATCGATGGTGTGGGGGATGTCATCAATGGCCTGCAGGTAATCCCCAAAACTTTCCCAGTTCCAGGTGATGCCTTCATGTAACACCGAGCCGGGAAGATCCTCAACACCTTCCATGAGCCTGACAAGTCGGTCTTGATCGCCTTTGCGGCAGGGTGCAAAGCCAACGCCGCAATTGCCCATAACAACCGTCGTAACGCCATGATTGACCGACGGTTTCATTTCTTCGTCCCAGCTGATTTGACCATCGTAATGTGTATGCAAGTCGATAAAGCCGGGCGTGACGATACAGCCATTGGCATCGACAATTTTAGACGCCTCACCAAGGTCTTTACCGATAGCCGCAATCCTACCTTCTTTCACGCCTATATCTGCTTCATAGGCTGCTCCACCTGAGCCGTCCAAGATAGTTCCGTTTGTGATAATTATGTCAAACATGCTGTCTTCTCCGATCGCGTGCACGGAATATAGCGATTAGAATTAATCCGGCAACTATGTGCCATGTTCCCCAAAGACCGATAACCGCGGCCGCCCCGCCAAACCCTTCCAAGGCACTTAAAATTATGACGATAGCCAAGCCTGAATTTTGGATGCCAATTTCCATAATCAGAGCGCGGAAGTCTTTTGTTTTGGCTCTTGAAACTAGACCTGCCAGCAACCCGACGCCGAAGGCGAGCAAATTATGTAAAATTGTAATGCCAATGAGCAGGAAGAATAATCCCCAACCCAGAGCCATGAATCCGTCCCAATTGGCACGAAGAGCAACGATGATAATGATTAGCAAGAGGGTGAAAGCAATCGCCGCCAAAGGCTTGTGGACCCTGCTCATGATTTTGGGAAACTTGGCCTGTGCAATCATTCCGATGGTCAAAGGCACTGCCAACAAAAAGAATGTGGTTTTCAGGAAATCCCAAGGATTAAAACCCACTTCCTGAAGTAAGCTCGCTGTCGGTTCATAAATAGATACCCAAAAAAGAATGGTAACCGGCGCCATGAATGCAGCGAACAGGCTGGAAGTTGCCGTCAGCGAAACCGATAAAGCTGTGTTACCTCGTCCCAACATGGTCAAAAGATTTGATACTGTTCCTCCTGGACAACATGCAACAATTAGCATGCCTAAGGCTATCGTCGGATGTGGATTTAGCACCATACAAAGCAGATAGGTTACCAATGGCAAGCCTATCAATTGGCCGACAACACCGGCAAAATATGGTTTCGGATTATTAGAAATTTGTTTGAAGTGGGCGAGACGCAAGTCGAGCGCAACTGATAGCATTATGATGAAAAGAGCCAAAGCCAGCCCGATTTCTGAGGACTGTCCCATCTCCAAGCGAAAATCATCAAGGACGCTAGACTGCATCGGCGCAGTCTGCATTTATGGTTCACGGATGCAAGAAAAGCTTTTGCTATAAAGGCGTGTTGTCGACGCTAATCAATCGGGCGCCACCATCGGATTTTGCAAAAGGAATTCCAGTTTCAGCTTGTGAACCTATATGTGTAAGGATATTGGTCGTGAAATCCTGCTCCAATGACCCTGATGCGGCGCCGTTTGCCGAAGAGTAATCAACTTGATATGGCGAAAGCCCCATCCGAAATAGCATATTAGCGACTTCTTCCATGGCAAATTTAAAAAACTGAAAATCATCTTCGTTCTGCGATATGATCTCATCAATGTCCGATGTAAACGTAATGTTGTTGGCAATAAAGGCCATCGCAGGAGATGTGGCCCCCATTTCTCCAAGTCCACCAACAAACAAGTCTTGAGTAGGCAAATAGGTCGTACCAACCAATTTGATATTTGCGTTCCCCTTAATAATAGAGGTCATATCCGCACTGGAATTACGGTCTTGAACGAAGATCAAACCGGCGTATTCGCCTGTACGTGGCGCTGTAAGGTCGAGGGCAACTTCGTCATAAGTATAGAGGTATGAATTATCACCTCGGAACACGAAAGTTACTCCGTCTCCAGTTACTTTGGCACCGGCACCCACGGACAATGGTCCGTCTTGAATATAGTAAGTGCCGGGCATCAAGGTGGTTTCAGTGTCGTAGAAGTGCAATCCATGACAATATACGCCCGGATACCTAACGTCGTTATTTGGTCCAATGGCAAACGTTGTATTCATGATAAGATTAACTTCATCGACAATGTTCTGATTAATCGAGCCAAACAACAAATATTCAAATAACGCTTGAGCAGCTGCCGGAACAATTGCGTCGATCGGACCGTAATTACAGTCTGAACTGTCCCCAACAACATTCGGCACTGTGATATGAGCGTAAGGGTCGGGCAATGCTGAGCAATTTGCCTGCGCGACAGGCCCGACATTTCCGTTGACGCCTCCATGAACACAAATTCGTTTTGCATTGGGCTCGTAATTGCCAGCTGCAATCAAAGCATTCTGGTCGCTTGAGTTAACTTGAATAGAGCAGTTGGGGGCTTGTAATAACGCATTTTTTTCAAATCTGAGTGAGCCCCTCGCTGTTTCATTTAATGTCATGACGCATATCACGTCTTCAACGGTTTTAATGGCCGCTGACTTAAGTCTTTGCGTGACTTTGTTTGCGCCGCCTATACCCATAAACAGTGTTTCTTTTTCAATGGTTCCCTGGATATCTACCCGTGCACCTGTCGCGATGACCTTAACGTCAACGGGGAACGGATCATCGTAGTTATGATGGAAAACTTCTTTTGCAAAATTTTCCCGTTCATTATCATTTAGATTTCCGGGAATGACAGCAGCCAGAGCTGCGGAATCGAGTGATGTCTGCAGAGAGGTTGATTTACTGTGTATGTATGCTGTATCGATCGCTATGCCGATACAAACAACAAGCGGAACAGCGAAAATCGCAGCGATTAAGGCAAATTGCCCAGATTCGTTCTTTAAATAGTTCTTCAGAATACGCCGCATGTCTTCCCCCGATCGCCTGCGCCTTTATTCGCTCAAGGTTCCATATCTACCCCAAATACTTTAAGGCGAAAAAAATCAACGTAGTTAATATAAGGTAAAATGCATATGAGCCCTTGACCTAAGGGCTCTTCTATGAATTACGACACTCCCAAGAGGGCCGGGCGGTTGCAAGTTTCGACTTGAGGAAAGTCCGGGCTCCGGTAAGGCAGGATGCCGGATAACGTCCGGCGGGCGAAAGCTCAGGGAAAGTGCCACAGAAAATAAACCGCCTCGTTTTACGGGGTAAGGGTGAAAAGGTGCGGTAAGAGCGCACCGCGCCGGGTGTAAATCCGGTGG
>JAHDBU010000142.1 GCA_020630275.1 Hellea sp.
TATCGAACCGTGACTGTGGTTTTAACCAAAAAAGAACAAAGCGCCATCGACGTTTTGGTGCCCGAACTCAACAAACATCTGGATGCGCTGGACTCTCAATTTGTGGGCCGGCGGGATATGCTCGAGCTTATCTTACTCGGCCTGATCATGCAGGAGCATGTCTTGCTGATCGGACCACCCGGTACCGGTAAGTCAGCGGCCGTTCAGGCCATGGCGTCGGGCCTGAAGGTTAAGAATTTTGAATATCTAATTGGTCGCTTCACAGAACCATCTGAATTATTTGGTGGTCTCGATCTCAATGCCCTCAAAGACGGTAAAGTTCAGCCCGTGACCGCTGGCATGTTGCCGGAAGCGGAAATTGCCTTTCTGGATGAAATTTTTCTGGGCTCCACCGCCATTCTGAACTCGCTCCTGAAAATCCTGAATGAGCGCACTTATCAGCGCGGACAGTTTTCTGTGAGAACGCCGCTCATGTCTTGTGTGGCCGCGTCCAACCACTTGCCCGATGACCCACTTTTGGCTGCCTTTGCTGACCGTTTTCTGCTGACCATGTTCGTTGAACCCATTGGGGAGGAATCTCTGCCGGATCTGTTGCAAGTCGGTTGGAAACAATTCACGGATACAGAAAACAGCGTCAAGCCAATGCCGAAAAAGGCCATGGAGCTCTTGCACAAAGCCTCCTTGACCGTGGACCTATCCGACGTCATCGAGCCCTATGCGCACATTATGCGCAAATTGCGGTTGCTGGGCGTGCCGCTCTCTGATCGCAAAATCGTCAAAGGCCAAAAGGCCGTCGCGGCAGCGGCGCTTTTACGGGGCCAGATGAAAGCCGGACCCGAAGACCTCTGGCCGGTGACCTATCTCGTACAAGATCAAGTTCAGCAGTCCGAAGCCGGAGAAGTCTTGGAAAAAGAGCTGGAAAACACCCATAATCCAGTCCTGACCCAAAGCGCTGTCAAAGCCACTTATGGTGCCACGGCCCACGCCGCGCATCTATCGGCCACCGGGGAAAAGCTCATCGCAGCAAAGCCCGCACTCAAATCCGACCCGTCTTATGAAATCTGGTTGGTGCGCATGGAAACCTTGTTGACGCAGATCGACGCCGCATTCGAGACAGATAAACTGCCCCAGCATTTGCGCATCTTACGGACCAGTCTTGAGTCTCATCTCAGTGGGAATGCCGACGAAGAGGCACCACAGGAAGTCAAAGCCGCACCTAAAGCAAATCCCTGGGTGACGCAGACACCGTCATGATCTGGATATTTGGCGAACGGGTTCAAAGCGCGGACGCATTGCTGTTTGACCGACGTCCACAAAGCTCAGATCTCCTGGCACAATTCAAGACGAAGCCAAGAGCATTTCTGGATTGCGACTACGCTTTTGGCGAAGACTGGGCCGCGGTGTTCGCGACACCGATTGACGGCGAAGCCATGCTCCCAAACCTGTCGGGTTCGCAGCCCTTATACAAAGCTTATGACCGTATTTATCTGCCCGTTGGCGTTACTTTGGGCATGGGCCCGACAGCTGCGTCGGATTATCTGCAGGTGCTCTTGGAAACTCATGCGCCTCTCCATCAGGATGTGATAATCCTACCCGCTGACAATAAGGACCACCCAAAAGACCACCCAGAGGCTGATCTTTATATTATCGAAGAACGCTTGCCTGTTGGTCTGATTATCCCAAGGGACGCTGCATGAGCGAGGTGGTTGAAAAAACCCGTAAAGAGGAGGCGGCGACAGAATTCCCGAGCGCATATGCGCCGTTTTTGCCGGTACTCGATCGCTTGTCTCACCCCATGCGTACGGCTTTGAAAGGACATCTGGCCAGTCTCGAGGCGCTGTTTAATGCTGTACAAAGTCGGGACCGTCATTTGCTTGGTGATTTTGAGGGCGTTGGCGGTCTGACCCACCGGGGCGAGCTGAGCCGTATTTTACAAAGCGAACTGCTCCTGCGCACCGAAGCCCCCATGGAATTTCTACGTCGGCTCGCCGAGCATGAAACCCTCTACATGGAAACGGAGCGGTCAGATCCGAGCGAAAAACTGATCTTCCGTTTAATCATCGCTGCCGGACCAGAGCTTATGGGGCATGGTCGGATCGTGGCGCTGGCCGGTCTGATTTTTCTGGCGCGCGTTGCCCATATGCGCAAAACGGAATTGCATTGGTGCTTCCTGCCCAATGATCGCGTGCATTGGCACAGAGAAGTGTCTGTCGGGAGTGTCAAAAAGTTTCTGAAATTCGTCGCTTTTGCCAACCCGGATGAAGCGGATATCGAAGCCGCTAACGATATTTGGGCTCAGGTTTTCAAGGATAAAAACTCCGCCGATATGATTTTCCAGGACTGGATCATTGGGGCCGAAGGCCGTGATGATACGGTTGACCACCCAGATATTTTGGCGACCACATCAAACGCGCTCGCATTGTCCATGGACCCACCGGGAACGGGGGAAGCCCGAACAGGTGTGCTGGATTTGAAGCGCCGCCGGGCCAGTGTCAAACGGGTGCGCCTCGAGTTCCCTCCCGATGTCACCTGTGTGTCCGCCCTGAACCGGCCCTTTGATCCTATCCGCGCCGACCTGTCAGGTAAGATCAATCAGCTCGGGACAACAATCCCGACCGAAAAAGGCTGGGAGCCTCTCTATTTTTCGTCGAACGGCACGGGTCGGTTTATCGTCCGTTTCGAACATTTCCCGCGCGGTCTTCTGTTTTTCGATCGATCGTATCTGGCCGGTAGAGAGTTTGTTCATGCCCGCAGCCAAGCACGTCGGGATGCCCGTGGTAAACGGTCTTTTCAGGTCAACGACCAAACCTACCGCGAACCCATTTTTATCCCGCTGCCTGAGGATGCCCAATTGGCGGGTGTGCATTTCTCCAAGTCGAAATCCCAAATCAATGTTTTGCTGCAACGGGGCAAAGGTGACAATGAGCGCTTGGTTTTTAATCACTGGATAGAGGGCGCAAACATGCAGCCGCCCCGCATAAAGAAAGTTACATCCGCGCATTTATTTGCCAAACAGCGTCCCCATGCCATTCCCTTTCTTCTGACCGACAAGCTGGTCTATGGCTATACGACTTCCGGTCAGCCATTTACCTTCAAATGGAGTCATGCGCTCAATGAGCCATCCATCAATATTCTGTATAAGGAAAAACGAATTCTGAAATCCGATGGCTACTTTCATGTCACACTTTTTGAGCCGCGCACGCAGGTACAGCATGAGGGGCCTGCCGGGGTCATCGGATCGTTTAATCAACCGGGTATGCAGCTTGGGATTGGGCTTAAGAAATCCAAATGGAATTTCCCCATTGAACCCGGCGCCAATTTTGAGCGCTTGCGCGGGGCTGCCTTTTGTCCCGGAGGGACGGCCATGAGTTTTCATCCGGGCCAATGGAAATTCTATAGCGGCGGTTTGAATATTGATGAGATGAGCGAATTGGATTTTGAATTACCTCGCTATGAGCGGGTGATTGCGATCAATGATGATCATGGATCACCGCGCCTGACGGTTTATTCTGATCCTTTGCACGGCGGTGATGGCCGATTTCAACACCGTTGGTATCATGGGAGTACGGACAAGCCGACCGAAGTCAGAACCCTGTATAAATTTGGATCATCCTCTCAGGAAATTCGAGGTTTGCGGCAATTACCGGATAATCAGTTCGCAGGTGTCGCTCTGGATAAAAATGGAGATCCGAAGTCTTTGGTTGTGCTCTCGAGACAAAATAGCCAGTACAAAAAAGAGGTCATAACTTTTGACGAAATTCTGACCGATGCCATAGAGATCGACGCGGAGAAGATGTTTGGCTGATCGATCTTATATGACGCGCCGCCGGAAAGAGCAGGCGGCAGATCCGTTTCCCGATATTCCTTATTGGGCGCGCCAAAAGCCCTGCGCCGGTATATTCCTACCCCGTCGCAGCATTGATGATATGGAAATCCTCGAGAGTCTGAGAGACCATGTTGAGGGTCTTTGGGAAGGCCAGCTGCCGGACGGGTCCCCGTTTTTGATGGTGGCATTTGACCGGGTGACCAAGCCGGGTGATTTGAAAAACTATCTGCCGCT
>JAHDBU010000021.1:0-17926 GCA_020630275.1 Hellea sp.
CTCGCCAAGGGCTGCGCCGAGGCCTATGTCAAAATTGATGCCGACCTCCCGGCGATGGGCTGGAGAGCATAATGGCTGAGTTTCTGTTTGAAATATTCTGCGAAGAAATTCCGGCACGTATGCAAAAGCGGGCCGGTGAGGACTTACGCAAACTTCTAACTGAAGGCTTGGGTAAAGCCGGCCTAACGGTCGAGGATGGACACCATTGGGCAGGCCCAAGACGTCTTGGCTTTAAGGCGGATATTCCTGCGAAAAGCCCTGATATTTCCGACGAGCGTAAGGGCCCCCGAGTGGGGGCGCCGGAACAGGCTTTGGCCGGATTTATGAAAGCCGCAGGTCTGTCTGGTATTTCCGAGGCCGAAATCCGTGACGATAAAAAAGGCCAGTTTTATGTGGCTAAGATCGAAAAACCGGGCCGAGCGTCTGAGGATATCATCGCCCAAGTGGTGCCAGAGGTGATGAATAACTTCCCTTGGCCAAAATCCATGAAATCCGGGACTAGCGCCTTCCGATGGGTGCGACCTTTGCAAAGTCTGATTTGCCTGTTGGACGGAAAAGTCATTCCGGTGGAAGTGGGCGGCGTAACCGCTGGCAATTCCACAGAAGGCCACCGCCAACACGGAAGGGGGCCTTTCACCGTCAAATCTTACGCCGACTACAAAAAGCAGCTCGAAGGCAAAGGCCATGTTCTGCTCGATATGGATGTCCGCAGGGACAAAATCGCAGCCGATGCCCGTAAGCTCTGCGCTGATGCAGGAATGGAACTGGTCGAAGACGAGGGGCTATTAAATGAGGTGGCTGGATTGGCTGAATGGCCTGTGGTTATCTTGGGTGATATGGACCCGTCTTTTCTGGAACTGCCAGGTGAGGTCATCCGCCTATCTATGCGGGACCATCAGAAATATTTCGCCGTCCGTGATTCGGAAACTGGCGTATTAGCGCCGAATTTTATCGTTGTGGCCAACCAAGTTGCACCGGATGGCGGTAAAGCCATTGCGGCTGGTAATTCACGAGTGTTGTCCGCACGTTTGTCAGACGGGAAGTTCTTCCAAAGTGAAGACGCGAAGCAAAAGCTCGAAGACTATTACGACAAGCTCGGGACCGTCGTTTTCCATAAAAAGTTAGGGTCCATCAAAGACAAGGCCCAAAGGGTCGAAGCGCTGGCCCGGGAACTGGCCGATAATGTGGGAGCTAATGCGGATAAAACCGCACTTGCAGCCCACCTGGCCAAATGCGACCTCGTCACTCAAACCGTGATTGAGTTCACATCTCTACAAGGCCAGATCGGTCGTTTGATGTATGAAAAAGAAGGTGGTGACGCCGATGTCGCTCTGGCCATTGAAGAGCATTACAAGCCGGCGGGTCAATCCGATAGCGTACCCTCCAAACCTATTTCCCTGGCCGTGGCCTTGGCCGACAAGATTGACACGCTGGTTGGGTTTTGGGCGATCGATGAAAGACCGACGGGCTCCAAAGATCCATTTGGCCTCAGACGGTCTGCGCTGGGATTGGTTCGCATCATCCTCGGCAACAAACTCCGCCTCGACCTCTCTAAGGAATTCCTCAAGGGCTGGGCCGTGATGGAGATGGAAAATATCGGCGATGGCGAAACCGGGCGTTTGTCTGACGGCGTCATTAGCGGCGATGAGAAATCCGCTCTGGAGAATCTCGTCTCGTTTATGATCGATCGCCTCAAAGTCCACCTCCGGGATCAAGGCGTACGTCACGACTTGATCGACGCGGTCTTTGCATTGGGTCAGGATGATCTTGTGGCGATTGTCGATCGGGTCGAGGCGCTGCAAAGCTTCCTTGCCACCGATGACGGTGAGAACCTGTTGGCGGGCTATAAACGTGCCGCCAATATCCTTAAGGCCGAAGCCAAGAAAGGTGACCTGCCTGACGGTGCGCCCAATAAAGGGACACAGGCGGAGGAAACCGCCCTTTATGAGGCACTAAGTCGCGCCAAGGCCGAAATCGACGCGGCCCTTGAAAAAGAAGCCTATTCACAGGCTATGTCAGCGCTGTCAGTGTTGCGAAAACCCATAGATACATTCTTCGATGAGGTGACGGTAAACGCGGATGTTCCCGCTGAGCGCGAAAATCGACTTAGACTTTTGAAAGAAATTCGTGATACGGCAGGCAGGATCGCTGATTTCGAGGCGATTGAGGGTTAAACGCGAAAACGCCTTTTCGCACCGTGACAGGTGATAAGAATGACAAAATGGGTCTATGCCTTTGGGGGTGGTAACGCCGACGGCGACACTTCCATGAAAAATCTATTGGGCGGCAAAGGGGCCAATCTGGCCGAAATGGCCTCACTGGGGCTCCCAGTGCCACCTGGCTTCACTATGACCACCGATGTCTGCACCTCCTATTACGATAATGACAACACCTATCCTGATGAGTTGAGCGCACAAGTTACGACAGGCCTCTCTCATATCGAAGAGATCACAGGCAAAACCTTTGGTGATGCCTCTAACCCGTTGCTGGTCTCCGTGCGTTCCGGGGCCCGCGCCTCTATGCCGGGCATGATGGATACGGTTCTAAACTTGGGCCTCAATGACGAGACAGTACAAGGTCTGGCCGAACTCTCGGGCGATCGACGTTTTGCGCTCGATAGCTATCGCCGTTTCATCACCATGTATTCCGATGTTGTTCTGGGCGTTCATCACCATAATTTTGAAGACATCATCGAACAGCATAAGGATTTTCAGGGCTATTATCTCGATACGGAAATGACAGCTGACGATTGGGCCAAAGTCATCGAAAGCTTTAAAGAGGTCGTCCGCACCGAACTGGGACGGGATTTCCCGCAAGACCCCAAGGATCAGCTCTGGGGCGCCATAGATGCGGTCTTCGGCTCCTGGATGAATGAACGGGCCATTGTCTATCGCCGCCTCAATGATATCCCGGCTGAATGGGGCACTGCGGTCAATGTTCAGGCTATGGTCTTTGGCAATATGGGCGAAACCTCTGCGACAGGTGTGGCCTTCACCCGCGATCCTTCGACGGGCGAGAATAAATATTACGGCGAATTTCTGATCAACGCTCAAGGCGAAGATGTGGTGGCCGGTATCCGGACGCCGCAGACCCTGACGAAAATCGCCCGCGAAGAAATGGGCGAAACCAATCCGTCCATGGAAGAGGCGTTACCAGACGTTTATAAGGAGTTGGCCGGAACCTTCGAAAAACTGGAATCCCATTACAAGGATATGCAGGATATCGAATTTACGGTCGAGCAGGGGAATCTCTGGCTCCTCCAGACCCGGACGGGTAAACGTACGGCCCGGGCCGCCATGCGCATTGCGGTTGAGATGGCGGAAGCCGGACAGATATCCAAAGAAGAAGCGGTTCTGCGTGTTGATCCCATGTCGCTCGATCAGCTCCTGCACCCGACACTTGACCCTGATGCTCAGCGCGATCTGGTGGCTATTGGTCTGCCTGCCTCACCCGGTGCGGCCATCGGTGAAGTTGTATTCAGCTCGGATGAAGCTGAAAATCTCTCCAAAGCCGGCAAAAAAGTTATTCTGGTCCGGATTGAGACCAGCCCCGAAGATATTCACGGTATGCATGCAGCTGAAGCCATCGTCACGGCTCGCGGTGGGATGACCTCGCACGCCGCTGTGGTGGCTCGCGGTATGGGTACGCCCTGTGTCTCAGGTGCCGGCGAAATCCGTATTGACTATGACGCTGAGACCTTTTCTGTGGCTGGTCGTGTCATCAACAAAGGCGATATCATCACGGTGGACGGAGCGACCGGGCAAGTCTTCTTTGGCGAAGTGGATATGATCCAGCCGGAATTGTCCGGCAATTTTGCCAAAATCATGAGCTGGGCCGATGAATACCGGACACTCGAAGTGCGCACGAATGCAGAAACGCCGACGGATGTCAAAACTGCCGTTGAATTTGGCGCCGAAGGCATCGGTCTTTGCCGGACCGAGCATATGTTCTTTGAAGCCGACCGCCTTGGTTATTTCCGGGAAATGATTCTGGCCAACAATAAAGAAGGCCGGGAAGAGGCTTTGGCCAAAATCCTACCCGTACAGCGCGACGACTTTGCTGCTATCTTTCGGATTATGGAAGACCGGCCTTGCACTATTCGTCTTTTGGATCCGCCTCTCCATGAATTCCTGCCCCATACCGAAGCGGACATTGAGAATGTCGCGGCTGCAACGGGTCTGCCAACATCAGAGTTGATGGCCCGCGCTCGCGATCTGCATGAGAGCAATCCTATGCTGGGCCACAGGGGCTGTCGTTTGGGCATTTCCTATCCTGAAATTTATGAAATGCAGGCAAGAGCCATATTTGAAGCCCAGAAACTGGTTGAAAGTGAAACCGGCAAAAAACCGGTCGCCGAGATCATGATCCCATTAGTATCCTCGGCCAAAGAACTGGAAATTCTGAAAAACGCCATTGATCGCGTCTCAAAGGATGTGGGCGGTGTCGAATATACGGTCGGCACTATGATCGAGCTACCGCGCGCCGCGCTTAGGGCTGGCGATATTGCCGAACATGCAGCCTTCTTTTCATTTGGGACCAATGACCTGACACAAACGACCTTTGGCCTGTCCCGTGATGATGCCGGTAAGTTCCTGCCGGATTATGTGGCTCAGGGCATTATGGACAAAGATCCCTTTGTGACTTTGGACCAGGACGGCGTCGGCGATCTGATCTCTATCGCCAAAGAGCGCGGTCGGGCGGTCAAATCCGACATCAAGCTCGGTATTTGCGGTGAACATGGCGGTGACCCGGCCTCTATCGAATTCTGCCATCAAACAGGGCTGAATTACGTGTCCTGCTCGCCCTATCGGGTACCGATTGCGCGTCTCGCGGCAGCTCAGGCCGCGCTAAAGGGCTAATTTACCATCTGTAATTGTTACCGCATGGTAATCTATTCTTAACCTTGATTTTATCAATACGTGCCCAATATCACGGTCGTTGGTATTAGAATTGCTATTCTAACGCCGTGAAAAAGAGACTTGTCAATCAGGGACGTTACATATAAACCGCGCCGCCATGACCAGAAATGGTATACATATCACCGCCTGGGGCACTGTGATCTCAGCCTTTACACTGGCTGTCGTGACATTCCCCGAAATTGCGAAAAGCGCTGAAAATCAGCAGCTTGAGGCGCAGTCCACGGCCCGTTTTGAGGCCTTGGAGGCGTTTGCTGATAGTGATGCGCGCATGGACCTGGGTTATTGGATTGATTCTAAATCTGATGATTTGGCGTCTATCTCCCAGGTTAGAACCTCTGAACCACATGGGAAACTGGATTTGGCTGCCGAAACTCACTGCATGGCCGAAGCCGTTTACTATGAAGCACGCTCGGAAACAGTTTCGGGTCAGCGGGCTGTTGCCGAAGTGATCCTGAACCGGGTCAAGAGCAAGCATTTTCCCAATACGATCTGCGATGTCGTTTACGAAGGCTCGGAGCGTTCAACGGGGTGTCAGTTTACATTTACCTGTGATGGCTCCATGGAGATCGCGCCAAACGCCAAGAGTTGGGATCGTTCTATTGAAACCGCTAATTTAGTCATGTCCGGCGGGCATACACCGCTGACAAATTATGCGACTCATTATCATACGCTGCAAGTTAATCCGAAATGGTCAAAAACTATGCGGATGACCCGCCAGGTTGGCAGCCATGTCTTTTACCGCTTTGCACCAAGAGACTATAAGCCGACTGAGCCGGCTCTTCTGGTCGCGCCGCCGATCTAGACAGATTAGCTGTCTGGGCTGCCAATGGCCCAGACAAACGCCTTTACCATAACCTTTTCAGGCAGACCTGCCGCTTTGTAGGGATCGTCACCGAGCCAGTTTTCGACGACGGATTTGTTATCGGCTTCGACAATGAGCACTGAGCCGCGCATAACGCCTTGATCATCCAACCACGGTCCGGCTGTAAGGAGTGTGACATCCGCATTGTCGGATTTCAGCCAGGCGAGGTGTGCATCCCGATTGGCCTTGCGGATATGCAGACTGTCGGGTTTGTCTTCGGTGTGGACGATAAATTTCATGACATAATTTCCGTTTTGTGTTCGCGCGCTAGTAAGCGTTCTATGACAGCGTCGACATTTTCGCTGCCGTCCAGAATATTGGCAAGCGCGTGACTAATGGGCATTTCTACACCTTTCGCCAATGAGAGAGCTTTCAAGGCCGGAGCTGTTGCGGCTCCTTCGACAACAACCTTTTTATCGCGCATATAGTCGTCAAAGCTTTGACCTTTGCCAAGCGCCATACCGAAGGACATATTCCGAGATTGTTCTGACGAGCAGGTGAGAACCAAATCACCGAGACCGCAGAGACCGGTCAGGGTTTCGGGTTTGCAGCCTAGTGCTGTTCCTAATCTTGTCATTTCGGCGAAGCCACGAGCAATAATGGCGGCATGGGCAGATCGACCGAGGCCTTTGCCTAGAACCAATCCGCAGACAATGGCTAAAACATTTTTGACGGCGCCACCTATTTCTGCGCCCAATACATCCGGCGAATAATAGGGGCGGAAGGTCGGCGCAGCGATAGAGGAAATCAGCTTGCCGCCCACATCCCAGTCGTTACAAGCCAGCGTAACAGCCGTTGGGAGGCCTTTGACCACATCGGCAGCGAAGCTTGGCCCCGAGAGAACAGCGGTTGTTGCCTGCGGGCAAATCTCTTCCAAGACCTCGCTCATAAATTTGCCTGAGCTAATTTCGATCCCTTTTGAACACAGAACTAACGGCAACTCGTCCCGCACATGAGGTACAAAACTGGCCAATGTTCCGCGCATGTGCTGCGCTGGCGTGACGACAAGGATCGCGTCAGAGCCTGCGAGTTCGGACAAGTCCTGCGTTGCTTTAATAGTCGATTTGAGGGTCGACCCGGGTAGATAGGTTTTGTTTTCGTGATCCGTGTTGATCGCCTCTACGACATCTTCTTCAAACGCCCATAGTGTAACGTCACGTCCGGATGAGGCTAACGTCTGGGCCAGGGCCGTTCCCCAGGCACCTGCCCCGATCACGCCGAATTTTTGATAGTCTGAACTCAAGATTTGGGTCCTCTCTTGCCAAAACCGCTGGCCGGATTAGCGGCGGCCGCGTCGCTATCCAGGGGCCAGCGGGGGCGGGCCGCCACATCCAGATCTGCGAAGTTCCCTTTAATGTAGTGTTCCAGACCGGCTAGCGCAATCATGGCGGCGTTATCTGTACAAAACTTCATGGGCGGGGCGGTGAGGGTAAATCCGTTTTCAAGACAAAGCGTTTCGAGAGATTGGCGAATAGCCCTATTAGCTGCGACCCCGCCCGCGATAACAAATCTATGTGGACCGTCTTCGTCCGTTTCCTTCTGAAACAGATTCATTGCATTTGCTGTCCTGTCAAAGAGCACATCACATACAGCGGATTGAAAGCTCGCGGCGATATTTGCTTTGGCTATATCCGATTTGTCACTGGCCTCATAGGCGCGCGCGACGGCTGTTTTCAGTCCTGCAAATGAGAAATTGGCGTGGTCTGTTTTGGCAAAGGGCCGCGGCAGTTTTACGGCTTTGGGATCGCCTTTGGCGGCCAGTCTTTCAACCGCAGGTCCGCCAGGAAAGCCGAGCGCCATAACTTTGGCGGTTTTATCAAAGGCCTCACCGGCGGCGTCATCAACTGTGCTGCCTAGTCGTTCATATTGTCCCAATCCCCTGACAGCGAGCAATTGTGTATGTCCCCCAGACACTAATAACAGCAGATAAGGAAACGGGCAGGGCGCGGCTAATCGCGGCGACAAGGCATGCCCCTCGAGATGATTGACGGCGATGAGGGGCTTGCCTAGAGACATAGACAAACCCTTAGCGGATAAAAGCCCGGAGATGACACCGCCGATAAGTCCTGGCCCTGAAGTGGCGGCAACGGCATCAATGTCGCTAAAGGATTTTCCCGAAGCCAATACGGCCTGATCAATGACATGATCGATTTTCTTGACATGTGCCCGGGCGGCGATTTCCGGTACAACCCCGCCAAACGGCCTGTGTTCTTCGTCCTGTGATGAGATGACAGACGATAAAACGATAGGCTCACCGTCTGCACCTCGTGTCAGCAAGGCGGCGGCTGTTTCGTCACAGCTGGATTCTATTCCGAGTATTAAGGGCAGGTTGTCTTGCATCTTCATCTTTTTTACGGCATGGCCGGGCCGTCGATAACGTGAGAATGCCTGCCATGCAACGGCCTTTGAAAATTGGAACCCGTGGGTCGCCTTTGGCGCTCTTTCAGGCGCGGCTGGTGCAAAGCCTGCTATCCAAACGGCATTACAGCGTCGCACCGGAGCGGGATTTCCCTATAATCACCTTCACAACATCTGGTGATAAACTCAAGGGTGAGCTTGCGGAATTTGGTGGCAAGGGCCTTTTTACCAAAGAGTTGGAAGTCGCATTGAAACAAGGCGAGATTGATGTCGCTGTTCACTCTATGAAAGATGTGCCTACCGTTTTGCAGACCGGCCACAAAATTGGCGCCGTTCTGGAACGAGAAGATCCCAGAGACGCGCTCATCTCGTCGAAATATGCCTCAATCAAGGACTTACCTGAAGGTGCCATTGTAGGAACAGCTTCCTTGCGTCGACGAGCACAGCTGGCGTCTATTCGCCCTGACGTCCGATTCACGCTGTTGCGCGGCAATGTTGGTACACGCCTACAGAAATTGAATGCCGGTGAATGTGACGCAACATTTCTGGCTTTCGCAGGCCTAAAGAGATTGGGACAACCTGGCGTCGCCACACAGATCATAGAAGCATCTGATATGCTCAGTGCGCCGGCCCAAGGAGCTATCGGCATCGAGCTTATGGATCATAATAATTTTGCCGCCGAACTTGTGGGCCCGCTCAACCATTCAGATACTTTAGTCGCCATTACGGCAGAGCGCGCCTTCCTAAGGGCATTGGATGGATCATGTCGAACGCCCATTGCGGCTCTGGCGAGGCTAAGTAATGGCCATCTTAAACTTTCAGGTGAGCAATTGTCAGAAGATGGACGCTGGCGTTGGCGTAAAGATGGCTTTATCCATAAAGCAACATTAGAAAATGCCGCGCGCCTCGGTTTGGAAATGGGCCGGGCCATCAAAAAGGAAATGACATATACATGAGTAAAGGCAGGGTTTGGATAACACGAGCGGCGCCGGGTGTAGCACGGAGCAAAGCCGCTTGGGAACAAGCTGGTTTTGAGTGCTTTATTCAGCCCTTGATTTCCATTGGTATCGCCAGGGAAATGCCTGACCCGCTGTCGGATGATGTGATCTTATTGATCACGTCCCAGAATGCTTTAAGGGTTTTGGGTCAGTTGACCGACCGTCGCGACTGGCCGGTTATGGCAGTCGGCGATGCCAGTGCAAATCTGGCCCGGCGCATGGGATTTGATGATGTCTTGTCGGCCAAGGGGAATGGGCAGGATTTGGTAGCGCTGGTCCAGAAAATTTACGATCCCGGTTCAAACAAAGAATTTGTCTATGCCTCGGGCTCTTTTGCCCGTCTTAATATCGCGCGCATTTTGGCCAATCGCGGCTATAAAACTCGGCGCGATATTTATTATCAAAACGAGATTATTGCGCCCGTCGATCTTAGTCAGGCCGGAGATGTCACCCATATCGCGCTTTACTCGCCCATGGCGGCCCATGCTGTGCGCCGTTATGCAGGCGTATTAAATCGTGCCCGCACGATTGCGATCAGTCCAAATGCCGACAAGATGCTGGAAGGTCGCTTTATTAATCGGCGAATTATTGCAGACAGGCCAAACGAAGCCCGGATGATTGCTGCCGTTTTATCTTGAATAGCCCTTTCACAATCCTCATATCCCAGTCATGACCGAAAGCCCCGAAGAAATTACACCACCCGAACCGAAACCGGTTCGAAAAAGACCGCCCAAAAAGAAAGAAGGTGGTGATAAGGCAAAAGGCGTCGGTGTCCCATTCGTTTTGATGTGTTCAGGGATAGCAACAATTTTGGGCATGACGGGTGGCGCGTGGATCGGGTCTACATTTTCGCCTCAAAAAACAGCTGTAAGCGTAGAGGTGGCTGCGGACATTCAAACCGAGATGACAGCGCTCCAATCTTCGCTGGATACATTAAAGAAGCGGACATCCACGCTCGAGACAAAGCAAAAGGAAATTTTGAATAGAAAACCTGCTGAGACGGGGATGGTTGAAACGCCTGGAACCGGTGATCTGGCAGAATTTGGCGAAGATCTCATGCCTTTGTTCAAGGATATTGAAACCCGACTCGCAGCTCTTGAAAAACAGGCACCTATGTCAGCGTCTACACCTGGCACAGCCTTAGAAACCCCTGAAGCCATGCCTGTTGAAACGACCGAGGAGAAGGATGAGAAACCGACCAAAGTCGTTGATAATGAAGCCGCTGACAATAATGCATTTGACGATGAGCTGGCAGAGCTTCGGACATCCATTGCGACTTTGGAAACTCGTCTGAGCAATCAGAGCAAACGTTTTGTCACGGTCACTCAGTTAAAATCTATCCGGGAGCGTGTCAGCGCCATGGAAAAGGATTTTGAAAAGCCGCCGGTCTTGATCCCGCCCTTCCCGCGTGAAGCGGTGATGGATGCGATCACCGGCAAATCCGAAAAATCAGGTAGCTGGATGTCTGGACTTTTGGGCGATGAGGTCAGGGTTGTTGATGCGGAAGTGGTATCGCGTCTGGACCGGATCGAAACATTTGTTGAGGCTGGCAATATTGACGCCATCACAAAAGAAGTGTCCTATCTGCCGGGTGAGGCCAAGCCCGTAATTGAAAATTGGCTTTTGCAATTTGATCAGGGCGAGTAGCGCCGGAAAGACAAACAGACATGCGAAATTACCTGATAGCTATTTTGATATTTGTCGCGATTTTGGCGGGGATTCTTCTCTATGTCGGAGACGACAGTACTTTGCGGGTTGTCTCTGAAGGCGCACCGGGTATTTTTAATTTTGGTGATGTCACTATGGGCTGGCGCCGGGCTATTGTCCTGCTGGTTTTGGGAACGATTGGTTTGTTGATGCTCTGGAGCCTTGCGGGTTGGCTGGCGCGTATTCCGGGCAGGTTGAAATCCGGTGTGGGTTTGCGCCGCCGGGCACAGGCATTGGAAGCCATGGAAGAGGCGTTGATCGCCGGTTCCGAAGGTGACGCGGACAAGGCCCGCAAACGTGCCGAAAAAGTTAGAAAGCTGGTCAGTTCTGAGGCGCTGGGCCGGATGATCTCCGCCCAGGCTGCGGATGCCAGTGGTGACTCTTCCGAGGCCATTTCCCAATATCAGGCGCTTCTCAAGGACAAGCGCACCGAGTCTGCCGGACGCCGGGGATTGGCCCAGCAATATCTGAACACAGGTAATATGGCCAATGCCATCGAACATGCCGGGGCTGAGTACAAAGACAATAAGAATGCCCGCTGGGCCTTTGATGTCCTATTTCAGGCGCAGATGTCGGACTTCCGATGGAAAGAAGCGCTGGATACGTTGGAGACTGGTCTGAACCGGAAACATGTGGACAAAGACATTGCTCGGAGGCGCAAGGCCGTTCTGGATACGGCTATGGCGACCCAACTCGAAGATGACGGCCAAATAGACGGCGCGGTCGAGCTTGCTTTGAGTGCTTTGCAGTCTTCGCCGGACTTTTCACCAGCGGCGGCTCTGGCGTCCCGCCTTCTCGGGAAATCAGGGGATGAAAGAAAGGCCATTTCTGTTCTCGAAAAGGCCTGGTCACGAGCGCCGCATCCGGCGTTGTCTGCCGCATTTTTGGACCTCTTAAAGGACAAAACAGATAAAGACCGGGAGAAAAAGGTCCGGGCCTTTATCAAAAACAATCCGGATCACCGCGAATCCGTACTATTGCGTGTGGAGGAAAATCTGAGAGCTGGTGATGCCGTAACCGCTTGGTCGACTTTATCGCCTCTGATCAGCGATGGCGATCCTTCAGCGCGTCTTTGCTTATTAGCCGCTGAAGCCGAAACCATGTTGAGCAATGAGTCAGATGCCAAGGTCTGGGCACTTCGCGCTGGCACAGCCCCGGCTGAACCGGATTGGTCGGATCTCGACCCTGAAGGTGACGCTTTTGACTACTCCGCGCAAGATTGGAGGCGTCTGGTTTATTCTTACGGTGAGGAAGGCAAGCTGATCCATCCCCGGTTCGAAAGCGGCGCCGCCCGGCAAGCCGTAGTGAAAACCGTAACAGCTGCTGCCGCTGCGCCGATTATGAAAGATTCGTCCCGAAATATAGATACTGAGTCCGATGACATCACGGATGTTGATGAGAGCCTGACGGATGCGGATGTGGACACCGACGACATTGCCATGCGCCTAGACAATTTATTGGACAAGGATAAGTCGTAGAAAATTTAGGCGTCAACACCCAAAGCGTCCTTGGCAATATTGGTAACAGATACATAATCCATTTTGCCGGTACCCAGCACGGGTAGATTTTCCACGGAAACGATTTTTTTGGGGACTGATATTTCCGGTACACCATGGGTTTGCGCCCAGGCCAAAAGCTCATGTCGTTTGGGATCTGGGTGATCACTCACCAAAATAATTTGCTCGCCTTTTCGTTTGTCTGGGACGATGGCGGCGGCATGCATGAAGTCCGGCCAGACAGCAGACGCGCAATTCTCGACCACCGTCAATGAAACCATTTCTCCGCCGATTTTGGCGAATCGTTTAATTCGCCCACGAATGACATAATAGCCTTCTTCGTCGACCGAGACCACGTCTCCTGTATTGTGCCACCCATCGGGCAAGGCATCAATCACGCCGGGGTTATCGGAGCGGATATAGCCTTTCATGATATTGGGGCCTTTGACCCAGAGACAGCCGCCATCGGATAGTCCCTCTACGGGTTCCAGCTTACTCTCAATTCCCGGGAGCATTTTGCCGATCGTTCCAGCCCGGATATCACCCGGCTGATTGGCCGCCAGGACAGGCGCGCATTCCGTCACCCCGTAGCCCTCAAGCACTTCAAAGGAAAAGCGGTTCTCGGCCGTTTTGCGAGTTTCTTCCCGGACTCTTTCGGCACCGCAAACGGCGATACGCAGGGAATTTAATCCCCCATCGGCACTGGCCCGCATATATTGTTGCAGGAATGTATCGGTTGCAAACAACACGCTGGAGCGCGTTTTAAAAATCCGTTTGGCGATGGTTTTGGTCTGCAATGGCGACGGATGCAGGACCACTGGCATACCGCTGTAAACCGGCCAGAGCGTCCCCGCCGTTAGACCGTAGCAATGAAAGGTCGGTAGTGGATTGAAAAACACATCTGTTGGTAGGATTTCAACATGCTCACCGATCTGTTCGACATTCGCCAGAATATTGGCATGTGATAGGACCACGCCTTTGGGCGCGCCTTCTGTGCCAGATGTAAACAGGATGACGCCCGTATCATCCGGATGGACCTTGGGCGCGAACAGGCTCGGCAGGGCAGGGCCTAATACCGCACGAACTTTGCCTTTGAGCCCGATCTCCTCGCGCATATCCTCCAGATAGGCAAATTCCATCACATCAGACAGGTCGGCGATTAGAGATGTCAATCCGCCGAGTTCGATAAACTTATGGGCGGTTAAGACGGTCTTGAAGGGCGCCGTATTGGCGGCGGCTTTCAGGTTTTTCACACCAGCTGTAAAATTCATCATGGCTGGCGTGCGTCCGGCCGCATGCACTGCCAAAAACGCGATGACGGCGCCCGCACCCGTTGGCAGCAAAATGCCGACGGTTTCCTCCGGCTCGGTCATATTGCTGATGGGTACAGACAGCGCAAAGGCAGCGCGTCGGATCTCGCCATAGGTCAGTTCACGGCCATCGCCGTCGGTCAGAATTTTCTTATCGGCTCCATGGGTTTTGGCAGCCTCGAGAAAGGCTTGAAATAGCCCACGACGAATGCGTTTTTGACCGCGTTTCGACAAGTCCTCTGATTTCAGATATTGCGTTTCCACCCATTCTCCCAACCGGTTAGACCGATTTTAGTTTTAGGGCCTTATAACTCTAATTTTCAAATAGGCAAAGAAAAGGCATTCTGTCGAAACGAAGAGTTTAACCCCGCATGGGATTACTCAATCGTCTCTCCAGTGCGTTCGTCGATAATTTTATCCAGTCTATAACTTAATACGCCCGGCATAGGGACTAAGCGGTCAAGCATAGAGGAGAAAAACATCGGCATTTTTCCTTTTGCCCGGTAGTCGGCATTGACCCGTTTTAATCCTAGGAGTTCCTCCGGGAAATCCATTTCGGGGGTGGCAGGTCTGATAGCTGAGGCCGCATATGGGAAACCTGCTCTATATTCGCCGTGATCCTTTGAAAAAGCTTCAATCTCGGGAAATTCGGAAATCTGTCCACCACGATCATAAGCATCCGCCACGATCATGCCCATATCAGTTATTTCACCTGCTTTAACTTGGAACTGCACGGTACCCATACACATGCAAACACCAGCGATATCGTAAACCACATAATTACCTGGTGAGAGTTTAAAAAAGACCTCTCTCCCGCGTTCGGTTTTCCTATACTCTTTGCGTGCCCAAACCTGATAAACATTACTCACGTCTTCATACTCAATGACAAAGCGATCATAAGTTAAAACAGGTGGAATAGGCTTGTTATACGGAACCCTTTTTTTCTTGGCTTCGGCTTTATCCGCGATTCTTTTTGCGCGCCTTTTTTCATTTTTTGCTTTTGCCTTCTCAAACTTCTGTCTCTTGAGAGCTTCATAGGCATTAACCTCTTCATCCGTAAGTGTACGGATAAGCGTGGGAGCGGCCATAAATTTATTGGCACTTTTCGCCAACCTGACAAAGACATAACCGGAATCAGGCTCTAATGCCGTTGGCGCCTTTTTTTGTTTGAAATACTCCATGTCATCCGGACGTTGATAGATCTGCGCGCTAGCCGTCTGGGCAAATAGACAGAGAGTTAAGGTTATGATTGCGATTATACGGGTCATGGCAGCAATCTCTCAGTTTTGGGCTTTGGACCGCTGGCGATACGCGCATTGATTTTGACTAAATCTGCGTCTTCAACTTTCATTATTTTTTTCCAAAGTTTTTTGGACAACCCATAACGATCATAGCCTTTATATTGCATGCATTTGCGCATGCGCTGGGCCTTGGCCTTGAGGACAATCGGAGCACCGACTATTTCCCCGATGACCGCGCCGACAACTCCGCCACTATTCGGGTTGTAAACATAGGGTTTATAACTACGGGTCTCAGATAGAGATACAAATTGAGGGACGATATGAAATGTTTCCCCCTCTTTCCCAATAGGTCCCTTACGAAAGGTATTGCATTCTCCAATATCCAAAAGGGCTTGATCATAGGATACGCCCTCTTTGTGAAAGAAATGATATTTATGAAATTCTTCTGTGTGTTCTGGACTGGCTTCGAAAACCAGATCCTCTGCTGTCCACTTTGGTACGTCATCCGCATCCTGAGCCAAAGCCGTCGACATCGAGCCGAGGCTCAAAGCCACCATAGAAATCAATAAAGATCGCAATTTTCCCCCCATGATAATATGGGTCGAGACTATCATTTAATCAGTCTTCTGGCAACGGCCGGAAAATTTCGTCTCTCAGCCGATTTCTCCCTCGAGTGCAAAAATATCGGGGACGACCAAGGCTCCGGTCCGGCGTTCGAGTACACCTTTCTTAGCCATTTTGGAGACAGTTCGTGATACGGTCTCGCGGGAGGAACCCAGCCGCTGTGCCAGCTCGCTAAAAATGGGCGTAGGACGGATGATAAATGTGTCCGGGTCACGACCGATGGGTTTGGCCTGACGACGTAATTCCGAGGCGATACGGCCATAAACGGTCAGGCTGTGGGCTTCCTGAGTTTGAATGGTGAAATTCTTTATTTGTCTGGACAAGTCTGCAAGGACCATTGTGTTTAGGTCTTCGTTTTGACGTATGAGCTCAAAGAAGCTTTCCCGGACAAATAACAGTCCAGTGACGGGCGTTTTGGCAATGAGTTGATATCGGGTTGCCTCGGCGTCAAACAGGCTATCGCAACCCATAAATTGACCTTGCGTATATTCTGCAACCCAGCTTTCTTCGCCGTCTATGTTGATGGACGTCGCAAAGACACGGCCCGACATGATGTAACAAATATGATTAGGAACCTCGTCTTGAAAATGCAGGAGTGCGTCTTTGGCGTAATTTTTCGCAACCCCGAGCTGCCGCACCGAGTCCGGCAGGATCATACTATCCGGTCCAATCATGCTCGGCGCTCCCGCAGGGAGAAGACCCTTTGGCCACCAACGCTGAGGCCGACAAAATCTATTCGGTATTCCCTTGCATGAAATATGGACAGATAATTTGCCGCCATCTCGCAAACGGTGATGGATCCTGGCAATGCATTGAACGTGGGGGCGGTCTCGGAAAGCTCTTGGTCATCTGGACCTCGTAGATCATAGCAAATGGTCTGCGCCAAATCTGGAGTTTTTGCGCGCTCACCTAATGCGACGAGAACGGCATCGTGCAATTCGGCAAAAGGTTGCGCGATACCATCAGAACCGGACACTAAAACGGCCTCAAACCGGTAACCGGAACGTCCTTTGGCATGAGGTTTGGCATTACGCTTTTCCGGATAGTCAATTGTGATTTGTGGTCGTCCCGTAGCCTGCCAGACAGCGGCGTCTTTGGCCGTGCCAAACTGCCCTTTGCGGCCATCCCAAACCAAGAGCTGTACCGCCTCGACGGATAATTCGTTAGAGTTACGAATGGCATTGCCCATGGCGATCAGGCTGGCGCGGAGCTGTAACATGGGGTCGGGCCAGCTTTCGTCACCCTCACAAATCGTAACAGTGCTTGCGCGCTTCAAGCAGGTGTTGAACCGCCGGATCCAGGAGTTACCAAATGGCGCAACGGACATTTGGATAAACTTGGCACGAGATACTGGTAGTATGACATGTAATTCACCGCCCTCCTCGAGCAGGGCTTCTGCAATCAGAATATCAACACCGGCAGCAAGGGCCCCATAGCCAAACCCAATGTCGTTTTCCTGGATGTAATCGGCAATATCCCCTGCCAGTTTTTTCTCTTTGGCTTTACTGAGTGCCGGAACATCCGGTTGTTCACCATCGTGTGAGAAAATATGCCCCGCAAAATGCATGGCCTTGGGTGGCACAAATTCCGACAGCCAAGGCCAGTCTTCGCCTTTAGCCTCAGCGATCATACGGAATTGTTTCAGGGTCGAGGCATGGGCCATATAATTGAGAGGGTCATAATCCAGCGCACTCCTAAAGGCGGCTTGAGCCTCATGGATGTTGCCTAGAAGCAGCCAGGCTTCAGCTCTGGTTGCCAGCGCAAAATAAATTTCATCATCCGGCGTTTTTTCTACCGAGGGTAGTCCATCTAGTATACGCTTTGCGCGCATCTCCACGATTTCCAGAGGGATGCCACCCAATAGAGACATGGTCGCCGCATTTATCCCAGAATAATAACCTGATGTATCTTGATAGGCTTCTTCGTATTTTTCCGCTGAAAGTCTGGCAAACTCACGAGCGGCATCACCAGAATGAGATAAATACAAATCTTTGTACAGACGCCCGCCCAAGCCCATTATGTCTTCGTGATGGCGAATATCAATCAGGCCATAGCGGGCATATTCAGAGAGCGCAAAATCCAGAGAACCAGCCCGAACCAAAGCCAGGACGGCCTTATGTTTAGCATCGTGATCATCGTCCGCAATAGCAATCGCGCGGATCGCTGTTTCGTAGATTTTGAGATTATCTGGGTTTCGAATGGTCATTAGCAGTAGGTGGGTTGGATAGTCATACGGTAATTATAATGTAGAATTTCGCGAAAGCGACAGAATTAAGTATCCGGGCCGAAACAGGCCGGGATGAGAAGTTTGGATTTATGGCGGCCAGCCACCTCCGGTTGGTGGTTCGTGGGGAGGTGGTGTTCCGTCATTTGTTTCGCCTGGATCCAAAATAAATTGATTGACCCCATTT
>JAHDBU010000021.1:18026-24511 GCA_020630275.1 Hellea sp.
TGGTGTTCCGTCATTTGTTTCGCCTGGATCCAAAATAAATTGATTGACCCCATTTGCACGCCTCGCGACAAGCGCCAAGTCATAAGCATAAGCGCAATCTCGAGGCTTGATCAGTTTTGGATGACTCATGTAAACAAAGTTCAAAGTCTTCTGATCGTCCGTCAAAGACAGATTGTAATAGGGCGGCACATATTGTTGTCGGCTTTGATTTCCGCTGGCGACCCTATGGGGAACCGAGTTGGAAAATGTTAAATTAGAGTCAACGATCCGGAACGTGACATTGCTGTAATAGTAAAAACCCAAATTAAGCGGATTTTCTGGAAGCCCTGGAATATTGACATAGTCTGCTACGGGAACTTCTTCAAAATCGCCAATCGGTGCATTAATGAAAGACTGCTGGACCTGGATCGATATGGTTTCAGGGTCAGCATCTTCATCCCTTTGTACCAATAAAGTCTTCTCGTATCCATCAAAATTCAACTGTTTCAAAAGACCGTTATCGGCATTGGTCAAAGCCCGATAAGTGGCCGAGTCTTTCTTGAGTCTGTAGCGAACTGGAAAGTTATCTTCGACATCCATACCGACCAATTCATAGTGTTGGTAGCCCACTTTAAATTCTCTTGGAAATGTCGAATATGATGGCTTTTTACGAGTGGATTGTCGATGGTTGTCGTAAAAACATTCCTTTTTGAAATTCAAAATTTTCTTTTTGAAATCGGCTAAGTGCTCCGGAACTAATCTGGAATCTGGAACCTTTGCAAGGTTGGTCAGACTTTCTTGCCCGCCCTTACAGCCGGATAAAACGGCGAGTAGGCCTACCCCGGTTGCTAGTAAAAGTTTTTTCATAATGCCCCCTATTGAGAATTGAGTTTTTGTCGCGCTTTCTTAACGGCCCTTTTTTGGGTCTGATAATTCTGTAGAAGTTTGATATATTTGATATTTCTCGGGTCTCGGTCTTTCAATTTTAGAACCGAACTGTGGTAATCCTCATACCATTGTTCCGCAGTGTCATATTGTTTTTGCTGGTAATATGTATTGCCCATTTCGAATTGGGATACGGCGAATTGTTGCAATATCGAATAGTCCGATGGATGGGCATTCAATTGAGTTTTACTCAGTTCATATTTCTGTAGCCGTAGCTTTTGCATTTGTGAGAAGTCACCAGAATACCAATGGCTGGCAGCTAGTAAGCCCAAACAATTTAAACGTTTTATCTGGTAGGCAGAATTTTCAGGAAATCTATCGCTTAAATCCTCAAAATACGCGAGGGCTTGTTCGTACTTTTGAACGGCTTCATTCGCTTGTTTAGCGGATCGTTTTTGTTCAACATTGTAAAATTGTCTGGCTAAATCTACGTGCAGATTGCCGATGCCTTGATGGGCATAGCCGAGTTCCAATGTGCTTCGCTCACTATTTGGTTCAATTTCGTCCAGCTTCTCTGCTAGGCTAAGATAGTCTTTCCTGTAATTCATCGCCTTCGGAATATCCTCAGGTTTTTGCCGGTAGATCATGGACACCCAGAATATACTTTGCATGTGCTCAAATAGCCTATCCCCATTGACTGGATTGCGCTTGATTTGACTTTCGGTAATTTCGAAAGACTTTTTGGCGTATTCGCCTGCTTGATCTATTTCTCCGATTGAAAAATACACATCACTTAATAGATGGTACACACGCGCTTGCCGGCCAAAATCATCAGCATCAGATTTTTTGTTATCAAAGTAATACTCTGACGCCTTTTGTCCGACAGCATCGAGGGCATCCAGTCTCCCGACCGGTTCCAATTTGTCTCGCAGATCTGTGAGCATGAATTCGATGAGCCCCTCCGCATCGTTCCGGCGGGCGTCGGCTTCTTGTCGCGCGTCCATGGCCAGCCAAGTCAATGATCCCATGACTAACATGGCCGACAGGGCGCTGACCGTGATCCAAGTCACGCGGCGCCGGGCCCGTTTAAGGTCTCGTTGAATCAGATCATCCAGGCCAAGCCCAGCCATGCCTGATAGAAGTTTTAAAAGGGCGACCCGGGGCCCATCCCCTTGATCCCGCGCGTCGGCGGCCAGGGGCTCGGCTGGCCTATCCGAGAGCGTGCCGTCGTTGTTGAGCTCATAGCGTAAAGCCTCAGGGAAACACTCATCGGCGCCGCCGCTATAGGGTTCGCCAGAAATGATAAAGGCGTAAATTCGGTTGGGATCGTTATAGCGTTTGAAATAGAGGATTTCTTCGTTGACCCAGTGGGAATTGGCAGCCTCGGGCGAACAAAGAATGATTAGATTTTCAGACTCGCGCAGGCGTTTCTGGATTTCCTCGCCCAGATTGGCCCCGGCGCTCAGCTCTTCCCGGTCCCGGAAGACGGGTTTTATGTCCGCAGGCACCCGGCCTTTGCCGGTGGTGGTTCCAACAAGTTTTTTTGGAAATCGATATGTTTCCAGCCGCCTGTGCAGGCGGTTTCCCCACCGCCCATTCCGGTGGGAATAACTGATAAATGCTTTGTATTTCATGGCCCCGAAGTCCCCTTCGACGCAATCTAATACCATTAATGCGATTTCATTTAAAGTGAAGTTTCAATTATAAACGAAATACTTGAAAAAGATGTTTTGCTGTAGGAGATATCCACCATGACACATCTCATTCTTTCTATTGATCAAGGAACGACCAGTTCCCGCACACTCGTTTTTAATGCAGCCGGAGACATCCTTTTTACGGCGCAAGAGGAATTTCCGCAGATCTACCCCGCTGATGGCTGGGTGGAGCATGACCCTGAGGCGATTTGGTCCTCGACATTGGCGACTCTGAAACAAGCTTATGAATTTGCTAAAGCGGCTGACGGCGAGATTGTCGGAATCGGCATTACCAATCAACGCGAGACCACTTTGGTCTGGGACCGGGCAAGCGGTGAGGCTATCCATAATGCCATCGTCTGGCAGGACCGGCGCACGGCGGATATCTGCCGCGGTATTAAAGAACGATACGCGGAGGCTGATCTGACCGCCAAGACTGGGCTTCTACTGGATCCGTATTTCTCCTCTACCAAAGCCGCCTGGATATTGGATGAGGTCGACGGGGCGCGGGAGCGCGCTGACAATGGCGAGCTAGCTTTTGGTACGGTGGACAGTTTTCTGATCTACCGGCTGACGGGCGGGGCAGTGCACGCTACCGACGCCACTAATGCGAGCCGAAGTAATCTCTTTAATATTCACAGCTCGGAATGGGATGATGAATTGCTAGATCTGTTTAATGTGCCGGCCTCTGTTTTGCCCGAGGTGAAAGATTGTGCCGACGATTACGGCATGACGGACGCCGCGATTCTGGGTGAGAGCCTGCCAATTTTGGGCGTGGCCGGTGATCAGCAGGCCGCCGCTATCGGTCAGGCCTGTTTCGACAAGGGCGATATCAAGAGCACTTACGGGACGGGGTGTTTTGTCATCCTCAATACGGGCGAAACCTGTATCACCTCCGAGAACCGTTTGTTGTCGACCGTTTGCTACCGATTAAACGGTAAAACCACATATGCGCTCGAAGGGTCGATTTTTATCGCTGGCGCCGCCGTGCAATGGCTGCGCGACGGGATCGGCATTATCCAGGACGCGGCTGAGACCGAGGCCATGGCTTCTGATTTGGATCATAATCACGGTGTCTATCTGGTGCCCGCCTTTACCGGGCTCGGCGCCCCCCATTGGGACCCAGATGCCCGTGGTGGTCTGTTTGGCATAACCCGCGATACAACGCCGGATCATATCGCCCGCGCGGCCGTCGAGAGTGTGTGCTATCAGACCCGTGATTTGTTTGAGGCCATGGCCGCCGACGGCGTGCGCCCGACCTCCCTGCGTGTGGATGGCGGCATGGTCCACAATAGCTGGATGGTGCAGTTTCTTTCTAATGTGCTGGACATTCCCGTCGAGCGCCCGAAAGTCCTGGAGACAACTGCGCTAGGTGCCGCCTATCTGGCCGGATTACAGGCCGGAATTTACAGCTCACTGGCGGACGTAACCCGCAATTGGCAGTGCGAGCGCGGCTTTGAAAGCCAGATGGAAGCGGAAGAGCGAGATAAGCTAGTCTCCGGTTGGGACAACGCGGTCAAACGTGTGCTAAGCTGATGTAGGTTAAAAAATGGCGCACCCGATAGGATTTGAACCTGTGACTTCGTGGAAAGTTGTTCTTGAATTCAAATCAGGCTAAAATTGTATTCCTTTTGGGGCTCCGCTGATCGCTGCCCAAAAAAGGAATGTGATGCTAAAACGCTCAAACCAGACGCTAACAAATCGGTTTCCATGGGCAGCTATGGGCGTAGACCAATTTAATCTGATCCATTGCCTTCATCGAAGAATTCTTAATTTAGTCTTCTCGAGGTTTCCTTAAACTAATCTAATTGTCTATTGTCCTGCTCTAAAAAGTTAACAAATAACTTCGAGAGAGTTAATTGGAAATTAGGTGGAGTTAATATCAGGTTAGTAACCTGGGTGGAATTGATAAGATTTTCCTAACATAATGCTGACTATAGTTAATTTTGGATAATTTGTATCTAAGAAATATTAACGTAAGTCATTGATTTTATGGAATTTTAACCACGTTTGTTTAAGGTAACTTTGCACCCTTAGGTCATTATGCCCAATAATACAATTGGGTGGGAAAAATGTCTAAGCATTCTTCAACTATATTTAAAGACCGAAACAAAACCGATGAGCAGGTAACTGTAGAGGGTAAGAACAGTTTTGGTTTGAATGCCAAAAAGAGCGTAGGCAAACGACGAACGACCCGCATATCCCGGTTTATGACCGTAGTGATGGCCCTGGTCACGTCCTGCCTGTTTGTATCTAAAGCGCACGCTGCAGATTTCTGTGCTGCGCAACCTATTAGCGGCGATGTGGCTTGGGATATTCTGGATGGATCAGGTGCGGGTCCGACAGAAGCCGAAGTCGACTTTGAATTAACTGCTGGAGACGTCTGGACCCCTGTCGAAGCGGTTAATTCCGTCACTATTCGCGGCCTTCATCAGTATGTTGGTGATATGGCAGCCGCGGTAGTTTCACCAGGGGGCACGGAGACCACGCTGTTCAGATTGGGCGACGGGACATATGGTGAAGGCGCATCGGGGTGTAGTCGAGCCGATTTTGATTTAACTTTTTCCGATGCCGGCGTCGGTAATATTTTATCCCAAGATCATGAAACTGAATATTGTACTGGCCCAGGGGGCAATCCAGATGGCGTATATGCCCAACCTTATTTAGCAAATTGGCCAGCAAGCTATTATACAGTTTCCGGGGGCGTGGCGCTGCCAAATTCACCGTCGCTGGTTGGGGGAAATATTCCAATCTATAATAACGGTCCTGGGGATACAGCCAATGGCGCATCCGGAAATGATACACAACCCGGAGCTTCAGGTAACGCGCTCTCTAATATGGTTGGCGAGGATCCACTCAGCGGTATATGGAAAATCAAAACAATAGACGCTTACGCGCAAGATGTTGGAACCCTGACCGAAGCCTGTGTTGACATGGACTTCGGTTCTGTGACTTATGATATTTGGGTGAGCTCAGATCCGACTTGTAACGATACACAAGACACAGCAACCTTTGATTATGGCGAAACAGTTTATGTTTGTTATGTGGCTTCTAATGAGGCCACTCAGGACTTCACACTTCAAAGTGAAACAAACGATCATGGTCAAACCCTAACAGAATTGAATGGGTCTTATTCAGCGAAACTCGGCGGGAGTGCGACAGTCAGAACGGCTATTCGTTCATTTGTTGCAGGCGATTCTACTTTACCAGTCGGGTCAACAACATTGACCGGTGAGGTTACCGTCGAAGGTAGCGATAGTTTTTTTAGTGCAGGTGAGACTTTAACTACCGATGAAACCGTAATGATTACCGTTCTTCCTCCGCCGGTTGGAGTGGAAGATGATAGTGGTGGCGTTACATCTGGTACATCTTCGACGGCTGTTGCTAATGTTACTTCGGACGACAATATTGCGGGAAATCCGGTCACACTTGGTGCAGGAGGAAATGCTACCGTATCAGAAGTTGGTACTTGGCCGGCCGGATTTTCTTTGAACCCGACAACAGGTGCGGTTGAATATGACGGTACATCAATCCTTCCAGGTGAATATACAATGGAGTATGAGCTGTGTGATTTAAGCACGCCCACTCCAATCTGCGAAACAGCAACAGTGACAATCACCGTCGGTGCAGACATCGTCCCAGATACAGATACAGGTACAGCCACTTCTGGCACGGCGAACCCAACAGCGGTTGCTGATGTAACCACAAATGATACGGTGAACGGCGAAGCTGTTGACCTGGGTGTCAACGCGACCATCTCTGAAGTAGGTACATGGCCAGCGGGTATTACGCTTGATCCAGCCACAGGTGCTGTTGCGACTGATGCGACGGTTCAGCCGGGTGTCTACACGGTTGAGTATGAGCTGTGTGACATGAGCACACCAACCCCGAACTGTGAGACCACTACGGTTGAAATTACCGTTGGTG
>JAHDBU010000022.1:0-3672 GCA_020630275.1 Hellea sp.
GGCTTGGTCATGAAGTCATTCATGCCGCTATCAAAACAGGCGTTACGATCATCGTCGAAGGCGTTGGCTGTGAGGGCAACAATCGGTAGTGTCTTGGCGTTATAACCCATGGAGCGGATTTTACGCGTGGCTTCCAGGCCGTCCATATTCGGCATGCGCATGTCCATAAAAACAAGATCATATTCATTGTTCTTAACGGCTTCTACAGCGAGCGCGCCGTCTTCAACCACGTCACAGTGACATCCGTCAGCTTCGAGCAATGTCCGTGTCAGCAAGGCATTAATGGCGTTGTCTTCGGCCAGAAGGACTTTTATCTGTTGTCCATTATTCCCGGTAGCGTTTATGGGGGCTTCGCTCTCGCCTTCGGTGGTCGCAGACTCGTCTTCAACGCCAACGGCTTTTGCGATAACGGCGTCGCGCCAGTTATTCCCCAGGATGGCGTCTTCATTCTCGATCGGCAGAGCGCGTTTTTCATAGGCTCGCTCGTCAGCCTGAACGGGCGCAGCATCGGCAACCAGTTGTGCGGATTGCGGTGCAGCAGGAACGGGAGCTGCAATCGGCGTCTCGGGTTGAGTGACAGGCATGGTTTCTGCCTGAACGGGTGCGGGCATAGGTGTTGGCGCTGGAGCTGGACTCGCAATGACCGGGTCAGCAGCCTGAGCGGAGGCGGCAGTAGCGACAGCCGCGGTGGCGACTGCTGCCGCGGCAACGGGTACAGCAAGCGGTGTCTGGGGGTCGGCTATGGGTATGGACGCCGGATCCGCCGCTATCGATGGTGCAGGCTCGGGGGTAGGCGCGGTTTCAATCGCGGCCGCAACAGGCATCGGGTCGGCGTGGATGGTTTGAGCCATGGGTGAGAGGGCTGCTAAGTCGTTTTGAACGGTCAGATTTTGTTGTTCCATGACCGAGGCTTGTTCAAAGGGTTCCGAGACAGCGATCGGGTCCGATTGCATTGCGGGCGCTCCCGAGGTTTCCGGGACAACCGGAGCGGCTGGTGCCTGTTGGGCAAGCGCATAAACGGTGACGTCACGAGCCATAGCGACGGCGGTGCCGTCCTGATGGGTACACTCCATCCAGTCATAGACGGTTTCGCCGCCCGTCGGTAGCGGAATTCGCGATTCAAAACGAGACATCTCGCCCGGGCTTTTAGGGGCGGGCCATCCATCAATAGGATTACCAGTCCAAGCTTCGACCGTGCCCCCATAGAGTTGGAGGAAGGCGGCATTGACGATCAAAATACGTCCGTGACTATCCCGTTTGATCATCGGGTCGGCCCAGGACCACATTTGCGCGGCAAAAATATGATCGTTTGACATGCATTCCTCAATTCTTAGCGACACCGTGAATGGCGAGCATTTCGAGGATGCATATTGGGAGATTTATCTAAATTTTGTATTACCAAACGGGCAAAAAGGTAAATTATTCAAGCGGCGAGGGGCACTCGGGTTCAATCCTTAACAGATCGAAAACTTCTGCTGTTCTGAGGCGTTGATTTTAGACCTTTTCGGGCCCGTCGCAATGACAAGGCCTCGGCGATATGCAATCGCTGTACAGACTCACTTTCAGATAGGTCTGCCAATGTGCGGGCAAGCCTTAAAACACGATGATATCCGCGCGCCGTCAATCCTAAGGTTTCAGCGGCCTGTATCAGTAGTTTTCGCCCATCATAGGACGGCTCTGCCACATGTTCGAGACGGTTTTGGGGGAGTTCCGCGTTATTTAGGCCTCCATTGCGCTCCATTTGAATGTGACGTGCCGCAGCCACACGAGCCGCAATCTCGGCTGAACCTTCTTTGTCAGGCGGTAGGGCTAAGTCGGCGGGTGTAACGGCTGGCACATCAATCTGAATATCCATCCGATCCATAAAAGGTCCTGACACGCGGGATTGATAGTCTATAGCACAGCGCTCTCCCCGGCGGCAGGCAATCCCGTTCGCGCCTGCCGTGCCACAACGACAGGGATTCATGGCGGCAATCAATTGAAACCGTGCCGGATAGGTAACGTGGGCGTTGGCTCTAGCAACAGTGATTTCGCCAGTTTCTAGAGGCTGTCGCAGGCTATCCAGAACCTGCGCCGTAAATTCAGGGAGCTCGTCTAAAAATAATACGCCGCGATGAGACAATGAGGCTTCGCCCGGTTTGGCTTTGATCCCACCGCCAACCATGGCCGCCATGGATGCCGAATGGTGCGGATCGCGGAACGGACGCACCCGGGAAAGTTGTCCACGCTCTAGCAGCCCCGCAATACTATGAACCATGGAAACATCCAGGAGTTCCGTGGGCGTCAATGGCGGTAATAATCCCGGTAAGCGCGCGGCCAGCATGGATTTACCAGACCCAGGTGGGCCGACCATGAGCATATTATGGCCCCCAGCGGCTGCGACTTCGAGGGCGCGCTTGGCGGTTTCCTGGCCGCGAACGTCCTTTATGTCGAGAGGGCTGCTGCCATCCAGTAATTCGCCCGGTATGGGTCGGCTCATGAGTTGCCGGCCGCGAAAATGATTAAGGATCTGAACCAGATTATTGGGCGCCAGAATGGGTAAGTCACCGGCCCAGGCGGCTTCGGGGCCGTTATCCTCCGGGCAAATCAGACCCAATCCTTGTGCATTGGCTCGAACGGCGGCGGGCAGGGCCCCCGGCACGCGGGTGATCGACCCATCCAGAGATAATTCGCCAATGGCACACCAGTCCGAAATAGCGTCTTCCGGCAAAACACCCATGGCGGCCATCAGGGCCAAGGCGATTGGGAGATCAAAATGCGCGCCTTCTTTGGGGATATCAGCCGGGGCCAGATTAACAATGGTCCGCCGGTGTGGCAGCATAAAGCCGAGCGACGAGAAAGCCCCCTTAACCCGGTCGCTGCTCTCTGAGACCGCTTTGTCCGGTAAACCGACAATGGCGAGCCCATTTTTACTGGTTGTAATCTGCACCTGCACATCAATGTGCCGGGCATTTGTGCCATCAAAGGCAACGGTGGACATTTGGACAGCCATGCTAGCGTTTATCATAAGAAAAAGAACAAAACAAGAACTTATACAGATTTTATCTTTTATGCTAAGACGCGAGAAAAGGGAGGACATTTATGACACGCGATGACCGCATTAATGCCATGCTGGACAAACACGAGATCACGGAGCTGCTCTATGCTTATTGCAACGCCGCCGATCGGCATGACCATGTGAAAATGCGCAGCCTTTATCATGAGGATGCCTTTGATGATCATGGCTCTTTTTTCAAAGGCCCGGCCATGGAGTTTATCGACATGCTGCCCGAAATCCAAAAGCCCATGGAAATTCTGCATCACAATATTACTTCCATCAATATTGAGCTGGATGGTGATTACGCCGAGGGGGAGGTCTATATGATCGCCTTTCACCGCTTTAAAAATGAAGAGGGGAATTCTGTCGATCTTTTGGTGGGTGGACGCTATTTCGATAATTATGAGCGACGCGACGGGGTGTGGAAATTTTCACTTCGCGCCGCCGGGGCTGATTGGGCCTATTTCAACGACCCAACACAGACGGCTATGGACCATCCTATGATTGCGGCCACCCATATCGCCACGCCCGGCCCCGCAGACCCGTCCTATCAGTTTTATAAAATGATGAAGTTCGGGCAGCGGTATCGATGATTAATCTGTGATCAGATTGAAATTGATCACCACGCGGGTGTC
>JAHDBU010000022.1:3772-24472 GCA_020630275.1 Hellea sp.
GCGGTATCGATGATTAATCTGTGATCAGATTGAAATTGATCACCACGCGGGTGTCAGAAGCAGATTGGACTGTGCCATAGTGAGGTTCGTTTTTAAATCGAAATGTGACTGATTGATTAATCTACGCAAAGTGCCGGTTCCGTTCGTCCGTTTTTGACTTCGGCGAAACATCCGAATGGATTGTCATCCATTTGACAAACACCCACAATCGATGAACTGTTGGCACTGTTTGTATCGGTCCGGCATTGACCCTGGCATTGGCTGCTGTCGGTGCAGGCTTTTCCGCCATCCGCGTAAGGGCGTGTGCAGCGCTCCGCCCCCATGTATCCGGCTTTTTCAATCCTGCCACCTGATATAAGACAAGCTCTAATTTCAGATTGCGACAGCATGCCTGGTGTTGGGATGCTGGGAGGATTGCTGGAAACGCCGCTTATACCGGTGATGGAAGAATAATAATTCATGGCTCCACCATTGGCAGCCATGAAAATCTGCTGCCCCATCACATCAATTCGGTAAAGCCGTTTAGACGTATCGCTGTAGAGATATATTTCGCTGCCACTTTCGGACAGAACGTCATAGAAATGAACAGCGTCAGAGTTCTTGCGATGATCTTCCCATTCCTCTCCGCTTTTTTTCAATTCTCCGCCTGAATACAGGATGGAATGCGCGGCGAGCCCGCTGCTATTGCCAGGAGATGTGAAAATTGGTGGTGTCACTGGTGTCATGGGCGGAATTGCAGGTGGTGGTTCTGGCGCTTCATTACGGACATCGGTTATCTTGTGCATCATATGGCGCAGCTTTCCTGGCCATTCAGCCCATATTTCACCTGTTGCCATATTAAGTTCTATATTGACGCCGAGCTGGTCATTTCGCAGGAATACTGAGTTGCTATTCTTGCCTGTTTCTCTGAATGGAAACCTCAATTGGTCATTGAGCAAATATTCATCCCAGCCACCTTGATTGTTTTTCTCAAAATACCCGTTCTTGAATATGACTTTGGTGACAGGTCCGACATAGGAGGACGCCTGGGCGCCGGATTGTTGAGCATTTGCGGTCTGTATCGAAGATAACAGACATACAGCCAACGCCGTGAAGACCACGGCGAGAATAAATTTGATTTTCATTTTTACACCCCGATTTTAAATCGACATCCTTAAGCAGATGAGAGGCCACGGTAGCAAATTTTGTCCCAACCAAAAAGCTTTTTTTGGTGCCGGATTATTGCGGCTGTTTAAGGCCAACACACCGGAGCGCTTTGAACGCGTCGACGGTTTGCGGAAAAATCAGCGGTTGATCCGAAGGGTGAAGCGGGTCGCGCATGTGATAGCCGAACTCTGAGCGACGGATAATCACCGACCAATGGGATCGGCCATTGGGCAGGATGAAGCGGGCAAGGGGATAATATCCATCGGCAATACAGCCATCAATGATCTCATTGCTGACCTCGTCATAATAACGAGCCGTGGCAGCGTTGGCGGTGACTTTGTCAATGGCGCTCCAGATCAGCCAGCCTTGATTGGTGTAGCCATCAACGGCGGTCAGGCGTTTGTTGAGATCACCCGGGTCGGTTTCAAAACCCAGATTGCCGAGCACCATGGCCGTAGCTGACACCAGACATCCGTCTGTTTCCATGGTGTCGCTCGTCTTGCCCAGACGGTTACTCGCCCAGCGCGGGTCTTTCTGTGAAAAATAGACTTTGTCGACGAGGCCTGTTGTCGGGCCGGCAGGTGTTGTCACCATGACGGTTTCCGGCTGCGGCGTGGTCGAGGATGACGCGCAGGCGGCCAGCAAAACACTGACCAGAGCCGTAACAATGTGGTGCCTGAATTTCATAGTCTTTCCTGTGCAGGGAATTTCCTAAAAAGTGGTTTAGGCTTGCGCGTTCTGCTGTTTTCTGTCACGCGGCTAGGCGTATATAGGAGTTGATCATGGCCATACCGACAGTTGTCGCCTTTCACTATACGCTCAAGGACAAAGACGGAAATGAGATTGATAGCTCAGCCGGCGGACAACCGCTTTATGTCATGCTGGGCAAGGGCCATATCGTTAAAGGTCTGGACAAAGTCCTCCCTGACCTTGACGTGGGCGATAAAAAAACGATCGTCGTTTCCCCAGATGAAGGATATGGGCCGGTCGATGACGAACTCCGTATAAAGGTTCAGAAAAGCCAATTTCCGGCTGGAACGGATATTAAAGAAGGCATGCAGTTTCAAACAGAACAAAGGCCCGGCGCCCCTGTCTTTACAGTCATGAAGGTTGATGGCGATGAAGTGTATATCGACGGCAATCACATGCTGGCAGGCGTGGAATTACACTTCGATATCGAAGTGATGGAAAAGCGTCCGGCCGAGATGGAAGAAATTGCCCATGGGCACGCCCACGGGCCAGGTGGGCATCACCATTAATCATAGAGGTGGGCGCGACCATTCGTTTCTAGTGGACTGACTCAGCCCGGAAGACGTCTTCGTCCAACTGATTTTCCCACTTCGCAACCGTACTGGCGACAGCCAGATCTCCGGTGACATTGGTCAGTGTTCGCATCATGTCCAGAATTCTATCGAATGGCAGGATAAACGCGACGACCAACGTATATTGGTCGAGGGTTACTCCGAAAGTTCCGAGCACAGCAAAAGCGAGGAAAAGACTTGCGGACGGAATGCCCGCCGCACCGATCGACGTCAGAGTGGCTGTAAATGCAATCAAAGCGTAATCCGCCATACCTAATGGAATGCCCAGAGCCTGGGCCGCGAATAAAGCGATGAGGCCAAGATAGATAGCTGTTCCGTCCATATTGATCGTTGCACCAAGCGGTAGAACAGAACCTGCCACAGATTCATCAACGCCCAGATTGTGCTGGGCGCAGGAAATAGAAACTGGAAGCGTTGCGCTGGAAGAGGCTGTTGAAAAGGCCACGCCTTGAGCATCCAAAATACCTTTGAAGAAACGTTTCATGGGCAGGCGCAAGATCGTACGGATCAGAATGCCGCCATAAACCAGGACGATGTGAACGATACAGGCAAGATAGAGTGCGATGGTCAGCTTGCCGAGTGCTTTGAGAATACCAAGCCCCATCTCACCCATAATCCAGGCAATCAGAGCAAAGACGCCAATAGGCGCGAGTTCCATGACGAAAAGCGTGATCTTCATGACCACTTCCTCAGCACTGATGAAAAATTGTTTCAGCGGTTCGGCCTTTTCTTTCATGGCCAGAATCCCGACGCCTATGAGGATCGAGAAAAAGATCACCGCGATGATATCGTTCTCAACCATGGCTTTAATCGGGTTGGTCGGGATTATGGCTAATATACGTTGGGTAAGAGAAGGTGTGTCCTGCGAAACGCGTTCCGCCAGCATAGCCCTTGTGCCTTCGTCTACACCTGTGAAGTCCATACCGACTCCAGGTTGGAAAATCGTCCCGAAAATAAGTCCAAGCGTCACCGCAAAAAGCGTTGTGCCGAGATATAGGGCGATTGTTTTGACGCCCAAAGAGCCCAGTCTTTTGGGGTCGCCCATCGCTATCACGCCGGAGACCAAAGTCACCACGATCAGAGGGACAATTAGCATTTTTATCAATCGTACGAAGGCATCGCCAAAAGGCTTTATCCAAGTGGTAATAAATGACGATGCGCCAGAGCCACCAACATAATGTGCTGTGAGACCCACAATCATCCCAAGAATAAGTCCGATAATGACGCGTTTCCAAAGCGTGATCGCCTGCCATGTCTGAAACATGAAATTCCCCTTATATTTCTTCGGGTCAAACTATGAGCGCACTTATCTCGACGCAAGCCCTAAAAAGGTAATTGTGCCTTATCCGGGTCGACCCATTTGCGGCGCGCCAGTGGTGAGAATAGCGTTTCCTTGTGCCAGTAATCCAGCACCCAATCAGATTTTCCAAACTCGGATGCCAAAAGGGTATTCGTGATTTCAAATAAGGGCGTATCCGGTGGGGCGGCCATCATGATTACCTTGGTGGCTCGTAGAGACGCGATGGTGATGGTCTCGTGATAGCCACTCGTCTTTGTATTCGGGACGCCTGTCGCCTCATTATAGCGCCGGATCATTTCCGGCATCTCGCGAAACGGATCATAACTCTTATTTTCGAGCAACCAGATAGCTGCCGCGAAATGGGCGGCGTGCGTCCACTCGGATTTGGGCAAGGTCCGGCTGATAACACCGCGGGCGATGCGATCCAGTTCTTCGTTTGATTTATACATTGTTTGTCTCCTTTGACGGCTCGTGGCCGAGCCCATCAAAGAAAAACCCCGCCCATTAGCGAGGTTGATGAATGATGATCACATGCCAAACCCGCCGCCTTATGAGGCGGTTTGTTGCGGGTAATACGATATTGAACATGTCATCATGGGCCGCCTCCTACACTCGAGATAGCAAGTTGTCCAGAATGGGTTTTTGCTCGATTTCATTTTTAATACTCAACCTAAAGCAATCAATTGGCATACGGATTGCATAATTTATGGTTTATAAATCATAAATGTGGAGAGAGCGCATGGCCGTATTTTTAAACCAGCCCGGGGACAATTTATTTCAAGGCACAGATGGTGTTTATGATCAGGTGGATTACGCGGGCAATCTAACCGACTATACTTTTGTTCGGCTCAGCAATGGGAACATCACGGTTTCACACCCGACTTTGGGCACAGATACGCTCTCCAGTATCGAAGGATTCTGGTTTTACGGAGAACAAAACTGGTACTCTTTGGAACAGGCTTTGGAACTTGCCGGGCCGTCTCCAAATACAGCGACCGATGGTAATGACCAACTCTTTGGAACTGACGGTGATGATGTGATCAATGCGTTGGACGGAAATGATACTATTTTCAGTTCACTCGGCGCAGATATGATTGATGGGGGTGCGGGGCGCGACACACTCTCTTATGCTAGTGCTGATCAGGCTATCGACATTGACGGTTTCGGCAATGGTTATGCCGGGGCTCAGGGCGATTCTATTCAAAATATAGAAACTCTGATAGGCTCCACGTTCGACGATATCATCGATAGCAGCGGCGCGATCAACCGAGTTGAGGGCGGTGATGGCAATGACGTTCTCATTGCCTCTGCCGGCGATTCCGACTTTGTCATTTTTGAAGGTGGCGAAGGCGATGACACCTTTATTTCTGGTGACGCGAATAATGAGACATTTTTTGGTCAGGGCGGCGCAGACAACTTCATCATCACTCCGGGTTCAGGCCGGGTCACCATCCGGCAGTTTGATTCTGATAATGGCGACCGAATTAATCTAGATGCTTTTGGATTCGATAACTTTGGCGATTTGAACATTATCATTACCCGGGGCGGAACGACATTGGATCTGGGCAATGGCGATATCATTATTTTTGATCAATTTGGCGGTACATTGACGCCAGAGGCTTTTGGGTTGCCGCCTTCTCCAACGGGCGACATTGCCAATGACGCCTCTACGACTGCAGTCATTGAGGGCGATGGCGGGAGCTTGTTGTCAGCCATAGAAATTGGAGGCGATGTCGACTGGATCGCGATTAATGCCCAGCCTGGCGACATTTTACAATTCAATACGATTGATACGACCACATCCGTGGCGCTTAGTATCGTCGACAGCAATGGTAATACCTTGGCTTCTAGCGGCGTTGCCGGACCAACAGGGGCCCCGAGTCAGGGGCCGGTATTTTTCTCAGTACCGGATGATGGCGAATATTTTGTGGCTGTGCGGAATTTTGGTTTCCGAACGGAGCCAATGCCCGGCGAATATACGCTGGTTTCCGAAAGTTCTCGAGATGATTTCGGGAATGATTTTGCAGCGGCTACGAGCTTGTCTGTCGGCGAAACTATCGCCGGAGTCATAAATTTACCGGATGATCAGGATGTTTTCACAGTTGATGTGATTGCGGGACAAACTGTCTTGATAGATATGACTGCCACGGGCGATAGCGTTCTTACCCCATTGCTCAGAATTTTTGATGGAAACGGCAATGAGATTGACGTCATTGCTAACGGTTCTATTGAGGTTACAGCTTCGCAAACCGGACAGATTTTCGTTGTTACCGATACGGTTGACTCCAGCCCGTTCAGCCAGTTGGATCAATTTGGTGACTATAGTCTTTCGGTGACTGAAGTCGCTTCAGAGCCGTTTTTATTTGGTACGGACGGAGACGACACGCTGGTCGGCTCAGATATCAACAACGTCTTCTCTCCGGGTTCGGGAAATGACACAATTGACGGCAATGGCGGTGACTATAATCAGGTCGACTATGATGGCGCTTTAGCCGATTACACCATCACACAAAATGATAACGGGACGGTCACAGTCGCGCATCCAACACTGGGCACAGATACTCTAACAGACATAGACGGCTTCTGGTTTGGTGGCGAAGGACAGTGGTATTCACTGGCAGATGCCCTTGCCAATAGCGGAGGCCCTGTTGATCAACCCTTTCAAGAGGGTACAGACGGTAATGATGTTCTGGTTGGATCGAACATCAATAATGTCTTCTTTGGCGGCGCTGGCGACGACATTATCGACGGCAATGGCGGTGATTATAATCAGGCCGACTATGATGGTTCGATCAATGATTATGCGATCTTCGACAATGGCGATGGGACCTACACAGTTAATCACGCCAATGGCACAGATACGTTGACCGATATTGATGGCTTCTGGTTTGGCGGGGACGCCCAGTGGTACTCACTGCAGGATGCCATTGACGCCACGGCGAATGATTTCCTTGTTTGATGATTTCCTGGATTAAAGAATGACAATGCGTGTCCATGAAAAACCCCGCTGCGAGGCGGGGTTTTTTATGGTTTTGTTCGGTTTAATCTAACGCAGCGCTTTGTCAAAATAAGTGTAGATCATAGCCTGGTTATTGGCGGATTCTTTGAGGTTGGCTGCCGCTGAGTGCCCGCCATCGATATTCTCATAATAATAAAATTTGTACCCGTGATCGGCTAGGCGTTGCGCGTATTTACGGGCATGGCCCGGATGGACGCGGTCATCCTTGGTCGAGGTGTAAATCAACGGCACCGGATATTCCGTGTTGGCGACGATATTGTGATAAGGAGACAAATTGCGAATATAATCGCCCTCCGCACCAGTATCATCCGGGTCGCCATATTCGCCAACCCAGGAAGCGCCGGCCAGAAGTTTATGATAGCGTTTCATATCCAGAAGCGGAACGCCGATAGCAACAGCGTTGAACAGGTCCGGACGCTGGGTCATCATCACGCCCATGAGCAGCCCGCCATTGGATCCACCGTGAATGCCTAGGTGTTCCGGGCTCGTAACCTTATTGGCTATCAGATCTTCTGCCACAGAGATAAAGTCATCATAAATAACCTGACGTTTTGTTTTCAGGCCTGCTTGATGCCAGTCTGGTCCAAATTCTCCTCCGCCTCGGATATTGGCCAAAGCATAAACGCCACCGCGTTCTAACCAGGCCTTGCCAAGTGTGCCGCTATAACTCGGGTTGAGTGATACCTGAAAACCTCCATAACCATATAATACCGTTGGGTTGGTTCCATCAAGTTTCACATCCTTACTGTGAACCAGGAAATAAGGGATCTTTGTCCCATCTTTCGATTTGACGAATTTTTGTTCGGCGACCATTTCCGAAGAGTCAAACCAGCTCGGAAGCGAGCGCGCTTTGGTGATTTTCATACTTCTTGTGTTGATCGTCCAAAGTGTATCGGGTTCCAAAAAGCTCTCTGTATTGACGAAAGCGACAGACTCTTTTTCATTCGTGGACCCGATCGATATCGTTCCGTTTTCTGGGAAGTCCAGTTTCTGTTTGCTCCAATTGCCATCGGTGAACTTGAAGGCAAAGGCTGTGCCGGCCACATTGTCAGAAATACTCATCAAAAGGGCTTCTCTGGTAATGCCGAAGCCGCCTATGGACTGCCTTGCTCCTGGTGTGAAAACTTCATGGATTTCATCAATTTTGCCGTCCTCCATGAAATCGGCAACACTGAACGAAACAAGTGCGCCGGATTTAAATCCGCGCCATTCTTCTTGCAAGCTCACCAAAACCTGGCCTTTAAACTGACCGCTGGGATTGCTTTTTTCGGGAATAGGCATTTTCACTGGTTTAAAAGCATTGTCTCCAGATTGCGGAATCCAGAAAAACTCTGACGTGTAAAATGTTTTAGAACGGACAACAAAAATCTCATCTTGGCCGTCTGCATTTTCAATCGTACTCGGCCAAACCCCCACATCAGATTTTTCACCCCGCATAAGCTCGCGAGCCTCTGATAGGGGTGTGCCGCGTTTCCAAAGTTTTGTTATCATCGGATAGCCTGAGTCAGTCATTGTGCCTTCACCGAAGTCGACTCCCACGACTAAATGATCTTTATCGAGCCAGGCCGTGGACCCTTTCGACTCAGGAAGTTCAAAGCCGTTTTTGATAAAGTTGCCGGTCTGGGAATTAAATTCCCGGCGCGTTACGGCATCTTTGCCACCATCCGAGAGATTGACCATGCAACGAAGATAGGCCGGCGCAAAACAGCTATTACCTTTATAGACCCAGTTCTTACCCTCTTTCTCGGCGAGCGCGTCAATATCAAGGATTGTTTCCCATTCTGGGCTATCCGACATATAACTTTCGAGCGTGGTTTTGCGCCAGACACCTTTCGTGTTGTTTTCGTCCTGCCAAAAATTATGGGCCTGACCTCGTCGATAGGAAACGTATGGGATTTTCTCCGGTGAGTTATAAATAGCCAAAAGATCATCAAATATACCTTGATAAGGCCCGCTCTTAAGATGGCGCTCGCTGGCCGAGTTCCAGGCCTTCACCTGTTCCAGTGCCTTTGCGCCCTCAACGTCTTCCAGCCAAAGGTGGTCCTCATCGGTTTTGCCGGCTTCGGTATAAGAGATCGCCTGGCTGGCGCGTGCTTTTCTTTTTGTCATGGTCTGTTCTGATTTCGCTGAAGATTTTTTATCGGATGTGCTGTTGCTATCGCCACATCCCGTCAGGATGAGTGCGGTCCCCAGCAGTAGGCTGGATGTAAGTTTTGAGAATGTCATGCCGTTCCCTCTGTTGTAATAATTTTAGTCGCTGGGATAAAAGCGCAGATTGCGCGCCGGGGCAAGGGTGACTATATGACGAGGATGAAGTTTTTGATCATGAACGGTGCCGGAAACCGCTTTGCAGTATTCGACGCGCGTGAAAGGCCCCGTTTTGAGCTGACGCCTGAGCGGGTGGAGGCTATTTCCAAACCGGGCAGTTCGACCATGGGTCCAAAGGGCGCGGATCAGGTCATCGTCATGCGAACCCCCAAAGCCCAAGGTGCTGACGTCTTCATGGAAATCTGGAACCAGAAAGGGTTCGAGGTGGATGCCTGCGGAAATGCCACGCGCTGTATTGCTTGGCTGGTCTTACGTGAAAGCGACAAAGAAGAAGTGATCGTCGAGACCAATGACGGCCTGCTGCGATGTCGTGTCCCCAAAGGCATGGAGGTTGGTGATATGCAGGTGGCCGTGAATATGGGGCCACCCAAGCTTGAGTGGGATCAGGTGCCACTGAAAGAGCCCATGCATACCCATCATATCGACGTCAAGGTCGGGCCCATTGATAATCCGGTCCTGTCCAATCCGGGTGCTGTCTCCATGGGCAACCCGCACTGCGTGTTTTTCGTGGAGGATTTTGAGCGGGCTCGCCCCGATAAAATCGGACCTATGATTGAGTTTCATCCGCTTTTCCCGGAACAGGCCAATATAGGCTTTGCCCGCGTCGATGCGCCAGACAAAATGCGCCTCAAAGTTTGGGAGCGGGGCGTCGGTATGACGCTCGCCTGTGGGACGGGTGCCTGCGCTGCCGTGGTCGCGGCCGTCCGCCAAAAACGCGGAAGCCGAAAAATGGAAGTGGAAGTGGACGGCGGTACGCTCTTCATTGAATGGCGGGAAGCGGATGACCACGTCATCATGACTGGGCCGGTGGAGCTTGAGCAGGAAGCCGTGGTTTAATTCGCGCTTATTTAACTGCGACAACCATATCCTGTAGCTGAAACGTGCTATCCGCCTGGGCCCAATGGCCGTATTCAACCGTCTCTATGCTCAGGCCTAGTTCCTCATATAGTCCCCGCACAAAACCCTCATCAAAGGCGAGTGCCGCCTCTGGAGTTTTGGGCGTCGTCGTACGGCTTACATCATCAAATTCAAAGGCAAAGTTCAGTATGGGATTTTCCGCCGACAAAGATTTTTCATTAAGGAGGAACCAGGTAATGAGCGCTTTGCCACCCGGTTTTAGCACCCGCTGAATTTGGGCCAGATATTGTCGCACGTCATCGGCAAACATGTGCGTAAAAACGGACGTCAGAAACACCAGATCAAATCGCTCATCCTCATAGGGAAAAACAAAGTCTGACGCTTGAACTGCGCCGCCGGGATTATAGCGTTTGTTGTAAACGGGTATATGGATGAACTGAAAGTTTGGCTGATCAGCGTAATGAAGCTGACACCAGTCAATGCCGTCGCTGGAAATATCAAAGCCTTGATAACTTCCGTTGGTGAGAAACCCAACCATGGGCCGGGCCATGCGGCCTTGCCCGCAGCCCACATCCAATATCTGCATGTCTGGTGACAGACCGTGACGTTTCAGAATGTCAAAAAACTCGTCACCCACATGCTCGAAATCGCCGCCGCCAATCAGCGTTTCTGCCCGTGGCGGCACGCGCGGTGTGGTGATGGGATCGCGCCGGTCCTCGCGCGCAGCCATCTGGCGCTTGATCTCTTGGCGCACACTCAGCGGAACCATTTGTTTGAGTCGAGATAACATTACCGACGCGCCTTAAAGGAGCAGATGCGTCTTGACCATAGGGTTTGTCAGGGCCACATAGCGACCCAATGTCAACGCAGCCGAAAATTATAACACTTGGATGCCGCCTCAACGCCTATGAAAGCGACGTGATGGCGTCCCACGCCCGCGATGCAGGGCTGAAGAACGCCGTCTTCATCAACACTTGCGCTGTGACCAATGAAGCTGTCCGCCAGAGCCGACAGACGGCCCGCAAAGCTAGACGCGACAACCCTGACGCCAAGATCATCGTGACCGGTTGCGCAGCCCAGATTAATCCGGATGAATTTGCCAATATGCCCGAAGTGGATCTGGTCATTGGCAATGAAGAGAAAATGCATGCGGCCAATTTCGACCCTGAGGCTTTGTTTGGAGGCGCCAAGGTCAAGGTCAATGATATTATGTCCGTGCGCGAGACCGCACCACAGCTGATCTCCGGTGGTAATCGCACGCCAGAAAAGAGCCAGAGCCGGACGCGCGCTTTCTTGCAGGTACAAAACGGCTGTGATCACCGCTGTACCTTTTGCATCATTCCTTATGGTCGGGGCGGGTCGCGTTCTGTGCCGGCAGGCGAAGTTGTTGCCCATGTGAAGTCGCTTGTGGAGCAGGGGTTCGGCGAGGTTGTTTTGACCGGGGTTGATTTATCGAGCTGGGGGCAGGATCTGCCCGGCACCCCGCCTTTGGGCGATCTGGTACGGCGGGTTTTAAAACTTGTCCCGGATTTGAAGCGCCTGCGTCTGTCGTCCATTGATCCGGCAGAAATTGATGATGCGCTGTTCGAGGCGCTGACAACTAGCCCTCGCATGACGCCTTATTTGCATCTCTCTCTGCAGGCCGGTGATGACATGATCCTAAAACGTATGAAGCGCCGTCACTCCCGCGATGAAGCCATTGAGCTCTGCAAGCGGATCAAGGCTGTCCGCCCGGAATTCACCTTCGGGGCTGATATGATTGCGGGCTTCCCGACCGAGGACGACGCCATGTTCGAAAATTCCCGCGCAATTATTTCCGAGATTGGTATTCCCTGGTTGCATGTCTTTCCATATTCTGCGCGTGAGGGCACTCCCGCTGCGAAAATGCCGTCCGTCAAAGGCGATATCATCAAAGCCCGGGCTAAGGCTCTTCGCGAAGAAGGCGAATTAGAGAAACGCGCCCATATCGAAGCCAGAGCAGGCCAACAGGACGAGGCCCTATTTGAAGAGACTGGTTTGGGACGTTTGCCGGATTTTACATTGGTTGCCGTGGATAATCCACCGCCTGCCGGAAGCTTTGCCAAAGTGGAACTGACAGGCTATGAGGGCGGGAACGCGAAAGGGCGAGTCGTCAATGGCTGAAGAAAAGAAGAAAAAAGGCTTCATGAGCAAGCTCTTTGGGCGCAAGTCCAAGGAGGATAAGCAGGCCGAAGAAGCTGCCAAAAAAGCCGAGGAGCAAAAGCTTCTTGATGAAAAAATGGCGGCCCGGATGGCGGCCATTAACGCGGCCGCTTTGAAGTCTGCCCGGGAACAAGATGAGGATGCCGGTCTTGTCGAGAAAGTCGATGAGGCCGAACAGGCCCGCATCGAAGAGGAAGAACGCCAGCGCGCCGAAGCGCAGGCCAAAAAGGATGTTGAGGCCGCCAAACGCCTGGCCGAAGAACAGCGTCAGAAAGAGCTTGAGCGTCAGGCGGAATTAAAGCGCCTCGAAGAAGAAAAGAAAAAGGCAGAAGAAGAAGAACGCAAACGCCTCGCCAAACTCGAAGAAGAGAAAAAAGCCAAGCTTGAAGCCGAACGCAAAGCCCGTGAAGCCGCCGAGCAGGCTGAAAGGGAAGCTAAGGCCAAAGAGGAGGCACGCAAAAAGGCGGAGGCTGAAGAGGCCAAGCGCAAAGCCAAGGAAGAGAAAGAGCGCCAAAAGGCCGAAGCCAAGGCGCTTAAGGCGGCGGAAAAACGTGCCGCTGATGAAGCTGAGGCCCTGCGCAAACAACAGGAAGCCGACCGTTTGGCCCGTGAGGCTGAAGAGGCCCGGATCGCGACGGAAAAGGAAGCCGCCCGCAAGGCCGAAGAAGACGCAGAGGCGGCCCGCCTGGCGGAGCTCAAAGAGGCGCAGGAAAAGGCCGAGATGGAGAAAATCCGTGCGGCCCGCGCCGTACAGGTCTCCGAGGACAAGATTGAGAGCTTTCAGCCTAAGAAACAAAAAGGGTTTCTCGAACGCATATCCGATGGTCTCAAGAAATCTACCTCTCGTATGTCCGAGAATATCACGGCTGTCTTCCATAAACGCAAGCTGGATGATGAGGCACTGGAAGATCTTGAGGATTTGTTGATCCAAGCTGACTTTGGTATAGGCACGGCGACGAAAGTCACAACCTTGCTGGCCAAGGATAAGTTCGACAAAGAAGTTACCGATATGGAAATTAAGGTGGCTTTGGCGGATGTTGTCGCTGAAATCCTGACGCCTCTCGAGAAGCCTTTGGAGCTGGTCGGCGCTAAACCGGAAATCATGTTATTTGTCGGGGTCAATGGATCGGGCAAAACCACAACGCTGGGCAAGATCGCCAAACGCATGGCCGATGATGGCAAGAAGGTTTTAATCGTTGCCGGAGATACTTTTCGAGCCGCCGCCGATGAGCAGTTAAAAGTCTGGGGCGACCGGGCAGGAGCACCGGTTATGTCGGGCAAAAAGGGCGGCGATGCGGCTGGTCTGGTTTATGATGCCATCGAGCGGGCCAAGCGCGATGATTACGATGTTTTGATGATCGACACGGCCGGGCGCCTGCAGAACCGGACAGAGCTGATGGATGAGCTCGCGAAAATTGTCCGTGTTATCAAAAAGCAGGACGAGACCGCCCCGCATCATTCTTTATTGGTGCTGGATGCTACCGTCGGACAAAATGCGCTTTTGCAAACCGAGGCTTTTCAGAATGTGGCCGGTGTCACAGGTCTGATCATGACCAAGCTGGATGGTACCGCCAAAGGCGGGGTTTTGGTGGCCCTTTCCGACAAATTCCAGATTCCGATTCACGCCATCGGTATCGGCGAGCGTATCGAAGATCTAGAGAATTTCTCCGCGCCTGTTTTTGCTGCGGCTCTGTCCGGGGTTGCTGAGGCTATGTACGACCTGGAAGAGGCCAGTTAAAGAAAATTTAAAATCATTATTGATTTTCGATAAATTTCAATTTAACCCTTATCGCAAAACGATAAGGGACAACCATGCTAAATATCGAGAACGTTCACAAACGGTTTGGGCAAATCCACGCTCTTAACAATATTAATCTGGAATTGAAGCCGGGCCTATTTGGCCTTTTGGGCCCGAATGGAGCAGGCAAGTCCACGCTGATGCGCACGCTCGCGACCTTGCAAAAACCCGATGAGGGAACGATCACATTTAATGGTGAGAACATTGTAAAAAATCCTGATGTCATTCGTCGAACCCTTGGATATCTCCCTCAAGACTTTGGTGTCTACCCGCGGATGAGTGCAGAGAAACTGCTACATCATATCGGCGTATTAAAAGGCATGACCAATAAGGCCGAACGTCAGGAACAAATTGACCAGCTTTTGTCTCAAGTTGATCTGAGGAAGTTTCGGAAAGCTTCAGTCGCCAGTTTCTCTGGCGGTATGCGTCAGCGCTTTGGCGTGGCTCAGGCCATGTTAGGCGACCCAAAGCTTTTGATTGTAGATGAACCGACCGCCGGTCTGGATCCTTTTCAACGCCAGCGCTTCCTGGATCTGCTGAGTGAAGCCGGTGAGGAAAAAATAATCATTCTTTCTACGCATATCGTCGAAGATGTTCGAGCTCTCTGTCCTGATATGGCCGTCATGGGCGAGGGCAAAATTGTTGCCCGGGGTGCACCAGAAGAACTCCTTGAGAAAATCAAATCTTCTGTCTGGCGTAAGACCGTTAGCAAAGCTGAGTCGGTTGAACTGACCGAAAAATATGACGGTAAAATTCTATCAACCCGGTATCTGAGAGGAAAAGTTGTCGTCAGTGTCTTATCTGACCAGTCTCCGGAAACGGGGTTTGTGCAGGACAAGGATCCTGGCCTTGAGGATACTTATTTCGCCAATCTTTACGGCATGGTTTAGGGGGCGGGCATGTTTGGAAACCTCTTCAAGTTTGAACGGCAGCTGCAATTTCGTCAGATCAGTTTCTGGGTGGTCATGTTCATCATGTTTTTGGTGGGCTTTGCGATTATTGCCGTTGACTGGTTCGTGGTGTCTTTCGAAGCAGGTGAGCGGATCAAAGCCAATGGCGCTTATACACTTGCTAACCAGATTTCGTTTTTAAGCTTTCTGGCGATATTTTTTGCATCGGTTTTCGTTGTCACCGGCATGATGCGGGATGAGGTCCATAAATCGGTGGAGCTCATTCATACGACACCGGTGAAAAACCTACAGCTGGTTATTCCCAGGTTTTTAGGGGCCTGGCTCGCGACTTTTCTATGTGTTTCATCGGCAGTGCTAGGGATATTTGTCGGGCAGTTCATGCCTTGGATTGATCAAGAATCTCTCGGTCCCGTTAAGTTGAGTTATTTTCTTCACCCGACATTTCTGTTTGTTTTTATAAACTCGTTTATATTCGCCGCGATTTACGCGCTGATTGCGGCCTGGACCCGGCGAAAAATGCTGGTCTATGTAAGCGCTATCGGCTTGCTTGTCTTCTATTTTGTTGGATTGACCCTGGCTGCGGATGCGCCCAAATGGCTATCCGCCATCATTGACCCGGTCGGTATTGTACCTTTGAGCGATGAGGTTCGGTATTGGCCTGCTGCCGAGCGCAATACGGAACTGGTTTCGCTCTCGTCCAATTTCGGGATGAACAGGCTCCTATGGAGCGGTTTGGGCCTTGGTATGCTTCTATTGACCTATCGGCTGTTCAAACGTGGGACTATGGCGAAAGGCACAAAGGGCGTTGTTACGCTCGACGAGGGTAGCAGTGCCTATATTCCCTATCAGTCGGTCGCCCCGTCCTTCGGCGCCGGGGGTAGTGTCAAAACACTCATGGCTCGGATCAAGGCCGATTATGTGGGGTCTGTCCGCTCAATCTCTTTCTATGTTCTTTGCGGAATTGCATTGGCATTGATTACTATCAGCCTGGTTCAGGATTTGATGTTTGCTCCGGATCCTACCTATCCGACAAGTCGGCGCATGGCGAATTTAGCTATTGGCGGCTTTGCCCTGCCGGCACTGCTGGTTACTATATTCTTTAGCGGCGAATTGTTTTGGCGCGAACGCACGGCCAAGTTTAACGAAATCATTGATGCGACCCCGGTCAAAAACTGGCAAATGTTGCTCGGCAAATGGGTGTCTTTGTCTCTCATAATCTTGACCATGTTCGCCTTCTCGATGATCGTGGCCATTGTGTGTCAGTTATTGCTGGGCTCGCTTGATGTTAATTTGGGGACCTATTTCAGTATTATCTTCGTGAGTTTTTGCGCTCCCTTTGTGATTCTGGCCGGATTGGCCCTGTTTGTTCAAAACTTCACCCCCAACCGTATTGTCGGTATGTTTGCCGCAGGTGCCGTTTTGATCGGGCTTGGGTTTGCCGTGCCGCAATTGCCCTTTTTCCATCCGCTGATGAACCTGGGTGAGTTTAGTGCAGGCCGTTATTCCGAGATGAACGGTTTCGAGCGCTTGCTCGATTATAAATGGTTGTCGATTTACAATCTAATGATCATCGGATTGTTGGCGCTTGTTTCTATCTGGTTGTGGCGTCGCGGATTACAGACCTCGCTGCTCAGCCGGTTCAGAAATATTCGAAGTGCTATTTCACCGGCATCTCTGGCGGTGGGCGTGGCTTTGTTAATCGGTGCTGTGTTCACAGGCCGCACAATTTTCACCTCATATGACAAGGTCGACTACAAGAATGAAAAGGCACAAGAGAAAGAGCTAGTCGCCTATGAGAAGATGTTTGGTGACGAATATGAGGCCCCGTTACCAAAAATCCGTTCGGTGAAAGTCGAAGCGGACATCATGCCGAAATCCGGCGAGGCCATCTTTACGGGGAATTATGTCATCGAAAATGTGACAGGCGCGCCGCTGACGGATTTGATCGTCAATGTCCCGACCTCTCATCAGGAAGATATTCGCAAATTGACCGTATCAGGGGCCAAAAGAAACACGGAGCGTCCGAATATCAAAGAGCTGGAAGACAGCCGCCACCAGGTTTTTACATTTGACCGTCCTGTACCGGAAGGGGCCAAATTTTCACTTGATTTTGAGATGTATTATCACCCGCCGCGTTTGGTCGATTATAGTCCGGTCCTGGGCAATGGTACGTTTGTCAACAACGCTCAAGTTTTCCCAATGTTGGGTATCAACGAGCGCCGTATGCAGAACCCGGACAAGCGCCGGAAGTTTGAATTGCCGGAGCTCCCAAAGGCAGCTGATCAGACGGACATGGAGGCGCGTCAGTTTAATTTCTTCATGCGTTCAGCTGATTATGTAGATTTTGAAGCCCGAGTTTGCACGGACCCAGGTCAAATTCCTATAGCGCCCGGGAAATTCATGGGGAGTGAGGATATCCAAATAGAGGGTAAGGACCGTCATTGCCGGTCTTACAAAGCCATTAATCCTATCATGAATTTCTTTGCCTTTATGTCGGCTGACTATGAAGTGGCTCGGGATGTCTGGGAGAATCCAAATGGTCAAAATGTTGACTTGGCGATTTATTATCATGCGGAGCACGACTATAATATTGATCTGATGATGGACGCCGCCAAAGTGTCGCTCGATACCTTCACTGAAACATTCGGGCCCTACCAATACAGCCAGGTCCGGATCATGGAATTTCCCTATCGGAATTTTGCCCAGGCCTTTGCTGGCACGGTACCTTTTTCCGAAAATATCGGCTTTGTGCGGGATCCAGGTGATCCTGAAGATTCAGAAACGGTAGATTTTGCGTCTTATGTCACCATGCATGAGATCGGGCACCAGTGGTTCGGTCATCAGATCGTCCCAGCTGAGACTAAAGGGTTTAATGTGCTGTCCGAAGGCCTGACTGAAAATTCTGCCCTGACAGCGTATGAGGCCAAGTTTGGATGGAAGAAGGCGCGCCGCCTCTTGGAAGAAAGAACCATTCGTCGTTATCTGGGCGGACGGGCCAGTGACAACGATGACGAACCTGCGCTAATCAACGCCGAAGGGCAGGGATATCTCGTTTATGACAAAGCCAGCTGGGTCTTCTGGGGCTTGAAGCAATATATGGGCGAAGCGGAAATGCAGGGCGCTATCAAAGCTTTCCTGGAAGAATATGGTTCCCAGGGCCCACCTTATCCTACAACCCACCAACTGGTTGATTATCTAAAAGGGGCGGCATCGGATGACTATCAGCAATTGATCACGGATTACTGGGAACGCATCACGCTCTGGGATCTGTCTATGGATGATGTAAAAATCACCGGGACTGAGGGCGATTACACGGTTACGCTCACGGCCAAGGTCGACAAAAAAATCGCATCCGAAGAAACCGGCAAGGAAACATCCGTGACGGAAATTGATGGCGAAGCGCTCGATGAGTGGATTGAAATTGGTTTTTATAATGGTGATCCGGAAGACTCCCTCGGTGGTGACTGGGTCAAGCTGGACAGGGTCAAGATTACCGACCTGGAAACGCCGCTGACCTTTAACATGCCGGACAAACCAACTCATGTTTTCATTGATCCCAAGCGCTTGCTGATTGAGCGCAATGTGGAGGATAATGTCGAGCAGATTGGTGATGTCGAAAGCACAGAAGGTTAGACACTATTGCTTGCCTCATCCGATCGGATGAGGCAAAGCAGCCCGCATGAATGACCAAAACAAAACCCGTTCGAATAATCAGTGGATCGAGTTTGGTCCGCTTTTGGTTTTTTTCGTTTTCTACTATTGGATGCGCCGCGTATCGGATGATCCGAACACAGCGATTTACCCAGCGGCCGGTTTATTAGCAGTGTTAAGTGTGTTTGCGGTGGCATATGCTTGGGTCAAACACAGAACTGTGCCTGGAGTGCTGATATTCTCGACGGCTCTTGTCTGTTTCTTTGCCGGGATAGCCTATTTTTTAAAAGACCCCCGCTTCTTCTATATCAAACCGACTATCGTCAATATTATCTTTGGGCTGGCAGTCATTGGCGGCGTCTTTGCCAAGAAAAATGTGATCAAGCTCATGTTTGGCGAGGCCTTTGAATTACCCGAAAAGGCCTGGAATAAACTCGCCATCCGGTGGGGGCTGTTTTTCTTTTTTTGTGCGGCCCTTAATGAGCTCGTATGGCGCACGCAAAGCGAGCCGTTTTGGGTGAATTTCAAACTGTTTGGGCTCATGCCGCTGACCATCATTTTCACCATGACCCAGATTCCGTTCATCCTGAAAAACGGAACCGTCAAAGGTATGGAGCAAAAGGACGGGGGCTAAGATGAGCGCCCATTACGACTTTTTAGTTATCAGGTTTAACGATCCGCGTCCTATCGCGAAAGGCTTCGTCGCCAACACCTCATTCCAGTGGAATAACGACGCACAAACCATATTTGCATTTGGCTGGAAACTCTCTGATCTGACTGAAACAGGAAATATAGAGAAGGCCATTATCTGTGGAACGCCAGTTTCACTGGAGCATGGTATCAGCCCAGCACAACTGATCAATAAGGGCGACTATTCAAAACTTGCGGGCCCCTTTGCATGTCTGAGCGGATTTGACGATGACAATTTGGAGATCATTAGCGACCCGTGGAACCTCCAACCTCTTTTTCGTTTTCAATCAGCGAAAGGCGACATTTGCGGAACGCGTGCCGATCTAGTGGCTTTAGCGGCCGAAAAACTGGGCTATCAGGATGCGCAGCTTTATGTTCCATGCGTTCGCCAAATGGTTTTGCTTGGACAAGCGGACCGAGCGCAAACGGCGTTTAGGAATGTCTATGTCGTTCCTTACGGCACCAAAGTTATCGTCAAATCGGATGGGATTCGATTTCCAAAATATTGGAATGCTGACTGGCGGGTTGAGCCGCTCACGAAATCCAAAGCAAGGGAAAAAATTGCAGATATTGTTGAGGGGCAAATCAATGCCTTGAAAAATCTCGCACGCTTGAGCGCGCATCCGTTGGAAATTGACCTGACGGGTGGAAAAGACTCCAGAACAATACTCGCCATGTGCCACAAAGGCGGTCTGCTCAAGGACGTGCAGTTTTTAACACAAGGCCTACCCACTTTCCCGGATGTTATCTTGGGCACACACATAGCTCGAGCCTTGGACCTGAATTATGTCGTTACCGATTGGTTGCCGCCTCTCCATGATTGGGAAACAGAAACGCGCTTAAGAACGCTGGAAGGTTTTGGCCGTCGTGGAAGTTTGGAAGGCGTGTTACCAAAACCAGGAAAAACATGGCGCATCAAAGGATTTCTCGGAGAAACCTGGCGAACCTGTTATCCCAATCGCCCCGACCCAAAATCTATGAATGCCGTGAAGAATTTTCACCGGTCTCGATTGGTACGCCGTCAAAAATTTTTCAAGCCAAGTCATTTTAATGCATCTTTGGAGCGTTCTGAAAACAGGTTGGAAGAATATTTGAAATGGTGGCCCCGTGTTCAAGATATCACAGAAATGGAATATACGACCCAGCATCAAAAAGTATATTACTCTGGAAGAGTGAGAAGTTTCGATCGCGTTTTCTGCCATTATACCAACCGCAAGCCAATCAACTTGCTTACGCTCTCGGGCTAGATGTCCGTCGAGAAGGATGGATCATTGATCAAGCCCTGGAATATTGCGGGCTTCAACTGGACCTCCCATTCACTAAGCAAATTACTGCTGATATGTCACTGTCTTTGACGGCTATAAAAGCATATATGTGTCAAGGAAAACGACGGTTGCAGAGCGAAAAGGATTATTGGTCGGTTCTTGAACAACACCCTCATAAGGATATGGGAACACTGGACCGGTTTGGATTTTTGAAATCCTTTTTACTAGAGG
>JAHDBU010000143.1 GCA_020630275.1 Hellea sp.
TGGCACAAGCCATCGTTCGCGAAGGCCTCAAGCGCGTTGCCGCTGGCATGAACCCCATGGATCTGAAGCGCGGCATCGATGCAGCCGCTTCTGAGATTTCTGCGGACCTGCTGAACAAAGCCAAGAAGATCACCAAGTCATCTGAGATCGCTCAGGTCGGCACCATCTCTGCCAACGGCGAAGCCTCTATCGGTAAAATGATTGCCGAAGCTATGGGCAAGGTTGGCAATGAAGGCGTGATCACCGTCGAAGAAGGCAAGACAGCCGAAACCGAACTGGAAGTCGTTGAAGGCATGCAGTTTGACCGCGGTTACCTGTCACCCTACTTCATCACAGACGCTGAGAAAATGCGCTGTGACCTGGAAGATCCATATATCCTCCTCAACGAAGGCAAGCTGACCTCATTACAGCCAATGCTGCCAATCCTCGAAGCTGTTGTTCAGACCGGCAAGCCGCTCCTGATCATCGCCGAAGATATCGAAGGCGAAGCTTTGGCCACTCTGGTTGTCAACAAGCTGCGCGGCGGTCTGAAGATCGCTGCTGTTAAGGCCCCTGGTTTTGGTGATCGTCGTAAAGCCATGTTGCAGGACATTGCGATCCTGACCAACGGCACCGTGATTTCCGAAGACCTCGGCATCAAGCTGGAGAACGTCTCTATCAAAGATCTGGGTCGTGCGAAAAACGTTCAGATCACCAAAGACGACACAGTCATCGTTGACGGTGCCGGCAAGAAGAAAGACATTACAGCCCGCGTCGAGCAGATCCGCTCACAGGCCGAAGCCACGTCTTCTGACTATGACCGCGAAAAGCTGCAAGAGCGTCTGGCCAAGCTGGCTGGCGGTGTTGCCGTGATCAAGGTCGGTGGTTCTACCGAGATCGAAGTGAAAGAGCGTAAAGACCGCGTCGACGACGCCCTGAACGCGACACGCGCTGCCGTTGAAGAAGGTATCGTCCCAGGTGGCGGTACAGCTCTGCTGCGCGCCTCACGCTTCATCGACTATAAAGGCAAAAATGACGACGAGAAGGCCGGTGTGGACATCGTTCGCGCAGCGCTTCAATACCCTGTGCGTCAGATCGCTGACAATGCCGGTGTCGAAGGCGCCGTTGTCGTCGGTAACATCATCTCTGAGAACAAAGCCAATTACGGCTATGACGCTCAGAATGAGAAATATGTCGACATGGTCAAAGCCGGTATCATCGACCCCGTTAAGGTCGTCCGTACCGCTCTGATGGACGCCGCCTCTGTCGCCGGTCTGATCCTGACCACAGAAGCCGCCATCGTCGACGCGCCAAAGAAAGACGCCCCCGCCATGCCAGACATGGGCGGAATGGGCGGAATGGGAGGAATGATGTAGGCTGACGCCTACAATCATTCCGAACCATTCCGATAAGTAATTTTGACGGTCAGTTCGGTTTGCGAAGCAAAGCATTCGATTGAGTATCGAATGCAGAATTGACCGGCGAAATTTTCGGAAACATTGAAGCCATCCTCGCGGTGGCTTTTTCTTTGATACCCTTATTTCCCGTATGTCCCGACCTGCCTTCGCCGAAGCGGCTACGCGCAGGCAGGCGAAAGTCGGGATCCAGTTCCACGGTTAGTTTCAGAAACGATCAGAATACATTTATGTCAACCCTCGGCAACTGGACCCCGATTTACATCGGGGCAATCGGGTGGTTTGGGGGTTAGCTACCTAATTTTCGCTAGCACCGCACTTCCGCGAAGCGCAGGAATTCAAAAAGTCCCTTATTGAAATCATTCAAGGCCAACCTCCGGTGGTCTTCTCTATTTCCTAGGAATCGACACCACTTGAAAAGAACAAAATAAGTACATATATCATTTGGGAATCCAATTTAGGGGACGGCTATGGATGGAGTTAAAGATTTTTTTGAGGTATTTGAATCTAAGCTACGCAGTCCGGTTTTAGGTTCAACTCTTCTCTCTTTCATCGCCATAAACTGGAAAGCTTTGTATGTTGTGATTTTTTCATCAACATCATTCGCAGGTAAATTTGAGTACTTTGATAATAATACAGATCCTCTAACTCTATTGGTCTATCCTCTTTTATTGGGTCTTTTTGTTGTTCTACTCGGGCCTTGGTTGAAGTTAATCGGTGCACATTTATCGAAATTACCCACATCGAAGCTCAAAACTCTACAAGCAATCACAGCTCATGAAACACTCTTGTATAGACAAAAGTTGGCATCCGAACGGAAACGCTTATTGGCGACCGAAGAAGAAGCCTTGATAGAGCAAGCAAAGAGAGACCAGATTATTCAAAACGAAATATCTGACACAAAAATAAGAGAAGACCTTGAGAGGCAAATAAAAGATCTTAGGAAAGCATTTGAAGTTAGTAACTCAAAAATAACTTCTGAACAATTGGAAGAAATTGACGCGAAGCTTGCAGCACTTGAAGGAATGTCGGCAGTGAATTCTGCCGTAATTTCTGATATTCAAATTACTCAAGAAAAAAGGGATCAAATTGAGGTAATACAAGATCGAATCAAAAGATATCGCGCACAATTAAAGTCAGAGTCATTAGCAGAATTCCAGAAAGTCGAAATCGAAGAAAAAATCATCGAAGAGTTAAGTAACATAGATGCTATTAAGAAAGGCCTCCCCTATCCTGGTAAAAATTTGGACGACGAGATCCCTTTTTAGAGTCCTTGACATCCCACACCCCATCCCCTATTCGCGCCGCTCACTCTTAAAGGGCAAAGCCATGTATTTCATTGCGCACAACACGCCTCCGGGTCTGGCGGGCTAATTTAATTGCCAACGTGCTGGCTGAAGTCGGTGCGATTTTTTCATATATTCCAAAACCGTCATCCTGAACTTGTTTCAGGATCCAGCTGGCTATGCAGAATACAATCTGCAGAGATACAGAATGCTTAACGCTGCGCTATGGATCCCGGAACAAGCCCGGGATGACGAATTGGATGATAAAATGGAGACACAATCGTGTATCTACGTTTCATCTCGCCTTTTGCGGGCGATATGGGGCCGTATAAGCGCAATGTTGACTGCGGGATTTTTCAAGCCGTCCGGATCGCCCGGGAGGAAGGACTTATTCCGTCGATTATAAATCAGGACCTCACAGATGAGCTCGCTTGGTTCAACGCCAATTTATCGGCTCCAAAAGACAGATATTTCACCCGCCAATATGGCAATGTTTGTATTTGTTGGTTTCGCGAAGACGCCCAGATCTTTATCCAAAGAGCCTGGCGCATAGCCTCTCTTCTGAGAGCCGCGGACATATGGATTACATTTACCCGGACAGATAATCCGGGCATGATCGTCTATAGTGACCCATATCAGATCATTGCCAGACCGGCCAAATCCACCCCGACAAAATGGGGTTAGGTTAGACATAGTCTCGGTCTTAGGGGCCGGGATAGTCCTCCCCTGCTTGCGGGGGAGGTGGCGCTCACCGACTTGCTCGGTGGGCGTCGGAGGGGGGATCCCCCCATCGACCTTTTCGCTCATTTTCAATGAGCTCAAGCCCACTTCCCCCGCAAGCGGGGGAAGACAATTAAAGGAGGCCATCATGCCAAAATATAAAGACACAAACCCCGACCAACCGTCCTTTCGAAGTCACCAGTAAACGCCGGAAGGGCTTCCCGAAGAGGACCTCAAACCCACCCTTACATTTTCTCGGAATTGATGGAGCTGATAAAAGCCTCGACGGCGCATCTGGTTTTGGGGCATAGGAACCTATGATAAAAATTACCGCGTCATCCGCTATTCTCATATGCCTGTTTTGCTTTGGTTCCAGCACGGCCCAATCGCCGGACAGTCTCCTTCTAAATAAAGCTAAATGGAAATCTCGGTTGTTGGTATATTGTAATGTTAAAAAGAAACCCGATGTCGACAAATATGCGGGTGAGTATGCGGATCGCAATATTAGTTTCGTTTTTATCGACAAGGACTCTGTCTGGCTAAGAGCCCCTAATAA
>JAHDBU010000144.1 GCA_020630275.1 Hellea sp.
TACGGCCCAAATGGGCACCGCCACCATATGCGCATTGTTGCATATGCGAGTGGATCGGACTCTTCAAGGGATATTTGTGTCAAATAGCTGTGTTGTTTAAGGGCGTATTGTAGCAGGGCTCCTACACCACAGGCAGCCAATCTTCTCGGCCATGACGAATGCGCGTAATTTCAATAAAGCCGTCATCAATAATCCGGTAGATCACGATATGCGCACCAATGGGATAAATTCTAACCGGCGGATCAAACTCGTCTCTTACTCGGCAAGTTTCTGGGTTTTCGGCTAGATGTTTAAAACTGCTCTCGAGCGCCGCGCCGTATTTGATGGCCTGTTCAATTCCGTAAGTTTGAAATCCATGTTCGGCGATCTCTACCAAATCCAGCTCAGCCAGATGGGTGAGACGATAATCAGCCATTCTGCATTTCGTATTTTTTGCGTGCTTCCGCCCAGATCTGGCTGACGGTTTTCTCACTATAACCGCTCTCAATCCCCTCGGTGATAAGACGCTGGAGCTGCGCGATTTTATCCTCTCGCTCCCGCTCTTTGCGGATCAGGTCTCGAAACACTTCGCTTTCATTACCATAATAACCCAGCGCAATCTGCTGCTTGACCCAGGCATGCTGCTCATCGGTGACTGAAATACTGCGCTTAACAATAGACATAGGGGCCTCACCATTTATCCTACTTAGTAGGATAGCATTGACTCTCTGATAAATCAATGTTCGTAAGCGCGTTGTGAAGTTTATAATCAGACTAGTCGGGTTTTCATAAGCCTCAAAGCCAATCAAAACTCGAATATTTAATTGCTCAATTCCGTATCCGTTGTTTAAGAGGGCAACGTAAAAAGAGAGACTAGATTGACTACTCCCCTATCCATCGAAACCCTACACAAACGCCTCGGCCTCCAGCCGCGTTTTGAACTCGCCCTACTGCCTACCCCTATTCAGCCGCTTAAAAATTTCAGCCAAAGTCTAGGCGGCTCGCAAGCGTGGATGAAACGGGATGATCTGACGGGTCTCGTGGGTGGCGGCAATAAGACTCGTAAACTGGAATATATTGTGGGTGATGCCCTGGCCAAAGGCGCAGATATGCTGGTCACTGTTGGCGCCATCCAATCCAACCATACCCGGCAGACAGCGGCAGCGGCGGCCAAGGCCGGGATGAAATGCGCGCTCCTGCATTGTGCCTGGACCGAAGATGCCGGGCCGAACTATCGCAAGGTCGGGAACATATTGCTGAGCCATATGATGGGCGCTGAGCTGTATTATGACGAGACTCCTCGCCCTATCGAAGATCAGGGGCCGCTAGATGAATTCATGGAACACCTGCGAGCGCAAGGCCATAAGCCTTATCTCATTCCCGGTGGCGCATCTGAACATCCGCTCGGCAGTCTGGGTTATGTGCGTTGTGCCGCCGAAATCGCCGAGCAAATGGGCGGCGATAATTTGAACTTTGACTATCTGGTTCACACGACGGGCTCCAGCTCCACGCAATCAGGACTGGTGGCTGGCTTCAAGGCCCTGGGTATCAATACCAAAGTCATCGGCATTGCTGATGACGGCGAAACAGAGATTAAGAAACGCCGCGTGCGAGATCTCGCCAATGACGCACTCGCATTACTCAACATTGATATCCGCGTCGAAGAAGAGGACGTGATTGTTCTTGCTTCAAATGATGCGGAATATGGCTATGCCGATCCAAAAATTAAAGACGGCATAAGACAACTCGCGCAAAGCGAAGGCCTCATCGCCGACCCGGTCTATGAGGGACGCGCCATTCGCGGTCTGTTGGATTTATCGGAAAGCGGCTATTTCAAACCGGGTGCTAAAATTCTCTTGATGCATTTGGGCGGCACCCCTGCCATACATGCTTACGCCGAGCAGTTCGGCGAGATCAACTTTCAACCCTTCTCAGTGAACAATCCATGACCGATATCATTCTCGACAAAGACCAATTGGTCGACAATATCCGCGCGCAATTTCGCAGCATGGACGCGCTGAAATACAAGCGCAGCCTGCTGGAGTTCGAAGATAATGATGGGGGCTTTCTCGGCGATAATGTGTTTGAGACCAGTTTTAAATTACAGGACGGCGCCTCGCCTCTGATTTACGAAGTCTCCGGGCCTTATGACGTCATCAGCAATGAATACGCCACCATTGGCCGGGTCTATCAAAACGGTCAGCGGATTTTCGAGGCCGACATTAAAGACCAGATCCAGCAACGCACCGCCGCCATGGTCTGGCTATCTTTTGATGCCATTGGTCATACGCCAAAAAACATCCTCGTCATCGGCGCAGGCAAACTGGCCGCAGAGACCGTCCGCTATCTCAAACATTTTATGCCGGGTTTGAGTTCGCTCGATTACCATGCCCGAAACGCAAGACCCGACACGTTTGAGACCACCTGTTCGGAACTGGGCATCGCCGCCACCTATCAAACAAACCTGGACATGAGCGCTTACGATACCATTATCATGGTGACGAACACGAACACGCCTTTGATCACCAGCGACAATGTGGAATCACTCGCGGAGAATGCCGTAATCGCGTCCCTCTGTACAACCTCACTGGTCGGAGAAATCACGGGAGAGATTTATGGTCGGAAAGACGTCAATGTTATCTTCGATTATGATCTCACGCGCCGGTTTACCCCTGATATGAAAAAGGCCGAGGAAGCTGGGCATTTATCCGATGTGACGTACTTAAACGACATCATGAACGGCGAACAATCAATCGACCTTGCTGCAAAGAGAACCATCTTACGTCTCACCGGCACGCCGATGCAAAACATCGCCGTCATCGAGATGCTGCGCGACCAATAAAATTTAGGAGCCCCTCATGGACGTCATCACAGCCATCAAAACACGCATCTCAACCCGGGCTTTCCTGCCGGATGCGGTGCCGCAATCAGATATCGAAGAGATATTAGATATCGCCCGCTACTCCCCGTCCAGTTCCAATCTCCAGCCCTGGGGCACGATTATTGTGACGGGTGCGGAGAAACAGGCCATTTCCGATCTGGCCATCAAGGCATTCCAATCTCAGGCGCCCAGCGAAGAAGGCGACTATCCCATCTATCCCAAAGACCTGCCGCAAAAATATCAGGACCGCCGCGCCGGGGTTGGCAAGGGCATGTATGAGCTCATGGGGATAAAGCGCGATGACATGGCCGCGCGCATGAACTGGGTCATTGATAATTATAATTTCTACGGCGCGCCCGTGGCTGTGTTCTTTACCATTGACCGCCTGCATGGCCGCAATCAATGGGCGTCGCTGGGCATGTTCATGCAGACCGTCTGCCTCGTGGCCGAAGCCAAAGGCTATGCCACCTGTATGCAGGAGATCTGGGCGCAGGTCCGGGACAGCGTGCACAAACAACTCGAACTCGACGAGAACGAAGTTATCTATGCGGGCATGGCCCTGGGCAAAGCCGACCCTGACGCACCGGTCAATACACTCCGGACCGAGCGCGAAGCTGTGGAGGGCTTTGCGAAGTTTATTGGGTTTTAGGTCTGAAATTCAGGGCTTAGTTCTTCCGTCCCATCAAAGTCCACTTCGACCTTGGCGCCATTGGGATCATGGAAAAAGACCTGCCAGTCATTAAAGGGCTCGGGCAAACGTTTGACGCGGTAGTCCAAATCCGCTGTTTTGAGTTTGCCTAAGAACACATTTATATCTTCACCGCGAAAGGCCATATGATCAAGCACGCCAGCGCGAGGCTCTGGCATTTGATCCTTCTGCACAACATGCAGGATAGCTTTGTCACCCGCGTAAAACCAAAGACTCGGGAATTTGAAATTCGGGCGTGAACCCACCGTAAACCCCAAAAGTTCTGTGTAGAATTTTTCGGTCGCTGACAGGTCATCGGTCAGAATTGTAAAGTGGTCGGGCCGGAGGATTTTCATGGGAAGTTTCTGCATTGAACTATGTTGCTCAGCCAGCACTT
>JAHDBU010000145.1 GCA_020630275.1 Hellea sp.
AACCTCCTTTTCCCCTTCGTTCTGTTTGCGCGATCATCGCGCAAACGACTTTTAAAACGAGACTAGACGTCCTGTGAAACCATTGATCAAGGCATTTTCTTGATATTGACAAATACCCCCCTAGGGTATAACCAATAATACCTATTTGGCGGTAAAATTGATGGAGAGAGAACATGAAAATCAAACCGACCGGATATGCGTTGTCCCTGTTTTTTGTCATTACATACACTATTTGCCTCCTGTGGGCGGCTATAACCCCAATGCACATGATGGTTGGCGATGCGAAAGTGAACCTTCATATGCATGACGCTTGGACGAAGCTTATGCCGGGTTTTCATTGGGCCCCATTGGGATTTCTTATTGGACTGGTTTGGGCCTATTTATATGGCTGGTACATAGCTCTGATTTACGTCCCACTGTTCAACTTCTTTCATCGCAAGAGTGACGCATGAGCGGTTCAGAGCATTCTCACCACGATCATCAATCCTGTCATTCCGAACCGGCTGAACCGATTGCTGATAACGCCCGCTATGACAATATTCCAGCGGATTATACAGGCACTGTTTATACCTGTCCTATGCATCCGCAGGTGCGCGAAACAACCAATACCGGGTGCCCCATATGCGGAATGGCGTTAGAACCCGAGACAATATCGCTGGATCAGGACGAGGATACATCCGAACTTGACGACATGACGCGCCGGTTCTGGATCTCGGCGTTTCTCAGCCTCCCTCTCTTTATATATGCAATGGGCGAGATGATCCCCGGACGCCCGTTTGAGGGATTAGTGCCTGGCAAATGGACCCAGTGGTTGCAGGTAATAATTGCGGCCCCCGTGGTGCTATGGGGCGGCTGGCCCTTTTTTAAACGCGGCTGGCAGTCACTGAAAACCCGTAACCTGAACATGTTTACCTTGATCGCATTGGGCGTGAGTGTTGCCTTTATCTACTCGATCGTAGCGGTGATATTTCCGTCGATCTTTCCGGATAATTTCAGAAATGATACAGGACATGTCGCGCTATATTTCGAAGCTGCCGCTGTAATCGTCACGCTCGTTCTTCTAGGGCAAGTGTTGGAGTTGCGCGCCCGATCTCAAACTTCCGGCGCAATCCGCGCCTTGCTTGAATTAGCGCCGCCGACAGCGATCAGGATCAATGACGACGGATCCGAAGAGGAAATCGACCTTGGACATGTACATCTTGGGGACCGATTACGTGTGCGACCGGGTGAGAAAGTCCCTGTAGACGGGGAAGTGATTGAAGGTCATAGTTCAGTTGATGAATCCATGGTCACGGGAGAACCAATACCGGTTGAAAAGCGTGCCGGAGATGAGGTCACGGGCGGCACCGTAAATGGGACCGGCGGATTAATCATGACCGCCACCCGTGTAGGCGATGCAACCTTATTGGCGCAAATTGTACAAATGGTTGCTGAAGCCCAACGGTCTCGCGCCCCTATTCAGAAGCTTGTCGATACAGTCTCAAGTTATTTTGTCCCCGCTGTTGTTATTATTGCAATTTTGACATTCATCATATGGGGTCTGTTCGGACCAAGCCCGGCAATGGCCTTTGCCATAGTCAACGCGGTCGCGGTATTAATTATTGCCTGTCCCTGTGCATTGGGTCTCGCGACTCCCATGTCGATCATGGTGGGGACCGGCAAAGGGGCTCAGAACGGTATTTTGATTAAAAATGCTGAAGCGCTGGAAACCTTCGAAAAAGTAACAACCATCGTCGTCGATAAAACCGGGACACTCACAGAAGGCAAACCGAAACTCGTTATGATCAAGCCCGCTGGCGGTTTTAACGAAAAAACGCTTTTGACCTATGTAGCGGCCGTAGAACTGGCCAGTGAACATCCGTTAGCGCAAGCCATTGTCGAAGGTACGCGCGAGCGCGGATTTGATTTCGACAATGCTACTGATTTCGAGTCCGTTACCGGTGAAGGCGCACAAGGCCGCTATAACGGAAAGCTCGTCGCCATAGGTAATACCAAAATGATGAAACGCGTTGGGGCCTTTGACGCAGAACTGTCAAAAGCAGCCGAAGCTTATCGGGCTAAGGGACAAACCGTGATGTTCGTAGCAATTGATGGAAAAGCGGCCGGATTAATCGGGGTGGCCGATCCGATCAAATCTACGACCCCAGAAGCGATCACAAGATTGCACAATGAAGGACTGAAAGTGGTTATGCTCACGGGGGATAGCGCTGGAACCGCGCATGCGGTCGCACGTCAAATCGGTATCGACGAAGTTCACGCCGATGTTTCCCCCGAAGATAAGAATCGGATCATTCGCAAGCTTCAAAGTTCCGGAGAAATTGTGGCGATGGCGGGTGATGGTATCAATGATGCGCCCGCATTAGCCCAGGCAGATGTGGGGCTTGCTATGGGGACAGGCACAGACGTCGCCATGGAAAGCGCAGGTGTGACCCTGGTCAAGGGTGACATAATGGGCATTGCCAAGGCTCAGCATTTAAGTCGCGCGACAATGAATAATATTCGCCAAAATCTATTCTTCGCTTTTATCTATAATACGCTGGGTGTCCCGGTTGCCGCCGGTGTACTTTATCCGTTTTTCGGCATATTGCTTAGCCCGATCATAGCTGCTGCCGCAATGAGCCTGTCATCGGTTTCGGTCATTGCAAACGCTCTGCGATTACGGCGTGCTAAGCTGTAGCAATTCATTGTGTGTTTTGCGCAAATGAACACATGCAGGGGAAAGGAAACCTAAATAGTGCATCAGGAACATTTCTCGCAAGATTCAACGTAATGTAGGAGAAAACCGGATATAATTGTTGAGTCCATCTATTCAGAAAGAGCATCAATAATAGGACAGCATGGGTCATCGTTTTGACGACACTCTTTCGCGATTAAGGATAATCTTTTTTCCAGTTTTCTAAGGTCAATAATTTTTGCCTTTATACTTGCGAGGTGGCGGTCGGTTAGAGTGAAAACATCATTACAACTAGGCGGGTTGTTTTCAGCCCCTATCAATTCTCGAATATCAGCAAGAGAAAACCCTAATTCGCGGCCTCTCTTTATGAAGCCGAGCTGTTTGACCTGACTCAAATTATAAATTCGGTGTCCGCTGGCTTTTCTGGAAGGCTTCGGCATCAAGCCTTCTTTTTCATAAAAACGAATAGTTTCGATCTTGACGCCGGTTTCCTGGCTAAGTTTTCCAATTGTGATCATGGTGCAACTTTTTGCTTGAATCTGTAGTAACTATAGATGTTAGCATTGTCATAATGGAAAGTCTCGATCAAACAATTGCCCCGGAACACAGCAAAAGCCGCTGGTTCGCCAGGGGTGGAGTCCTCACAGGTCTCATGTCTGTTATAGGTGCGTCTTGCTGTATTCTGCCCATCTTTCTTGTCAATATTGGCCTGAGCAGCGCTTTGGTCAGCCATTTGGGTGTCTTTGCGCGATTGCGACCGTGGTTTATCGCGTTGAGCGCGGCATTTATAGTTGTTGGTCTCATATATGCTTTTCGAGCAGGTCGGCGACCTAGCAAACGAACCCTGATTGTTTTGATAGTCGCCACACTGCTCACGGTAAGTGCACTGGTTCTACCCTATTACGAAGGAGACATTCAACGATGGCTGAGTCTTACAAGCCGCTAGTCATCGCATGTTCGACACTGACCTGCCCTGAGTGCGGGCATGTCTCCACAGATGAAATGCCAACCAATGCATGTCAGTATTTTTATGACTGCAAAGGATGTGGAGCGGTGCTTAAGCCACTCAAGGGGGATTGCTGCGTCTATTGTTCATATGGTGACGTGAAGTGCCCACCTATTCAGCTCGGAGATTCCTGTTGTGACTGATCAGCAGTCAAAGGATCGAGCCGCCCGGCCCTTACCCTTTTTCCTGTCTTGGGGATTGCCCATTATTATTTTGATCTCAACTAACTTCATGA
>JAHDBU010000023.1 GCA_020630275.1 Hellea sp.
GTGGGCAACAATCCCTGACGGAGGCTGCCACAAGTTTTTGTGACGACCGAGACCCTGTCATTGCAGATGCCGCAAAGTGGGCGGTGAGGCGGTTTATTTTATTTTCAGCTTAAAAACTATCCAGTTAAAGGACTAGTTTCTACAAAAATGCTTAGGTGATAATTACATTCCACATTCGTTCTTGAGGAAGTCAAACATTGCGGGATACGCTTCCATTTTATGGTCATAATAGAGAGTGTTCGAGAAATGGTCGGCAGCTTTCAACTCAATATATTTGTGCGGAATTTTTTTATCTTTAAGTTTCTTCACATATTTACGTGAGTGCTTGGGCGGAACTCGCTGGTCAACAGAACCATGAATGATCAACATCGGTACATTCACCTTATCCACCTCATCTATGGGATTGACACTGTCGGTCCACGTCGCGATTTGTTCTATTCCCGCGGCACCAGCATCGTTAATTCGGCTACGATAATAGCTTAGCTGTTGAGTAATGTCAGTGACTCCCGCTCCCGCAATTACACACTGATATAAGTTAGGCGAACGGGATGCGGCAACAAAAGCCGCATAACCGCCATATGACCAACCAAACATAGCAACTTTGTCTTTATCCGCCCAACCTTTGTCTATAAGATATTTAACGCCATCATCTTTGTCGTTTTGCATTTTTTTTCCGCCCTCACCTCCATTGATGAAAGCCGATTTATAGAAATCCAAACCATAGCCTTTAGATCCACGGTATTGAGGCTGCAAAACCATGTAGCCGCGATTTGCAAGCATTTGTGCCCAATCGTTAAAAATTACAGTCTCTCTGATGTATGGCCCACCGTGCGGCATAACAATTAAAGGGTGCGGGCCGGCTCCCTTAGGTTTCGTGACGAAACCGGGGATACTTATCCCGTCACGCGAAGAATAGGTTATATACTCAACATCCGACAGGCCTGTTGAGTCCAATAAGCTGTTTTTACTGCCAATTTTCTTCAATTGGCCCTCGCTATATAGATAATAAGTGCCGGGATCCTTTGGGCCAACATTGTATACTACATATGTATCTCCGTCCCGGGAACGGGAAGATATTGAGGTTGAAAACGAATCAGGAATAGATTGTTTCAGTCGTCTGATCAAAGCCTCCTCCTGCTTGTCAAAATAGGTCGCGTGAAACTTGTCTTTATAGTAAGAATATCCCGTAACTTTTCCTGGATTTGCCCAATTATTTGAGTGTCTAAATGTGCTTGACATATCCACTGTATCGTTCCGATAGACAAGCGAATTAAACGACTTAGTATTCAAGTTGAATTTCCATAAACCCGTACGATCATGCCCATTATTGGCAATCACGTATATTTCAGATGGATTGTTCTCGACTAGGCCAGCGTATCGGAATGTTTCAAAACTGTCTTCCGATTGAGAAAAGTATTTCGTCCAACCCGATCCACCAAGCTGTCTGTAGTAATAGTTATAATTCTTTCCGTCATAATCCGTTGCAAAACGTGGATTTCCTTTATGATCAAAAACATAATTCCAACGAAACCCGCCCGATTTTAGCACAAGCTCTTTACCACCAGTTTTCAAATCAAGTTTATAATAGTCACGCGGTCTGGTTGACACGCCTTCACCATAATATGCGTGGTTAACCAGTATTTTCCCAGGCTCTTCGGGAAGCGAGTTAACGAAATTAATTGCCTCGAACTTGTCAGATCTGTCCGAATTCAGTTCTTTGAATTCTTTGGTCTTGATGCTGAAGTGAGCGAGCTTGCTTTTAAAGGTACCTTGATTAAAGCCTTTTATTTTCTTACTGACCTGATCTTGAAAGGCGATAATCAGATCTTCGTCACTAATCCACCCATAACCGGTTATTTCCATTTTCTTGGATCCAATCCTGTAAGGATCCGCACCCATGTTTTTAACGTCAAAAATTTCAATGATTGGATCACTTTTTTTTGAAGGTCTCTTCATAAGAGAAAGCTTTTTTCCATCAGGTGACACGTCTACATTGCTTAAAACATCACCGATCGCCCAGTATTCCACCGGAAATCCCTGGGCCTGAACTTTGACGTTTAAAAATACGCTGCACATGAGTGCTGCAAGAATTCCTGTAATGGCTCTATTCATAATACTGCTCCGTCGCTATTCGCAAAAATACAACAAAAAAAGCCCGAGCGCAAATCCCGAGCTAATTGTTTAATTTTATGAAAAAAGACGCCTACTTAAAGCTTTTCCGTAACTGGACAAAGAATTTTCGACCCTGTGTATTGTAACCAACACCGATTGGAGTGTTGGAAACTGCGGTGACTTCAGAACTATCAACTTTTGGAGGATCAGTGTTAAACACATTGGAAACCGCGAAAGTGACACCAAACCCGTTGTCTTCGTTGTTGTATGAAATACCAGCACTGTGAACCAGGTATTCATCCGCAAACCCAACGTCTCGGCAGTTAACATCACCAACCACAGGACCACCACAAGTGTCACTGAATGCATCCGGCGTCCCATTTCCATCTGTATCGACCCCAAGGGCGTTACCGAATTCATCGACGCCATCGGCATCTTGGTTAACCGCATCAATAAAGCGCGTTTCCCACGTAAATGAGAAATCGTCATAGCGAAGGCGAGGGCGAATCGTTCCTACCCACTCAGCAAAACCAAACTCGCCTTCATTATTGTCACGGATTGGGTCGATGCGACCACCATCATTGTATTCATTTGATACTTCGAGAATATGGTTCGCGCGAACATCAAGATCAAATTCGAACGGTCTATCGAAAGCAGAGAACTCGTAACCTAATCGACCATTGAAGTCGATTCCACGCGCAACGTCTTTATCCAAGTTGATAAAAGTTGCATCCAGGAATTGGATTCGACCTGTCGAGGAGCGTCTGATGCGATCACAGAAAATCGAACGTTCTGATCTTTCAGTAACAAAGCAATCATTCACCATGAATTGTGCGCCCGGTGAAACTACCGAGTTCTCAACGTCGATTTCATAATAGGTCGCACCAAAATTTACGTCGACATCTTCATTAAGCTCTGGCTGAACAGACACGCCCAATGTCAAAGACGTTGACGTTTCTGGCTCCAAATCCAAAGAGCCCTCGTTGAATATCTCAGTGGAGAAAACGTTACCATTTCCAACGTTGAACGTTGTCGGATCCAAAAACACATTCGGAGCCAACTGAACATTAGCACACTGCTCCAAAGTGTAAGCCGTTCGAGTTTCCCGAGAAGGGTCATACACTGTCACACCTTGGCTTCCCTGTCGAAAATCTCGGAACGTCGTTTCCGGCGGAACAGCACAAGGGTCAAGAACACCCAGGAACCCACTTTGAGGTCTTAGGAATAGCTCTCTCAGATTAGGTGATCGAAACGAAGTTCCATAACCGGCCTTAAAGAATACTTCTTTGATTGGCCGCCAACCTGCTTTGATTGAGTACGTTTCCGCGCCACCATAATACTTATCGTCGACTAATCTACCAGATAGATTTAGATCTAGACGATTGAAAAGCGTTTTATCAGCCAATATCGGAATGTCAATCTCCGCGAAAGCTTCCTTGACATTTGTGGAGCCTTGTCCACCTCCATCAGAAAAGAACCCAAAGAACAGACCGTCACGTGCGATATTATCTGGCGAGGAGTCGATCGAGTCTTCACGATACTCTAACCCGACCACTGCGCTTACATCTCCAGCTGCGGTTTTAAATAGTTTACCGGTAGCGTAAGCAGAAAGAACTGTCTGCCAGTATTTCGTGTCAAAATTCCTAACGTCAAAAAGATAATTTCTTTCCGCTGATGTTGCGAAATCGCCAACAATTCCCTGATACAGAGATGGTGCGAACAAATTCACGGGCACACATCCCTCAGTTACAGATGGATCCAACACTACGTCAAACTGTGGTGTACATGGATCTTGAAAGTTGATTGGATCTCCAGGAAAGAAAACTATATCACCATTGCCATCTCTAATTGGGACCACAGCGTTCCCAAGTGCGTAGTTTAGTCGGTCATCTCTGATTCCAGGTCTTTCGGACTCACCATGTGATATTGAATGCGTGGCTGAAACGTCGAATGACCAATCTTCTAACCCAATATCAGACATGAAAGGCAAGTCACCGCGCAAACCACCCACAAGACGAGTATTGTCAATATTGACCGAATAATCGGTTCTATCGCCATCAACACCGACAATAGGCGTAACGCTTCTAGGACCAACGAAATCTCCCGGTCCGTATCCGAAAAGGAATGGAGTACAAGCCGCGTTATCGAATGGTCCCGTTCCAGGAATTAGGTTCCCTTCAGCGTCAGACGCAGCAAAGAATGCCGCACACGCCCGGGCATCACCGAAATTGCCATCACGGTTTGGATCGGCATCCCGGTAATACGAGTTCCAACGACTGACAAACTCAGGAGTAAAGTTGAATCCATTAGAACCACAATCACTCCCATTTAGACCGCATGGGTTAAAAGGATTAGTCGCACTGACCTCAGGAAAAAGCTGGAAAGTTCCATTGTCGGCTTGCACATCAAGCTTCGAATGCAAAACCTCAAAGTATGGAGTAATATTAGCCGCACCATCGATTGTGAATTCACCAAAGGCCATCAAATTTAGTCGCTTTTGTTCGGGAACAAAATCTGCTTCCAGATCGCGTCCATTTATAGAGAACTGCTGGAATCCGAAGTCTTGTATTCCATCTTGATTAGAATCTATGGGAACGCCTGCCAGGTTTTGATCTACATAACCTGGGATGCCAATATTTGTTTGTCCACCAGTGTAATAAAACGACCCGAATGTAGAACCTTCAAAAACACGCCCAGCAATCGCCGTTGACTTACATTCAGTATTTTCCGCGGATTGAATTTCGCCTGGTGTACCACCAAACCATACATCAAAACGCGTCTGATCAAACACATCTTGCGTTCTAATCTGTCCATTTTCATCAATTTCGTAGTGCGTGTCACACCCCGAGAAGAAGTCTAAGTCACCATATTTGATGGCATCACGATAATCGTATTCAGCACCGATGCCAATTGATCCGCGGTCGAATGTCTTGCCCCAAGAACCGGAAAGATTGTAGTCGTCTCGAGCGCTAATTTCTCCGAAATCTCCACTCGCCGCAAAATCGAAACCTTCGAGATTTTGGTCGAGCAATACGTTCACAACGCCGGCTACAGCATCAGAACCGTATACAGAGGACGCTCCCTCCAGAAGAATATCAACCCGATCAACCAGAGAACTCGGTATTAGATTTATTGAAGGTTGAGCTGGAGCACCCTCAACACCAGACGGAGCTATCCGCCGACCATTCAATAGTACTAGAGTACGGCCTGCACCAAGCCCTCGAATATTGATCGTTTCTGATCCGGGGCCATTGTCCAAAACAAACCCACCAAAGGTTGAGTCGATTTGTTGTCCAGCCGCGGATTCGGTTGTTTGAAGGATGGAAGCAGTGTCGATTAGACCTACGTCACGCTTTGCCTCGAAATCAACGATTTGGATCGGTGCAATCGACGTAAATTCGTCCTTTTTTATCCGAGACCCGGTCACAACAATTTCATTATCGCCATCTTCATCATCTTCTTCGATCGTGTTATTCGTTGTCGTTTCGATGGGCTCCGCATCTTGCGCGAATGTTGGTGCCGAAGCGAAAGCAGTGAACCCGGCAATGAGGGTTGTCCCCATTAACAGTTTTTTGAGCTCGATTGATGTCATTATTTTCCCCTTCAGAAAATCATGCTAATTTAAGGTAATCCATTAACACTCTTTAATGTCCGGGTTTAGGTGATGCAAGGGTAACAAGGGCGCAGGTCAATTTTTAATAAAATCGTGGCAAAAAAAACACAGAATCCATATCCTGCGCACTTTTTTCCCTTTTTTGAAGATTTAAACGCGATATTTTTGCGCTAGAATCGCCTTTTGGGAATTAAAGCAATAACAAAATGAAGACTCTGCAAAATTTTCTGGTCCATTGTCGTTGTCTTTGCTAATCATCAGACCTTTGAATTTCACCCTCCGGTAGAGCTCCATGGAATTAAATGATCTAACCCTGACACTGGCCGGGATCGCCATATGCGCCCTTATTGGCAGCCTTTCATTTGTGAAACACTTCCGAAAAAGGGACAGTCTTAAAGCGGCCCCAATTATACCTTGGATACTGCCTTGCCTGGCAGCCCTGGCGACCGGTTTTATGCTCACCGTCCACTTGTTCAAATTTCACATCGCGAACGCGTTTTTTTAAAGGTTAGAGATTTTACGCGGCAGAAAGCTTCCCATCATAGCCGATAGCTTTGAGTGACGCCAGCGCCGCCTTGTAAGCGATGGGCTCGGAGATATTCATACGTTCTCTTGCATCCGCCAATGGCTCTCTCAGCAGGGCAACAATATCCTCTGTGACGAGAGCATTTGCGGCACGACCATTTCGTCGGGCTTCACGGAGGCTTGCACGCACAAGATGAGGCTCGGGGGCCAATTTTGAGAGATCCCAGGCGCCAATATAAGAGATGAACAAATTTCCAAATCCGCCATTATGGGCATGACTAAACCCGAGTACACTGATTTCACCCAACTCGTCTCGACCATAACCGGTCAAAACGTGATAAAGATCGTGTGTATCCCGAAAGCGGCAGCCGAGAAAATCAATATCATCGTCGAATTTTTCATGATGATCCCACCATTTTTCGCTTTCCTCCACCAGTCCGGCTGCAGACAGGCCTTCGCGCTCCATAAAGGCCACATAAGCTCGCCCTACCGTGTTTTCAGGTAATTTTTTTAGCCTGTCATGGTCATCCAAGATGGCCGGCAAATAACGGCGCCTATCCATCATAGCCCGACCAATTTCTGTTTTGGAATATTGACGGACCTTCCGGAACATATTGTTTCCGTTCAGGGCTTCCATGATGTGAAATACCTGTTCCGTATCTTCTTTGTCGGCAAGTAAGCGCTTCATATGCCCTGCTGCTTTGAGCGGACGAATAAGACTTCGCTTGCGTTTGGGATGAATATGTATTTCCATAACTTTTCTCGACCTTGGAACGAGCTTCATATCAGAGAATTGGCTCTACTGCCAAACCTAGAACCTTTATAGAGGCCATACACTCCTGCATAATCAATATCTCTGAGTGTCATTAAAAAGCCGTTAGGTTCTGAAAACGTGACTTGATGAGACGGTGACCGGAATTAAATAATAGGCGTATCAAATTTTGCATAAAACAATAAAAATCGTGAGGCGAATATGCGTAAATTTCTGAACTCATCTATCCTGGGCGCGACCCTTATTCTGGCACCCCTTGCCCTTTCGACGACTGCTCAGGCAACATCTCTGGTTGTTCACCAAAGTTCGGCAATGACATTGGACAATCAGCGAGGCGTTCTTACGATGGCGCCATTATTGGAAAGGGTCACACCCGCTGTTGTCAGTATACGTACCGAAGGCAAGGTCCAGTCTCGTCAAAACCCTGAAATGGATGAGTTTTTTGAACGATTTTTCGGACAACCGAGATCATCCCGCCGCAGCGGTTCAATCGGATCTGGCGTAATCGTCGATGCCGGAAAAGGCTACATTATGACGAATAACCATGTCGTAGAAAACGCTGACGAAATCACGATAACTCTGAAAGATAAACGCGAGTTCATCGCTACCTTAGTGGGCGCAGACCCCCAGACAGATATCGCGATTTTACAAATAGACGCAGGCAACCTTAGAGAAATGAAACTCGCACGTTCAGACTCCTCGAAAGTCGGCGATTACGTTATCGCCATCGGCAATGCCTTTGGTTTAGAAGAAACCGTGACGACCGGCATTGTCAGTGGGCTTGGACGTTATGTGGATGGGGGGGACCGGTTGCAGGACATGATACAAACGGATGCCTCCATCAATCCGGGAAACTCAGGTGGTGCGTTAATTAACTCCAAAGGAGAACTCATCGGCATCAATACTATGATTATATCTCGGTCTGGCGGTAATAATGGTATTGGTTTTGCAGTTCCCGTTCGAATTGCCAAGAATGTTATGGACCAGCTGATTTCAAATGGCGAAGTTCAACGGGGTCGAATTGGCGTGTCTATTCGCAATATCGATCCTGCGCTGCAAGAAGCGATGGGTTTGAACACGTTAAACGGCGCCTTAGTCAATGATGTGACTGCGGACAGCCCCGCAGAAAAAGCCGGACTTGAATCGGGCGATATAATTGTAGGTTTTAACGGGGATGACATCCTTAATGCCAATGATATCCGAAATGCCGTTGGCCTCGTTCAACCAGGAAGCCGTGCTGATCTGACTTATTTGCGCGACGGACGACGACGGACAACTCGTATTACGGTCGAGGCCATTGCTGCCGATGAGAACGAAACACAAACGGAACAATCTGACGTTCAGGACCTAGGCTCTAACACGTTTTCAGGGGCCCAACTGTCAAATATTCCGGACGACATGGACCTTCAAGACGGTGACAAAGGCGTTTTAGTTACTCGCGTCACCCCAGGTTCCAAAGCGGCCCGTGCCGGATTGGAAAGAGGCGATATTATCCGAGCCGTCGGACGCAATGCGGTCGCTAATTTGTCAGAATTCCAATCCGCTACAAAAGACCGAACAGGCCCGGTAGCGCTAACAGTTGAAAGAGATGGTACGAATTTGTTCCTGGCGGTTCGCTAATCGTCGTTAAGCTGGTTTGGCTTTAACCGAGTCTGGAACATATTCTTTTGGGGGCGGCTTCGGAAGCTCCGGCTCGACCTCGGGAACAATCGGTTTAGGGTGCTTGATTAGAATGTTTTTATATCCTTCGACTTTATCAAAGTTATAACTGGAGGATGGCAGATTCTCTTTCGATCCGAACATCAGATAGCGCTCAGGTTTTACAATCGAAGATAATGAACGGATGACACGAATTTGCGCGGGCGAAGAATAGTAAGCCAGACTGTTTCTAAACAACACGAGATCAAATTCACCTAACCCATCCAGCTTGGACAAAAGATGGAATTCCTTGAAGTTCACCATGGATTTCAAGGTTGGCTTAACAATCCAGTCTTCTCCCGAGCGGTCGAAATATGAAATCAAGTCCCGGATAGGTAAGCCGCGTTGGACTTCAAAATGAGTATATCGACCGTCCTGCGCGCGACTTAAAGCCGGAGACGGGTAATCCACACCCAGGATGGACGCGTTAAAATCAGGATGTGATTGACGAAATTTCTCCACTATGATTGCGAGAGAAAAGGGCTCCTGTCCGCTACTGCAGGCAAAAGACAAAATCTTGACGACCTGCCCAGCACTCGCCTTGTGTAAAGCCGGCAAGATAAAACTTTCGATAACCTTCAATCCATCTGGATCCGGGTTAAAATGTGTGTCGCGCTCTAGCAAAGACGAAACCACTTTAATCGCGAGACGCGTGTGGCCCTGCCCGAATAAATCATCAACCATTTGATTGAGGTTTTGATAACCTTCCTGTCTGGCTAGAACACCTAAGCGGGTCTCCACAAGAAAAGCGTGATCATCGCCCAAATGCACACCAGCCAACTCCAAGGTTAACCGCTTAAGGGCTTCATAATAACTGGGTTTTAAACTCAGAACTCCGCTCATTATCAACCCATCAACCCGACCTGATGAAACTTGCTCGCCAATATATCACTGTCAAAGGGTTTCATAATATACTCATCCACCCCTGCGCTCAAAGCTTCAGTGATCTTGATCACGTCCCGTTCTGAGGTGCAGAAAAGTATGACGGGTGCATTTCCGCCGGGTTCTTGCCGAAGCGTTTTAACGAATGTCAGCCCGTCCATTACAGGCATATTCCAATCCAGGAGTATGGCTTCCGGCATTTTTCCGCGACAGTAATTCAACGCCTCCAATCCATTTTCAGCTTCCTCTGCGTTGAATTTCATTTCCGTCAAAATGCGTCCCGCAACACGCCGGATCATCTTTGAATTATCGACAACAAGACAGGTTTTCATCGAGCCACCTCGGCGACCGATTTATCAATTCGCTTATCCGTCGCTACCAGCAGTCCAGAGAGACTGATGCGGACCAGCTTGTTTTCGAGAACTAAATTCGTTGACACGCCAATCGGCTCAAATTGTGACTTGATGTGCTCTATATCTGACGTCCTAGGCGAAGGACCCTCACAGCTGATGAGCATCTCGAATCCGGCATCGGTTTGGCGACCCGTTACGGCCAGATGGGCAGATCGACTCAAGTCCTTCTCAGCGCGAATGTCCGGCTTTTCAACGGATTGGGAAATTAGAATTTCACCCAGTTGTTTTAGTCCGTTTTGAAGAACTTTGAGCGTCTCCGTTTTTATAGATATATCATCAAATGCCGACGAAACACTAATCGATTTTTCCTGAGCGCGTGCGAGGCGCAGCCAATGATTGGTGAGTGAGGGTAGAATTATATCCACTTTTTGAACCTTGGCGGGTTTATCAACGCGCTTAGGCGCAGACGATTCATTGGCCGCCAAACTTAGGAGGGTCACTAGGTGCTTTCTGTCATTATCATCCGCGAATTTAAGGAGCGGCGACAAGTTTCTGGCGGCCCTTTTCTGACGCGCTAAATCATAGACAAGTTCCGTTCCGACCGGCTTGGTTGCTTCGGTTGCTTTACGGGGTCTTGCAGGGGCAATTTCAGAAAGACCGCTCTCATACTGACGGATCAATTTTTGTAAGGCTAGGACAGATGCCGCACAGGATTGAGGACATTTATGGACGGTTAGTTCGTTGATGATATCCTGCGCAGAACGATAAATAGAGCGGGCATGCATCAGCTTGGCATGGCTTTGAATTTCGCCCAAACGGCGAATAACCTCGATGAGTGGTAACTTGCCTCCTGAAAAAATTTCGGACATGTGAAGCTGGCACAGGTCCATGAACCTGCGGGCTGCGACTAGATCATCTCCGCATTTATCTAACATCTACCCTCTCGGCCGTGATTCGACGCGCAAGCATGTGGCGCCAAGACTTGACGAAACAGTCCCAAAAATTGGTTAAGATGGGTTAAAAATTATACGGAATTAAGCGGCGTTTTGGGCCTGTTGGGACGGTAAGAAGGCCACAAATGAAACATTATCACCATCAATCGTCGTATCCAATCGACCACCCATTTCTCGAATGAGCATTCCGGTATAAAAAGGTTGGATAGTCCGGCCGTCAAATCCATCCTCTGGCGCTCGCCCTGCAAGACTGCGTTCAAACTCTTCATAAATGCGCGCTTTGGGGCCATTGGCATTAAGATTGAAGATACTGGCATCGGCTTTCTGGCGCAATTCAATGATCAATTCCCCGCCTCTTGGTATGCTTTGCAACGCGATCATAACCAGGTTAAGCAGTAGTCGCCCTTGCGGTTTATCTAGGCCCTCGAGATCGGCATCCCAAGAAATACTGACCTTACCGCTGCCATACATATCATTGATGAGATTTTTGAGTTGATCAAGAGACAGCACGCCCGGCGCTGAGGTTCCGGCGCCAAATGCTAAACGCAAAAATTTAAGCTTGTGCGACGCTTGCTTCGCAGACGTCCTGACCAAATCCATGGCGTCATCGTGCATATCGGAACTACTGTCATCACCGAGCACCTCGAGCGCAGCGCCAAGTGCTCCAACAGGGCTAACCAGATCATGACAGATTCGGGCACACATCATAGCGGCCAAATTAGACGGTGTGAGTTTAGTGACCGGTGCGCTCATGTTAGAATAGTCCTCGTGATTCGTGAGAACTATCCATCAACTGATTGTGTAAAACAAATGTTAAAGCCAGGAAGGACTTATGGAATTGTGATCCAGTTACCTTCTTTGTCGAGAAATTTCTCGCCCGACTGGGCCTTGTCCTTAATTTTTTCAGCCGTAACAGCAGCGACCACGTCAATCTGTATATTCTGCTGGCGGGCTAGCTTTGTATAGAGTGATTTGCGACGTATGTTGATCTCGTTCATGGCATTGACGACATCTCTCGGCGCCGAAGCAATAACGGCCAGATAACCACCAGCAGTTTCTCCGATCAGTCCCTGGGACTTGGCGTTATCAACAATGGCTTTGGCTTCGCTGGCTTGCGCAACAGCCGGAGCCGCACTCATGAGTGAAAAAGACGCCACCGTGCCTGTTAGAGCCAAAGCGGAAAACAGAGCCGTAAATATCGCTTTTTTCGACATATCTAAACTTCCTTCGATAGCCCAGATTAAAATAAATCCGGATTTTCTTCGATCAAATCTTCGACTTCCTTGTCTAGCCGAACCCTGACCTCCTGATCAATCTTGACATTCAGATTGATCTCAATGGGTTTGTCAGGGGCCGCTAATTGGACCCTAGGTGTACAAGCCACCAGCAGGCCAAAGCCCAATATAGAAAGCCACATGACCTTTTTCATTTGTTGAAACCTATCATTTTTCGTCTGAACTGCTCATTAACACGATGTTTTGCGTTGTTCATCTAATTTATCACTTCATCTTCGCCCAAAACCGCACTTTTGACTTCTTCTGTAATTTGGGCACCAAGTCTTTGGAAATTACGGACAATATTGAGTAATTCGCCCTCAATATTCAGATTATAACGAATATAGGCACCATCCATGACATTGGGGTTAAATCCTTCAAAAACAATCTTGATATTAATGAGTCCATCAAGAGGTCCATTCAGCGTCACCTCCAGTTCTTCATAATAAAACTCTTTCAAGGCATCAAAAGCCAGCTGAGCATAGCCGTTAGCCTCCCCAGCCTTGTCTGTGAACGGGGTGCTAAAGCGCACTACACCCCCGTTTTTCACAGCCAAATTTCCATTTTCAACCTGAACGTCAACACCAGTGATCACGACCGGAAGAACCCCCGATACGCTCCCTGTTGCCTCGAAATTGTCCCCGCCTAGATCGCCAATAAATTCACTGATTGAAACATCTTCGACCCGGAGTGTCATACGGTTTTCTTCAGCAGTATAATTCCAAGTGGTGGGATCGAGGGATATCTGCCCCGTCCCAACCGGCCAACGTGCGGAATCAATTCTGATCCCGTCAGCAATGGCCTCAAAAACCACGACGCCCTGCGGGAGAGGAAACCCCACATCCCAGGCGTCAATCGTAACGGTTTGGGGCCCCTTGGTAACCAACGGAAAAAAGGATGAGAATATTAATTCAGAATTCAAACCACGCAAAGGCCCCGGCGCCGTGCCCATTTCCATATCAATTAGCTTGGCCGTCCCGGAGGAAACCACGCCATCAGCCTCGGAAAACTCCAGATTTATGCGGGCGGAGGCAAAGCCCCTGACGTCTGCAATTTTACCCTGCAGAGCCGGGATAAAGCTTTGCGGTTGTAGGCCTGCTGGTGAGAAGGCTAGCTCGGGAATATCGACATCTGCGTAACCTCGCCCGTCGACAAAACGGTAATCCACTTGAACCGGCGTTTTTTTGTCAAAGGGCAGAACCGTATCTGCCTGGCCGACCCATTGTTCGTTTTCAAAATCCACGTACCCATCCATTTGGAAGCGTTCAAAATCTGTGGCGCTGAAATCCACCTGAGCATTCTGGTAATTCACTCGGAATTTTTCGGGCGTCCCCGCAACTTGGACGGCCAGTCCCCCCGCATCAACAGACTGGGTTTTGACATCCGCTTTTGGGGCTTCAATGGTAAATTCCGGAGACAATCCAGGCTTTAGCATAGCCGTGATGACCGTTTTGGGTGCGCGCATTTCTGTGCCCGGCGTGGGTGTATCCTCCGACGTCATCACAACATCCCGGCCATCAATTCGCCAGTTTTGAACCTCGGCGATATCGGCGGAAATATCTGCTGAACCGAACTGGAAATTTAACGTCCGGGTCCGGTCAGAGTTAGCCAAATCGGCCGAGAGATTAGTAACATTAGCGGTCAGTTTTCCCCTGCGATCACGGGTAGAAAACAAAGGTGTTTGCGCATTTTCAACCAGATCAAATTTCACATTTGAAGCGGTCCACTCTGTCGGATTATCAAAGGTCTGCATTAGGACCGAAGTACCGAGTTTGGCCTTATAAAAAATATCGGTCGTTTTTCCGAGGCGCACATTCAGCTCTCCCTCTGTTTCAAGACCCGTCGCGTAACCGCCTGGAATATCACCATCATAATTCAACGCGCCTGACAGCTTCAGATTCCGAACTCCTGCGCCGCCCCGGTAATTAACATTGGCCGTGACCGGCCGGATCTCTGTTGGTCGGCCATCCGGTGTCTGTGATGTCCAAGTTTGAGGGATTGTGACTTGGCCAGAAAACGATTCTGTACCGCGAATGTTTCTCCCATTCGTCGATTTTAGGACCAGGCGGCTATTCTTGAAATCCATGGGGTAAGCCCCCTGCAGGCTGGCATCAAAGTTCAGTTTGATTTGCTGACTGGAACGATCAAAACTGTACTCAGCTTGTCCGGGCCGCGGAAAAACTTTGGCCACAACTGAACCCTTACGAGAAATATCAATATCCTCCAGATCGACTGTAATTGATTCTCGGGATTTCTCGATAATGCCCGCACCGTCTAGGTCGGGATTTTTAATAATACGGCCAATAGACGATTTCAGGGGCTTTGCGAAATCACGGGTAACCGGTGTACGCGAAAGGCTGTTGTAAAGTGACAGGGTTCGAGTGATATCATTACGAACTTCAGGGTCTATTACTTCAAACCCTTGTGTTCCTACATCCCAGCGACCCTCGGCCAGAAGCGTAGAATTTTCACCCCGGGTCAGCCCCAGGGAACCTTGCCAGTTCAGGTCCATATTATCGGCTATGACGGCTTTACCTTTAAATCCCGACATCTCTACGTTTAACGGGCCGCGCAGCCAGACTTCCTGCGGTTGAACATCGAGTTTCAATCTTTCGCCCTGAATATTTAGGGCGTCGCCGCCCATATTCTTATATCGCCAAGAACGCCCCTTTAACACGACATCAGCATCTCGTTCGCGCCCATTTATCCGAATGCTTGCCGTCCCGCTCATTAAAGTCGAGAAGTCGCCGTAAGATAACGCTTCGCCTTTATCCTCAAACTCAAGTGTCAGGGTCATATAATCTTGGGTTTTTATCTCCCCGTTCAAGGAGGACTTGATATTTCCAATCGGACTTTGAATATCCAAATACCCGTCAATTATAGAAATGCCTTCAGGTGGCAGAAAATTTCGTCCACCGCCTCCCGATCCGGCCCCCAGAGGATTGACCCATTTTCCGGTCTCGTCGATGACAATCTTGGCCCTTGGCCCGCGCAAAACGACCCGCTTGACCCGACCTTCCATAGCCTCACGCCAGACATAATCCACATCGAGCTGGTCCGCTTCTATCAGAAGCTCCCCGTCGCGCTTAATCCGGATATCCTCGGCTGTTGCGCCGGTTTCACCCAGTTCGGTTATGGATAACTCCGCCTGGAACCCCGCACGCTCAAGCTCGGCAATAATCCGGTTTTCAATGAGTTCATTGCGGTTTTCCCAAACCCAATAGAGCACCAACGCGCAGATCAGCAGGAGCGCAAAGATAATCCAAAGCGCGATGACCCACCATTTTTTACGTTTGGGGCGCGAATTTTCTGCCTTATGAACGGGCGGTTTCGACATTTTAATTTGCGGGACGACGCCTTTTTTGGTTTAAGCCTCGGGGGCTAAAGTCCGGGGCGTAAGTAAAATTGATAATACGTTAACCATAGCTAGGGCATTTAGGGGGAAACGAAAATGAAATTCTCGGAAAGAATTCAGTTATTATGCGCCCCACACGTCACAGGTTTCCTTGGCTATACAAACACGTTGTCCAGCCCCTCTCCATACGTTTCGAGGCTTTTCTGCAAATGAGCAATACACGCATATATCAGGACCGGCGGTTTCGGTTTCTAGGCGTTTGTGCCGTATCCGCTGTCGCTCTAGCCTGGATGATCCCCGACAGCCCGGTTGCAGATGAGATCGTCGAACCTACGATTGCCAAAGTTGAGGTTCCAGAATTCGATCTGACGCGGGATGATTTATATCTGGTCAGCCACCCGACTCAGCCGGCGGCCAAAACCCTGAAACTTAAATCCGGGGACAGCCTAGGGCCTATGCTGCAAAAGAACGGTCTGGAACCGAACCAAGCTTATGAAATTACCCAGAGTTTTTCGTCCGTTTATGATCCGCGCAAACTGAAGGTTGGGCAATCATTCAATCTCTATTTTGAAGATGACAACTCTTTTAGCCATCTGACCTACAAACCATCTGTCGAGAAAACGGTGTATGTCTCCAAAAAATCTGACGGGTCGTTTCACGCGCGCGACATTGAAGCCGAATTCAAAATGGAAACTGTCTCCATCAAAGCGTCGATTGATAACTCCATCTATATGGATGCTGTGGAGATGGGAGCACCGGATAAAGTCATTATTCAATTTGCCAATATCTATGAATATTCAGTAGACTTTCAAAGAGACATTCAACCTGGTGACGAATTTGAAATGTTCTTTGAGGTTGCGAGAGATAACCGCGGTAACATCGTCAAAGCTGGCGATCTCTTGTTCACGAGCTTCACCCCACGCGGCAAGAAGATGGATTATTATCTTTTCGAAGACTCAAAGGGTCGCGAAAATTTCTATGATGAAAAAGGCAAGACGGCGAAACGCAAGCTCCGCGCCACACCTGTGAATGGTGCCCGTCTATCTTCGAGCTATGGCAAGCGTCGCCATCCTATTTTGGGTTACCGTAAAATGCATGCAGGCGTCGACTTTGCAGCACCAACGGGCACACCCATCATGGCTGCCGGTAACGGAACTGTCGAAGTCGCCGGCCGCAATGGGGGCTATGGTAATTACATCCGCATTCGTCATACGGATGGCTACAAGACTGCCTATGCACATCTTTCAAAGTTTGCCAATGGCGTTCGCAAAGGCAAATATGTCAAGCAGGACCAGATTATCGGCTATGTAGGTTCAACCGGACGTTCGACCGGGCCGCACCTGCATTATGAAGTCCATCTTCACGGTAAGAAAATCAATCCACGTCGCCTCTCACAATTATCCGGCAAGCCATTGTCGAAAGACCAGATGCCGGCTTTCGAAAGACGTCGGGCGGAGATCGATGCGCTCAAAGAAACTGCACCAGTTTTACAATCTGATATCATGAGCGCCGAACTGGATTAAGCGCTGCCCAAAGAACCATTTTCTTGATGGATGTAATCGGAAGAGTTTGAAAATCAAGATTGTAACTTGATGTAAAATCCCTAAATTAAATGGGAGAAACGGAGCATGCCATGAAAGACCTGATCAATTTTTTCTTTTCTTTTGACAAATTGATGAAGCACAAATTGGTGCCGCTCTTTTACTGGGCGTCCTTAATTTATCTTGGAATTTTCTTTATTCGGAGATTTTTTCAGGCGATCCTCGAGCCTATCGCCTGGGCGCTTACGCCGTTGGAATTTCTCTCAGGCATTGCAATTGCACTCATAGGATTACGTTTGGCTTGCGAGCTTGCCATTGCGACCTTCAGGATCGCGGATAACACGTCAAAAGATGGCGGCGCATCTGACCTCGCCGATATCGACCCCCTTGAGGAGACCCGCCGTGCGGCAGAAGAAGCTGCTAAACGCGCTCGCGAAGTGACCGGCAAAGCCGTGGACAAAACAAAATCTGCCGCCAGCAATCTCAAGGACTCGGCTGAGAAACGGTTTGATAAAGCCGCTGAGCCATCGCCAAAGAAGAAAGTCAAATCCGAGCCCGTGGATCAGGTGTTTGACAAACCCGTAAAAACCGAAGACGCGCCAGAACCGCAGACGCCTAAAGCGAAACCTGTGGCCAAGACAACGACGGCTAAAAAGACAGCGTCCAAGGCGACGTCCACAAAGACCGCCACGAAATCGACCTCAAAAGCAACGTCGACTACCAAGAAGAAAACAACAGCCAAAAAGCCGGCTGCGAAGAAAACCACCGCCAAAAAATCGACGACAAAAAAATCTTAGCGGTTTTGTTTTTGCGCGATCAGGAACATAATCCAGACCGCAAGAGCTAACCCCAGAGAATAAAAACTAATGGGGATTCCATAAGATCCCATAGAATCTGCTGTGTACCCTGTTAGCTCAAATCCAACTTTGACGATTGCAAACAAAATAACCGGAGTCCATCCCACATAGAAAACCCTGGAAGCCTGGCGGCTCCAGATGATCAACATGGCGATAGCCATCAAGGCATAACCCGCGGTTTCAACATAGCAATCGGCCAAAGGCCCAATTTTTACTTGACTGGTATCCCGGTAAAAATGGAGGCGCGAGCGCTCCATGGCCTCCAGAAATCCAAAGAGCGGCAGAGCGACAAACAGATATCTTTTAAGGCGTCGCGTTACGGACGGCATGTCTTGTACTCCATAGGGCGAGCACAAAAACTATGACGTGGGCGGCATTCATGGCAATGGGAAATACATATAATCCAATCTGCGTTTGAAAAAAGTACAGCGCAAACATTACAGCCAATAGAAGCAAGGGACTAAAAAAAGCCATCCATTTGGGCAACCTGGTACGACCTGTCAAAATTAAAGCAATCCAAATTATAGAAATGACTGCCATTGCCATACGCAATACATTCACAAAAGGTTCGTTATGGTCTGAAAACGAAATCAGCAGGCTTTGGAGATCATGTCCTTTGGCAATTTCATGGACTGCCATGCCTAGAAAAGCACGTTGACCGATCCAAGCCGTGCCAACTGCAAATGCATAAGCACCAATCAGAAAGAAGATTTGAGACGCCAGCTTATGGGCCGGTTCCAATTGCTTGGAAAGAAACCAGTAGCCCAGTATGTATAGTGGTGCGGAAAGAACGGCTAGGAAGTGCCCTCGGCTTAGTCTCTCAGATGAAACATCATTGAAATAGAGATAATCTTTGACGTCCTCTATTCCGCCATTCGGAGAAAAATGGAGCCAAAACTCGGCCAAGCCGACGAGAATGGCGCCAAGCAAACCAGTCCAACCTGCAAGTCTGACGGCGTCCATCCTATCTATTTTCTACAATGACATATGAATTGTCGGGCGGACTTTCAATTCGCTTTACTTCGCCGTTTTGAAAAAGAATTGTCACGTCGACGACATTTGCCGAACCCAGGCCAAAAATCAATTCGCGGCCTTGATCTGATCCCAAACCTTGAGACGTCACCATTTGCTTAGTCAAGGTCTCTCCATCAGACCGCTTGACGGTTACAATCGCATTGAGTGCATAAGCCCGGTTGGGCAGCCGTACCGTCAACCTGTTGTTGTCGCCACCCTGATTTAGATAGGCTAAAGACGGTCCGGCGACATTGGCCCAAACCAAATCAGGCCATCCGTCACCGTTGAAATCCGATACGACCGGAGCAATGCCGTAATGCGGGTTTTCCGCCCCAGAGGACTTTTCAACGGGTTTAAAACCATCTTTGTAATTCTGGAAAATCTTGCCTGGATATTTCGCCATAAGGAATTGTGCAGGCATCCGGGCATAATTCTGGGCCATTAAGATGTCTTCTCGTCCATCAAGGTCCATATCGGCAAATATTGCCCCCCATGCAAACCCAAAGCGGGCTACATTCATGTCTTTTGAAACATCTGAAAAAATCAGGTTACCGTCATTGCGAAAGAGCATGTGATCTGGATTGAATACATCCTCGTCCGTCAAATTCCCTCTCAGCAGAGCCGGCGGTAATGTGTAACCGACATTAGAGAAAAACAGATCGACCAGACCATCATTATCATAATCACCAACGGCCACGCCCATGGGATAGGCAAAGTTAGATGGATTTGTGATGGGGGAAAACCCAGCTGCACCATTACCGCGATAGGTTTCGACCTTACCTGTATCCTGCGCAATAATTAGGTCAGAATTACTGTCATTATCCAGATCAGCGAAGACACCTAAAAATGTATTGTGTTGCCGCCAGATTCCGGCATCTTTAGAGATGTCTTTCCAAAGATTGTCACCACCATTTAAAAACAGTGACGAAAATCCGCCATAGCTGTTGGAAAAATTTGTTTCGCCTTCGACGAGCTCAATTTTGATATAGCCTGCCACATACATATCGGCGAGGCCATCTTTATTGACATCGCCAAAACCGATGCCAAGAGGCGTTGTATTGTCAGCGAGAGGCAGGTTTAAATTCCGACTGCCAAATCGATTGCCGCCCTGATTTTCATGAAACCAGACACCGGATTCGCGGGCCACAAACAGATCATTGTCGCCATCATTATCAATGTCGATGTAAGCTGCGCCATGGGAAGCATCTGTATCGCCTTTAGCTATATTAATATTCAGCGGCACAAAAGCGCCATTTTCAAATTTGAAAAATTGATCGGCCTGCTTATCCCCGCCACCCAGGAACAATTCGTCCCGCATATCGCCGTCTATATCTATCGCAGCACTGGCGAGAAAAGGCAGGGATCCTTTCAAATCCGCTTCGTGGGTAAAGGGGAGTTCTATTGCCTTAAAGGACAGATCGGTTTCGCCCTGCGGCGTGCGTTCCGTCTGCCAGAATCGAAGGGCAATAATAAAAACAAACAGGATCAGGAATATGAGCAAAAACGCCCGGCGAATAAATTTGCCCATGTGGTAGCTCCCTTGTCAGGGACCACTTTTAAAATTTCCGTCCCGTTGTCCAATCACATTATTTTGTGCTGAGGGTGAGTTTTTTGTCCTTTACGCCAACAGTGACGATTTGTCCATCCGATAGATGGCCCGCCAGAACCATGCGCGCCAAGGAATCTTGAACTTCCTTCTGGATGACTCGCTTTAATGGACGCGCACCATAGGATGGATCATAGCCCAGCTCACCGATTCGCTCGCGGGCCTTGTCCGTGATCTTGATCGTAATCTGACGGTCCGATAACCAGGCCTGCAGACGGCCGAGCTGGATATCGACGATGGCACCCATATGCTCCGGTTTAAGTCGCTCAAACAATAGTGTTTCATCCAATCGGTTTAGAAACTCAGGACGGAAATGGGCAGCCACTTCAGCCATTACACCGACCCGCGCTGCATTGACATTGTCGCCTTCGGATAAGTTCAAGAGATGCTGCGCGCCGATATTGGAGGTCATGATGATCAGCGTGTTTCGGAAATCCACCGTCCGACCCTGCCCATCTGTCAGGCGGCCATCGTCCAGCACTTGCAAGAGTACATTGAATACATCCGGGTGAGCCTTTTCGATCTCATCAAACAGCACGACTTGATAAGGCCGACGGCGCACGGATTCCGTCAATGCACCGCCCTCATCATAACCCACATAACCAGGAGGCGCGCCGATCATGCGCGAAACCGAATGCTTTTCCATATATTCGCTCATGTCGAGGCGGGTAATGGCGGCGTCATCATCAAACAGGAATTCGGCCAGAGCTTTAGTCAGCTCTGTCTTACCGACGCCTGTCGGCCCGAGGAACATGAAAGACCCAATAGGTCTAGCTGGATCTTTCAGGCCAGCCCTCGCCCGGCGCACAGCGTCAGACACAGCCGAGACGGCTTCTTTTTGTCCGACAACCCGCTGGGATATGACCTCTTCCATGGACAGGAGTTTCTCACGCTCACCCTCCAGCATTTTCTCAACCGGAATTCCGGTCCAGCGGGAGACGACGGCGGCGATGGCCTGCGAGGTGACAGTTTCTGACGCCAATGATGATTGAACGGTTTCAGCTTCATCAAAGGCTGTCATCTGTGCCTCGAGGGCCGGTATATCTTCGTGCTGAAGCTTGCCAGCCGTTTCGTAATCGCCGCGGCGGACGGCGTCCTGCAAAGCAAAACGCGCCTGCTCTAATTGTTCTTTCACTTCGGTCGCTGAGGCGAGCTTGGCCTTCTCCGCCTGCCAGCCCGCGGTCAGCTCTGCGCTTTGGGCTTCCAGTTCACCAATCTCTTTTTGTCGTTTGGACAGGCGTTCTTTGGATGCCTTATCCTTTTCCTTTTTCAAGGCTTCGGCTTCGATTTTGAGCTGCACCAGACGTCTGTCAATTTCGTCAAGAGCCTCCGGTTTGCTATCCACTTGCATGCGCAATCGCGAGGCGGCCTCATCCATCAAATCGATAGCTTTGTCCGGCAAAAAGCGATCCGTTATATAACGATGCGATAATTGCGCTGCTGATACGATGGCACTGTCGGAAATATTGATGCCGTGATGGACTTCATATTTTTCCTTAAGGCCCCGGAGAATGGATACTGTGTCTTCGACGCTGGGTTCTGTGACAAACACCGTCAAAAAACGTCGGGCCAGCGCGGCGTCCTTTTCAAGATGTTTTCGGTACTCGTCGAGCGTCGTCGCGCCGATACAATGGAGCTCGCCGCGCGCCAAGGCCGGTTTTAGGAGATTAGCGGCGTCCATGGCGCCTTCGCCTTTGCCTGCGCCCACAAGTGTGTGGATCTCATCAATGAAGAGTATAATCTCACCGTCCGCCTTTTCGATTTCCTTGAGAACGGCTTTGAGGCGCTCCTCAAACTCTCCGCGATATTTGGCACCCGCAATGAGCGCGCCCATATCCAACGCAAGTAGTCGTTTACCGGCAATGCTCTCGGGGACGTCGCCGGAAACGATACGATTGGCAAGGCCTTCGGCGATGGCGGTTTTACCGACGCCAGGTTCGCCAATCAGCAGCGGGTTGTTTTTTGAGCGGCGGGATAACACCTGAATGGCACGACGAATTTCTTCGTCACGACCAATCACCGGGTCGAGCTTACCCGCGCGGGAAGCCTCTGTCAGGTCCCGAGCATATTTGGACAGGGCTTCATATTGGTCTTCGGCTGCATCAGATGTCACGGGCTCATCTTTGCGGACAGAGCGTATCGCTTCAATCAATTTGTTCTTGTCCAGTCCTGCGGCTGTGAGGGCTTTCTTCAATTCCGCATCAGCGCCGAGTACTGTCACCAATAACAGGCGTTCCACAGTGACAAAGGCATCGCCTGCCTCTTTGGCGGATTTTTGCGCATTGGCAAAGATTTTGGTGCTGTCTTTGGAGAGGCTAAGGCCGGATCCACCCTGAACCTTGGGGAGTTTGGCCAGACCTTGCTCAACGGCATTTGTCAGGGATTGCGGGTTAGTCCCCGCCATCTGAATCAGCTTACCCGGCAGGCCACCCTTTTCGTCCAGTAGCGCATACATAATATGCAGCGGGACCAATTGCTGATGGTCCCGCGTAACCGCTTCCGTTTGGGCCGACTGAATGACGGTTCGTCCGCGCTGGGTAAAAGCCTGTATGTCCATTTAATCCTCAAAGGCTAAATCTATTCCGATTACAAATGGGAATAGAATCTAAGGCTTCAAGGTTTTTGATGCGGGACAAATTACCCTAATAAGGATAATTGGGCGGGCTCACCCCGAGGCGGCACCGTATTGGTCTTTCTCTGAGCTTTCATAGCGGTGATCAAATCAAATTCCGCACGCTCGACAATTTGCGTCCGAGGTGCACGCCAGCTGAGGATTTTGGACAGCTCGCTGCCGCGGACCACATACCATTTCTTCACGGTCGGATCCCACCGCCCACCGAGACGTTTCACCAGGTCCTTATCCTGATAATCGACATTGAGATATTGCTTCGCCATGCGTTCTTACCTTTGTTCTTTAAGGTAGAACATAACAAGAACATTTAATTAGGCAAGGAAAAAATTCATATTACGATTTAAGCGCTACAATGTCCTCAAAGGTCAAAGCACCC
>JAHDBU010000146.1 GCA_020630275.1 Hellea sp.
CCGGCCCGCGCGAGGTCTATATATAAAGTCTTGGTGGGCGCCGAGTAGTCCGCCGGATAGTCTAATGCTTGGGCCGTGCCCGACAATGCCAGCGATGCGACGAAACTCATCACAACCATTAGAAATGTCATCAATTTGGTTTTCATCATAGCCACTTTAATCATAACCATTTGGGTTCGGGCTGAGTGATGCAATTTTTGTGCCGAGATGATGTTTAAACTCAGGCGCTTGATGGCGCTAGTCACGCAACCAAGGCATTTTGAAGTTTCAACCTCAACCTATCAATTTCGTTGATTTTAAGTAGTGGTGTTCCACCGTGGAACTCTGAGACCCTTGCGTGGAACAGGTTTTGTCGGGGCTGTTCCACGGTGGAAATGGGGGTCAAGTCCCTTTATTTTTGGGCTTTGGGTGATTTTACTTGTGAGTTTCATGGCGTTCGTACAATGGCGTTACCGTGCCAGACCTACCGAATTGGGTGGGATTAGCGCAATATCATGCTTTCAAGACGTCGTGAGGCGTTTGATCAACCCGTCCAGCTGATCAGCGGATTTATACTTCAGGCGCAGCTCCCCTCGCCCGTTTTTATCGCGCAAATCTACTGTCAGGCCCAAGGAATCTGTGAGAATTTCCTCCAAATGCCGGATATCGGCGTCTTTTTGTGCCTTTGTGGCCTTGGTAATGGCCGGAGCGGTGGCGTCAGTCTTCATCCGCCGGACCAGGTTTTCAGCGTCTCGCACGGATAAATCATGTTCAACAATGGCATCGGCCAACTGTTGCGGGTTGGGCGCAGCGATAATCGCCCGTGCATGGCCCGTCGTGATCCTGCCTTCAGAAAGATAGCCTTGCACAGCCTCAGGCAGGTTTAGCAGGCGCAACATATTAGCAATATAAGGCCGGGATTTGCCCACGGCCTGGGCCACATCGGCTTGTGTGCGTTTGAACTGGGTAAGCAGGGAACGGTAGGCCAACGCCTCTTCCATAGGGTTCAGATCCGCCCGGTGCACATTTTCCACCACGCCGATTTCCAGCGCTTCACGGTCCGTAATTTCGCGCACAAATACCGGGATCGTATCAAGCCCGGCTTTGAGGGCGGCTTGCCAGCGGCGCTCACCGGCAATGATCTGATAGGCGACTTTGGTATTACCTTGCTTCAAACCCTCCGGCAGAGGCCGGACAAGTACGGGCTGCAACACGCCTTTGTCGCGAATACTGTCGGCGAGCTCATCTAACAGCGTGCTGTCAAAATAACGCCGGGGTTGATCCGGGTTTCGCGTCAGCTGATCCATGGGTACATAGGTGATGGATTTGGCCGAACCGGTTTCTTCTTGAATGTCGGTACTTTCGGATTTAACTCGTGAGTCAATTTTTTGACTCTCAATTTCTTCGATTATTTCGGCAGGCGCCTCGACCGGTGTTTCAGCGCCTTCACCTTCGACCAGAGTGTCCATACCCACATCATCCATAAGGGCAGATAGACCGCGACCCAATCCTCGTTTCTTACCAGCGTCAGACATATTCTATCCTATTGTTTTTATTGTATTTATGCGGCTTTTCGCTGATGGCGCGACAAGAGCTCATCAGCTAGGGCCATATAGGCTTTTGAACCAACGCAATCCGGATCATACATCATCACCGGCTGGCCAAAAGACGGCGCTTCGGCAATGCGGACATTACGCGGGATGATGGTATTAAACACCGCCCGGCCCAGATGCTTGCGGACATCTTCGGCCACCTGCCCCGAGAGGCGGTTGCGCTTGTCATACATGGTCAGCATGACCCCCTCAATGACCAGGCCCGGATTGATGGAGGACTTGGCCATCTCGACAGTCTTGAGCAACTGGGACAGGCCTTCCAGCGCATAGAACTCACACTGCAGCGGAACGAGCGCGGAATTAGAAGCCGCCAGAGCGTTCACAGTGAGCAGGCCCAATGCTGGCGGGCAATCGATCAGGATATAATCATAGCGCCCTGTGAGCGGCTCTATGGCGTTTTTAAGCTTGGTTGTGCGGCCGGCCTGATCGCCAATCTCGAGCTCAGCCGCCGAGAGATCAATATGGGACGGGACGATGTCGAGGTTATTGACCCGGGTTTCCTTGACCGCCTCAGCCAGCGCCGTGCCATCCACCAGCACATTATAGATGGAGACCCCGCGTAGTTTGCGAGATATGGCCAGTCCGGTTGAGGCATTCCCCTGGGGGTCCATATCCAGCAAGAGGACGCGTTTGCCGGACAGGCTCAGCGCGGCGGCCAGATTAATGGTGGTCGTGGTCTTCCCGACCCCGCCTTTTTGGTTCACGATAGCGATGATGCGCGCCATAGGAGCTCTCTCTTTTGTTTGTTATTATGAGCTTGAGCCAATCAGGTCTTCGCGTTCAGCCCCGAAATCTGCAAAATAACGCCGTCCGGATCTGATAGGCTTTGGAACTCTACCACGTCGAATTTCCACGATTCCTGGGCCTGGGTCAACTCTGTTTGCGCATTTATCCCCTTTAAAAGCAGGGCTGTGGTCCCCTCTCCCCAAAAGGGCTGTGCATAAGTGAGCAGGCGCGGCAAGGGCGCAAAGGCGCGCGCGCTAATGAAATCAAAGACTTGCGGCGGCATTTTCTCGGCTCTATCCGCCCAAACGGTGGCTGGCAGGTCTAGTTCGCGAATAACGGTGCGCAGGAAATTGGCCTTCTTGCCAGCAGACTCGACCAATGTCACATGGCCCTGCCCTGCCCGCTTGCAGCCAATCGCCAGCGCAATGCCCGGAAATCCAGCGCCAGAGCCAAGATCCAACAGGGTTTCGGTCTTTTCCGGCACGAGCGGCCATAACTGCCAGCTATCCAGCGCATGGCGCCCCCAGAAGTCATCCATCGCCGCCTTCGATACTAGGTTGATCCGGGCATTCCAGCGCTCCAAAAGCCGCTCCCAGGCCTGAAACTCCTCAATTTCTCTTGGGTTTTGGGCTATTTCGGGGGCGTTCACGATTATTACACTTGTGAGTTTTCGGTCGGTTTTTTAATATTCAGCTGAGGATTTGCACAAATGTTTCACGTGAAACATTTAAATAAAATCGCGGTGTTTCTCGTTATATCAGGGAAAAAATTACTTTCAAGCGGGTTGCGTCTGGTTAGGCGGATTTTTTTAGATGGGCCAGGAGCGCCGTTAGGGCGCCGGGTGTGACGCCTTCTATGCGGGCGGCCTGGCCCAGGGTGGCGGGTCTCACCGCTTTAAGTTTTTCCTTTACCTCATTGGAAATACCGCCAATCCGGTCATATTCCAGCGCCTGAGGAATGCGTAGGCCTTCGTCCCGCCGGAAGGCCGCGATGTCGCGAGCCTGCCGCTCGATATAGCCCTTATACAGAGCTTCGGTCTCGAGATGCTCCCGCGCCGCAGGAGAGACGCCCTTAAGCTCCGGCCAAACCGGCTCCAAATCCGCGAAAGAAATATTCGGATAAGCCAGCAAATCCCCCAGCCCACGCCGCACACCGTCTTGATTGATCTTGAGCCCATGCTTCCCCAGCTCATTCGGCGTCGCCGACAGCCGCGCCGCCAGCTCTTCCGCCCGCCGGAAATCAGCCATCTTCTGCGCAAACCGCGCGGACCGCGCCGCCGACACAGCCCCCAGCGCCTCTCCTAACGGCGTCAACCGCTGATCCGCATTATCCGCCCGCAGCACCAGACGATACTCCGCCCGCGAGGTAAACATCCGGTACGGCTCGGTCACACCCTTGGTAATCAGATCATCAATCAGCACACCGATATAAGCCTGCGACCGATCCAGCACAAACGCCTCGCGACCCTGTACAGACAGCGCCGCATTCACCCCCGCCATCAGCCCCTGCGCCGCCGCCTCCTCATAGCCGGTCGTGCCGTTAATCTGCCC
>JAHDBU010000147.1 GCA_020630275.1 Hellea sp.
ACGTGACCAGATTTACAGTCTGGCGCCTTTAACCACTCGGCCACCCCTCCTTAATCCTTTCGAAATCAGCGACAATAAATTATGCTGCCTCCAACAAAAAACGCTCTGTCAAGCATGCCGCTTTCCTGTATAGCGGCCACATCAACAGAGACTGTCCAGTAAAATTTGAGGCTATATAGAGATGTCCAGCGAAAGGCGCAATAGGCGATTTAGTAAAAAAACGCCTAAAAACAATGAAAAAATGGGGGAAACCACCTCGAAACCCCGTCGTTCCCGCGGAGTCCGTGGACATAACGTGGTGGCGGACCCCCGAAAACCCGGAGAATCGCCGAAAAACCATCAAGGCAATCGGAAAGGGAGAGGCCGCGAAGGCGGAGCGGGCTGGATCTGGGGTTTTCACGCGGCCAATGCAGCTCTTTCTAATCCGAAAAGGACGATTCACGACATCTATGTTACTGAAAATACAGGAGAAAGGCTCAATATTCCAGGCAAGCCACCTTTTCCCAAGATCGCCCTCCCCTCCGAAATAGACCGTTTATTGCCGAGAGGTGCTTCTCACCAAGGGGTCGCCTTGCGCTGCGCCCCTTTGGAATGGCCTGATATTTCCGATATCGCTCATGAGGCCCCTGATAACGGGCTCATTATAGTACTCGATCAAATCACGGATCCCCATAATGTAGGGGCCATGCTACGCTTGGCCTCGGCTTTTGGCGCGGACGCCCTGGTTTTGCAGGACAGACACGCGCCGCCTTTATCTGGCGCTTTGGCCAAAGTCGCGACTGGATGCCTAGAAACCGTACCTGTCTGTCAAGTCACCAATATTGGCAACACATTGAAAGATTTGGCTAAAATGGGATGGTTTATCACAGGACTAGCAGGCGAAACCGATATCGAACTGGCAGATGCCGTAAAGGGCCCGGGTAAGCAGGTCATCGTTATGGGCGCAGAAGGTCCAGGCTTACGGCCCCGCGTCCGGGAGTGCTGTGATCAGCTGGCCCGTATCCCCATGCATTCATATCTGCATGGAGCTAAAGCCTTGCCAGGTCAGGCAGAAAGTCTCAATGTGGCGACGGCCGCTGCCATTGCGCTTTATGAGGTGCGCCGAAAAGATAAATAAAAGGGGAAAAGCGTGGGATATGATTTCAAAGATGCTGTTGCTGTTGTAACAGGGGCCGGTAGCGGGATCGGACGGGCTTTGGCCTGCGAACTCGCCAATCGTGGCGCCCATGTAGCGATTTCCGACATCAATGAAATGGGCCTCAACAAAACGGCCAATATGATCGGTGATAAAGTCAATGTTCGGTCTGACCGGATTGACGTGACCAATCGAGAAGCTGTTTTCGCCTATGCCACTGATATTCAAGAAGAATTTGGCAAGGTCAATCTGGTTTTCAACAATGCGGGCGCCGCGCTGAATGGTCGTTTTGACGAGACAAACTTAGACGACTTTGACTGGCAAATGGATGTGAATTTTAACGGCGTCCTCAATGGCACCAAGGCCTTTTTGCCGATCCTGGAGGATGCCGAATGGGGTCACATCACCAATATCTCCTCTATTTTTGGGATTATCGCAGCACCCGGTAATTCGGCCTACAATGCCAGCAAATTTGCCGTGCGCGGCATGACTGAGTGCCTTCGCATCGAGCTTAAGCAATCCGGTAGCAAGGTCAGCTGTTCCACCGTCAATCCGGGCGGCGTGAAGACCAATGTAGTCCGCAATGCCCGCTCGGCCAAAGGCAATACCTTTATGGGCGGCAAAACCCATGAAGAAATGATCCAGGGCTTTGATGAGCTCGCCAAGACAACGCCGGAAAAGGCCGCCAAGATCATTCTTGATGGGACGGCCCGCAATAAAAAGCGTATTTTGGTGGGCACGGACGCCAAGATTATCGACAAAATTCAGCGGCTATTCCCGAGCAGCTACTTTCCGATCATGCAAAAGACTTTCGGTTGGGGGAAGGATTTGATGGATGAGTAGCGACATCTGGTTATATCCCGGCAATAGCGCGCTGGTTCTGCTGGCCTGTTTGGTTTTTCTTTGGCTGGTTTCGCTCAAGGTCAAAGACGCCAGTATTATCGACATTTTCTGGGGCTTTGGCTTTGTCATCGTCGCCCTGGTTTGCTTTTACATGACGCCTTCCAAGACCGCCTATCAAAAACTGCTCATGGCCCTGCCCGTCATTTGGGGTTTGCGTCTGACCCTCTATCTGGCCCGGCGCAATTTGGGCCACGGTCAGGACCCCCGCTATACGGCCATGCAAAAGCGCGCAGAAAAACAAGGCCTGTCCGAAACGGCTTGGCGTAAGCGCGCCTTTCTCACCATTTTCCTGGGTCAGGGCCTCTTAATCATGCTGGTCTCTGCCCCCATCTGGATCGGTACGGCGCAGAGCTATTTTGCCGGACACAATTCGGTAGCCGTTGCGACAACCATCGGTCCGCTCGCGATCATCGGCACATTCGTTTGGTTTATCGGTTTTTTGTTCGAAGCCATTGGCGATCGGCAGCTCAAACGCTTCCTCAAGAAGAACAAAGACTATGACGGCCCCTATGAAGACAAACCCGTCCTCTCCAGTGGCTTGTGGAAATATACCCGCCACCCCAATTATTTCGGCAATGCCGTCATGTGGTGGGGGATTTTCCTCGTGGCCTGTCAGGCGCCCATGGGTTGGGTTTCCATATTTGGCCCAATCCTGATGACTTATTTGCTGGTTAAAGTGTCCGGTAAAGCCCTATTGGAGCGCAAACTCAAGAAACGCCCTGCCTATCAGGATTACGTCGAGCGAACGTCGGGATTTATTCCAAGGCGGCCAAGGAAAGCGTAACTTATAGAAAAAGCGGATTTGTAAACCGATGAAAAAAATACGAGATAGAAGAAACGGTTTGTTAGCAGCAACTATCGCTATAGTTCTTGGCATATTTTTGATAAATTCCATGGATGTATCGCGCCTCGAACGGGTTCCAACAGAAAGCGACAACTCAGGAAGAGGAAACCCTCAACTCATTGGTATTTTGGATACACCTACCAACAAAGCATTTAGCTATTTCGAAGAACTTGAGCGGTGTGATCCCGTCACATCGTCAACAAAAAAGCTGTTTTGCCCGATTGATTTGAAATCAAAATTTCCAACTCTTTGGGGCAATAAAGATATACCTCGATATTTTTTAGTGAACGGTAAAACTCCAAAAAATATCAACAATGCGACGAGAACTGTTTCGTTAAGGTTTTTTGGGAGTGTTGACCGTCTGGAAATAAGAAGACCTCTTCATTTACCTAAAGGTCTATCTGAAGAGGTTTATGAAAAAACATTAGAGGTTCTAGAGACAGAAGACGTTATTTCCAGATGTGCCAAAGATGACTGCTTTGCATTAGTCGACAGGGGTAAACTTGAGTCATTACAGGGATTTAGATATTCAGAAAATGAAGTAGTGAATAAATCTGAACGAACTATCGATGGCTTTTTTGATCTCTTGTCGCTTTCGCAGATAGAGGGCAGGACCTATTTCACAAATTATCAAATGCCCGAATGTATATCAGACCAAACACTTTTCGCCAAAACGCGTGTCCTTGCACAGAGTGAAGTTTCTCGCGATTTATTTGGCGAGGTGGAATTCGCCTTTTTCTCTTTTTGTAATCGCGTTGACCACGCACAAGGAAACGGTGTTATTTTTAAGTTTGAATAAGTATTAAGAGTTTGATCGCAGGCGACCATTTTCATATTTAAGTTAAACTCATAATTTTAAGAATTTCGAGTTAGAAGCCGTCCAAACTAATTCAAGCTGCAGGACCACCATGCCCACACTTGCCGAACATTTGAAAACTCAGGACGTTGCCGAGAGGCTCTCT
>JAHDBU010000148.1 GCA_020630275.1 Hellea sp.
TCGCTAAGACCCTCATATTGGAGTTGGGGTCTGAAGTTTTTACGCAATTGCAGTAATGGCCGGTATAAAGCAAATTACAAAAACCGAGACGCGCTCGCACTTTTAAGCCGAGTGACTTTATCAGATATAGAGGCAGAGATACCCAATGGCAGCATGCCGCGAACGGGTCAAGGAAAGCTGGTTATTGTTGAGGATGAAGAATCCCTCAATAACCTCGTGGCATCCAGCGAAACTATCAATGGGAGCTCGGCGGAATTGAAAGTTCTGGACAAAAACCAGTGTTCTGAACTTGCCCCTTCCTTAAAACACAACAAACGGACCGTTTTTGGTGGGTTGTATTGTGAGTCAGATGAAGCTCTGGATACGCAGATCTACTGTTCGACCTTATTAGCTTCAAATACTCGCAACCGGCAACCAGACCAAAAATATGATGAGACATTTAAGTCATTCGAATTGAATAACGGCCAGATATCGGCCGTAATTACGAACAAAAACACTCATCAATGTGACGCGGTGATTGCTTGTTTGGGGGGCGACATCAATGAAGCGCTCAAAGGCTTTATTCGGCCCCTGCCTATTTATCCGGTTCAGGGCTATAGTGTGACGCTGCCAGCCAAAGCTGCGGCACCTGTTTGTAGCATAACAGACCTGAAACATAAATTTGTCATTGCTAATCTTGGCGACAAAGTTCGCATCGCGGGCTTTATGGATGTAAATCTCTCTCAGAAACGATCTAAAGAACGGGCGCAGGAATTATTGGCGACCGCCCGTCGTCTGTGGCCAGATATTGCCGATTATGACGCCGAACCTAATTTTTGGACTGGACAAAGACCCATGACACCCAGTGGGCTCCCAATCATCAAAGAAAGCAAAACGCCCGGATTATTTATTAATGCTGGACACGGTTCCATGGGTTATACCTTTGCAGCAGGCAGCGCAGCCCGTATTCTCGAATTAGTCGGACCAGCTTGATATAAAGGAGAGAAAAATGAGAAAAATAATTACGGCCGGACTCTCAACTATGTTGCTAGCCGCATGCCAGACCGTTTCGGAGCCTGTCACCTCGAATACCGTTTTGGATAAAGCTACCTCTCCTGCCCTTTGCTATAATACAATCGCGGAGATACGGGATGATTTTGAGACGGCACGGGTGAATGGTTGCGACGTCATTTCCGATTCAGCTATGCAGATTTCCATACGGCCAGAAGAGATTTATGATCCGGAAGGCAAGCCAATTAACAATAGCGCTTGGTATGGCTTTCGAGTTGACCCACTGAGCACCGGAACATTGGACGTCACCCTGAAATACTATAATGGCAAACATCGTTATCATCCGAAAATCAGCTATGACGGTACCAATTGGGAATTTCTGAGTGAGGACAGTTTTGAAGAATTGGCAGAAGATAGAACGCGCCTGTCATTAAAAACAGATACCCGTCCCTTCTTCATTTCCGCCCAAGAAATTTTCACGCCTAGAGCCCATGACAGTTGGACAGACAATCTCGCGAAGTCGGCTCATATAACGAAAACAGAGATAGGCCGTTCCCGCGAAAATCGCCCAATATATATGCTGGAAATTGAAACGGAGCCGTCCAAGAAGAAACCCTATGTCATGTGGGTGGGACGGCAGCATCCGCCTGAATTGACGGGCGCACTCGCCCTTATTCCGTTTACCGAAAAAGTCTTGGATGAGAGCGCTTTATCGTCCGAATTCCTAGATAACTTCAATGTTCTAATCGTCCCAATGATCAACCCAGATGGCGTCGTCCATGGCAATTGGCGTTTTAATATGGGCGGTATGGATCTCAACCGGGATTGGGGACCGTTTAGTCAGCCGGAAACACAAGCAGTCCTGGGCGCTTTGGGACGATTTAAGTCGGGCCAAGAAGACATCGCCTTTTTTCTCGACTTCCATTCAACCTGGCGGAACCTCCTTTACACGCAGGCCGATGACGAACCGACCTCTCCCCCTATGTTTGCCAGGGACTGGCTAGCAGCCGTGGATGATCGTCTTGATGACGAGGTTTATCCATTCACCCGCGAAGCCCGACATAACTCAGGCAAGCCCATTTCAAAAAACTATATGTATGACACATACGGGATTTCGGCGATTACTTATGAGGTCGGCGATGCCACGCCTCGGTCTGCTATCAAACTTTCCGCCGAAGTGTTTGCTGAGGAAATGATGCGGCTGCTCTTGGAACACTATGAGAATAAGCCGTGAGGCAATTCTCGCTCTTATGTGCTTTAGTTTGTCTGACAGCTTGTCAGAGCCCCCTGAAAGTCGACTACCTTATTACTGGTGGAAACGTTTTTGTTGGCGATAATACACCGGGAGAAGACCAGCTTGTCGCCATCAAAGACGGAGAGATTATCTATGTCGGGGGTGACGATAAAAAATTCAACGCAACGAAAACCATTGATGCTAGCGGCTTATATGTATTGCCGGGCTTTATCGACCCACACACCCATTCCATGGGAGAGCTCCTTGATGAGGATCCCGCAAAGCGTCGCAATGTAAACTATCTGACGCAAGGCGTGACGACGGTTGTAAACGGCAATGACGGTTTCGGCGATCCAGATATTGGTGGTTTAAGCCAAAGACTTTCATCGCAAGGCATAGGCACGAACACGGCTCTTTTTATCGGTCACGGCGCCTTACGCGAACAGGTGATGAACCGGGACAAACGTCCACCTACTGTGGAAGAATTAACATCGATGAAAGCGCTGGTCCACTCAGCCATGGACAATGGGGCATTAGGATTATCCACGGGCTTGTTTTATGCGCCCGGCAGTTTTGCGGAAACGGATGAAATTATTGAACTGGCCAAGGTCGCGGCCGAAAAAGGTGGTGTCTACGACAGTCACATACGCGATGAAGCCACGTACAATATTGGTTTGGAAGGCGCCGTCCAAGAAGTTATCGAAATCGCAAGAGACGCAGATATCCACGCCAATATCGCCCATATCAAAGCGTTAGGCGTTGATGTTTGGGGTAAGAGCAAAAACATCGTGGAAATGGTCGAAGCTGCACAGGCTGAAGGCTTGTCAATTTCGGCAGATCAGTATCCGTGGCAGGCTTCCGGCACTCGCATTTCAAATGCTCTGCTACCGCGTTGGGTTAAAGCGGGTGGTGAAACGGAATATATGGCAAGACTTGAAAATGCGGAGCTCCTGCCCAAAATTATAGAAGAGACCCGGGAAAATCTGAGAAAGCGCGGCGGCCCCCAGGCCGTTTTGATTACTCAAGATAAATTTGATTGGCAAAACAAGACGTTAGAGCAAATAGCTGAAGCCAATAATTTGAACCCGGTGGATATGGCCATAGAGATCGCCCGCAAAGGTGATGCACGGATTGCTTCCTTCAATATGAATGCTGATGATATAGAGAACTTTATGCGCCAGCCCTGGGTCATGACAAGCTCAGATGGTAGCTCCGGACACCCCAGAAAATATGCCAGCTACCCACAAAAATACCGTGAATACGTCATCGGTAAATCTATCATGCCAGTGGAGACTTTTTTCTATCGCAGCAGCGGGCTCGTGGCTGACAATTTTAATCTCTGCGGGCGCGGATATCTCAAGGCCGGTTATGCCGCTGATGTTCTTGTCATTGATCCGAAAGACTTTGCCGCCAAAGCTGATTTTCAAAGCCCGGAAGAACTTTCGGATGGTGTCGTTCATCTCTTCGTGAATGGGCAACCGGCCATTCTGGACAGCGAACTCCAAGACGACCTTTCAGGGGAATTCGTACCTCGCTGTGCCCAACAAAATTCAGGAGTCTCAAATGCTGAATAAACTCATCGCTCTTGGTCTT
>JAHDBU010000149.1 GCA_020630275.1 Hellea sp.
GGCCCGGACTATGTCTTTGAAAATCCGGATCATGACTACCCGCAGCGTATCAGTTACGTCCCGTCATCCGGTCGTCTCGATGCGGAGATATCTCTAATGGACGGATCCAAATCCGTGCGGTTCGAAAAATCATCCTGTAAATCCAACGCCAAATAATCCGCCTGCTCTTCGCCCCAGTGCGCGATCACAAATTTCACAAGATCAACTTCAGAGCGGTGGAACTCATTGTCTGAGATAGCGATAGATTTCATGGCTTGAATAACGTGCCATTTATACCCGATATGATTGAGCGCATTGAGATGTTCTGTGATATGTGGGCGCCATTGTTTCCGGAGTAAGAAACTACTTATTCTGACCAGATTGAAATCAAACCATCTCTGTAAACTCTCCGGCGTATCAATATTTCGGTCATTCAGCGCCACTTGAATATTCGTTGTGACGTTGATGAATGTTTCCAGCTCCACATCAAGCACACGATCGTCTGCCAGAATAACAGCACACAACAAAGTGTACACATGGTGTTTGTCAATTGGATCCATATGGGCGCCCTCCACATCAGTACGGATACCATATATAGGCGTTAGTAAGGGTTTTCTTAAGGACTGATTGAGCATTCAAACACTTCGCGATAATTCATCCGTTTCCGAATAAATGATTGTCAAAACCGCATAAAAGGTTATGTCGTCACTCCAATACCAGAAGGGGTAACCGTTGAGCACAATCATCACTCACGTCCATGATATTATGGCGTCCATGCAGGTGGAAACCAATACGGCCACCCAAATCTGGATGACCTGGATGGGTCTGGTGTTTTTCGTATCCGTTTTATTTATGTGGCGGCGTATGCCGGCGCGCATCGTCTTCTTGGCGATGATCGCAACGATGGCGTCCGTGCTCTATATTTGGACACTGACCAAAAACGTCCATCTCTTTGGGGTGGCACATCTTTTGATCTGGTTGCCTCTGGCCATTTATTTATGGGTGAGCGTTTTGAGAAAAAAAGCGCGTGAGAATTACGCTGACAAACGGCAATTTTATATTTGGGTGTGGCTACTGTTTGTAACCATTATAGTCTCGCTCATTTTTGATGTTCGCGATATTTATCTGGTTATGATGGATTTGAAATAGTCAGCCTTTGGATGATGGCTGCATGATCCGGATACTGCGCCGTGAGTGCCTCGCGATCGGCCAGCTCAAAACCTGAAAACTCAAAACCCGGTGCCACCGTGCAGCCGACCAACGCATAATTTCCGCCGTCACTGACTTCGGCGCCAAACCAATATCCGGCCGGGACAACAGCCTGAAAGACTTCGCCATCACCAGTGCCAAGCCGGTGCATGTCATATGTCCCGTCCGGCGCGATCATATGAACCGTTAGCCCGTCCCCGGCATAGAAGTGCCACATCTCGTCGGCGTCAATGCGGTGAAAATTTGAGACATTTCCGGCTTCGATCAAAAAATAAATCCCGGTCGAGGCCGCCCGCTCGCCTTCGGGTGCATCGGCCCGGTAGGTCTCGACAAAATAACCACCTTCGGGATGGGGTTGCAGGCCGAGTTTTTCGATCCAGTCTTTTGCGGCTTTACTCATAAATGCGCGCATAACAGGCCTACTCTTTTTTGACTAGGCAATACGCTTTTTCCCTGTCAGAATTTCAAGCCTGAAAAGAGGGAGAACATAATGGACAATATCTTACTATGCGGCGTGGTTTGGAGCGTCATCATACTCATGGTCGTGATCGGTGCCCAGGCCTTATCAGGTATCATGAATAACGGTCTGAGCTGGGGTTTCGGCGCGCGCGATACGGCCAAAGACCATACGGTGTTTCAAGCCCGCGCCCTGCGGACCGTGCAAAATCACATAGAAAGCATGATGCTGTTTGTGCCTCTGGCATTGGCGGCTTACGCCATGGGTCTCGAAGGCGGACTGATCACAAAGGGTGTCTGGCTTTATCTGATTGGTCGTGCTGTCTATCCGCTGACCTATTGGACGGGTCTGCCCTATGCGCGCACACTTATATGGACGGTCAGTATTGTCGGAATCGGCATGATCCTGGTGCAAATTCTAACGGCCGGATAATGAAAACCCCTCCCGGATTGGGAGGGGTACAAAGAGGAATTTTAGACGCCAAAGCCCTCCCCCTGTTCAAGGGGAGGGTGGCTAGTTATGCGTTGACTAGCGCTTTTCTCTTCGTGATCAACGACCGGGTTTTTTATTGCGGCGGTCCCAGCGATTTTCGCGGCGGTCCAACCGGTCTTCAATCCGGTCCTTCGGTCCATGATTGACCCGGCGGTCGATCCGGTCTTCTTTGCGGTCAATCCGGTCTTCGAGACGGTCCAGGCGGGAGCCTTGCTGGATAACACCGCGATATTCCAGGCGGTCAAGTTTGCGGTCAAGCTTGCTGATAGCATTGGCTTTTGGAGTGCTCTGATTGCCAGCAGAGGCGGGGGCAGCCATGGCGGCGGTTAATAGCGTTGTGACGATGACAGACTTGATAAACATTTTTTCCTCCTTGTTTTTTCCTATCATGCACTACTAACGGGCCAGCACCTGAAAACCCGTCGAAAAAAATGAAATAATTTTTAGCTCAGTCGCCAGACAGAGAAAAATGCATGAAATCTTTTTGCCGACCCGGCAGCTCTCCACCCCATTTAAATCCCAGCGAGGTCATGGTTTTATAGATGGGGCTGTCCGGTGTTATGGCCGCTGGATTTGACGGATTCCAATGACCGCCGCGTCGCAAGCGGCAGGCCGGTCCGAACTGGACGCACCGATCATAAAGCCCGTTCTGGTCGGCATTTATGTCAATGGCCAGCCCGAAGGAATGGTGGCTGTATTGGGTCCGGCGGCCTTGATTGTCCAGCGGGCCTTTGGTGCGCCCTACACGATAGCCGGTCAGGCTGTTCACTGGAAAACCCTGATCCAGTGCCCGGTTAATCGCATCTTCAACAGCCCCGGCCACGACCCGACACAACAGAACAGGTTCCAAGTCCCCGACACGCACAGCCATCATATCTTCGCGGCAAATAGAGCAGGGCAGTTCAGGATGGAATTGTTCGTCGCTCAACCGGTCTTTGGTTGTAGTGACAGTTCTGAAATCGACGGCCTTGCCAGTGGATACGTCCCACCGCCAATCCGAATAGGTGCAGGGCTCCGAAGCTCTGGCATTTGAATAGCAGAACACAGACAGGAGACTAAGCGTGCAGGCGTTTTTCAAAAAGTTTATCATAGGCCGGCTGGCACTGTTGCAGAATAGTTTGGTATTTTTGTGGCACGATAGGTGTTTCTGTTTTGGGCGGGGCAAAGCCTGTCGAGGCCTCGACGGATTTATACCACCAGGGCGCCCAAGCGCCGTCTGTTTCGCGGGGACCGGCGGGCCAGGACAACATGGCCGGATCAAAAGCCATGCCGAGCTCAGCGCATAGGGCCGTCAGGATAGCTTCTGGATTGGCCAGAATATCATCGCAATCGACAATGGGAATGGCATGGCCTTGTTTCTCCAGCCAGTCATGGAAACGGATCAGAGGGAAAAATCCGATATCATCCACGTCAAACTCCGCCCGCCCTTTCACATAAGAGGCGATGACAGCCTCAGGCCGTCGGATCAAAAAGAAATGTTTGCATTGCTCCGTCCAAGCGACGGGAAAAACATCTTCCATATGATGCGGCATATGTTTTTGGAAATAATAACGCTGGCCGCCGGGCGGTTTTTCCAGACACAGTTCGGCCACGCGTTTGGGATTACTTTCATGTCGCGCTAATGTCTCAGCCCGGCCCGGATGATCTTTGCCGGTGGACGCCAGCCAGGG
>JAHDBU010000150.1:0-1085 GCA_020630275.1 Hellea sp.
AAGTTTGGCCGCTCTTAGAGGATTTTAAATGGGAAGGGAAGTTTATATCTTGACCGCACCCTGCGCCACCAGGCTCTCTGCGGTGGCCAGCACAGCCTCTTTGGCCGGGCGGGGTATGACCTGGGTGAGATTGCAGACATAGGCGTTGTCAGCTTCGTGACGTATACCCAGATCGGCCAGCAAGGTGACGACCCGTTCGTCAAAGCGGGCGATCACACCTAACAGCCAATTGGGTAGCTCGCCTTTGGGGAGCTTGGCTTTGGGATAGGCCTCCCGCAGAACATCGGACATCTCTTTAAAGCTCAGCGTATTGCCCGCCGCGATCAGACGCCGACCTCCGGCTTTGGGTGATGTCATGGCGGAGACGTGAATAGATGCTACGTCCCGCACATCCGCAATAGGAAAGGCGAGTTTGGGCGCACGCGGGAAATCCTTGTTCATGAGCGCGCGGACGACCTCCAGAGAGGCACTGCCGTTATTAAACGGATCGGGCCCAAATACCATGCCCGGATTAACCGTCACCAAGCGGTCTTTCAAATTCTGAGCTTCCGCATAAGCCCAGGCGGATTGCTCGGCCCGGGTTTTGGATACCGGATAGGCGGTTTGTTTTTTCCAGTTCGGGTCCGTCCAGTCGCTTTCCCCGAATTTGAAATGCTTCCCGCGGCCTTTTTGTCCAATCATAGAAGCGATCGATGAAGTTAAAACGATCCGCTCTGCGCCTGCTCCAAATCCCGCCTCGAGAACCCGTTGCGCGCCAGCCCGAGCTTCAGGCACCAAGCCTTCCCGGTCTTTGGGCGGCTCGACAGGTACGGGCGAGGCGATGTGCTGAATATATTGGCAATCCTGAGCAGCCTCTTGCCAGCCAGCATCAGAGGTGAGTTCAGCTTCGACTAATTCGATCGAGCCTTGCGGCTGACCGGCGGCCTCACAAATACGGGCGGCGACACGCTCACCTTTGTCTTTATTGCGAACCGTGCCCCGAACCTGGAAACCTTTTTCCAACAGGCGCACAGCCGTATGCGACCCTATAAAGCCGCTAATACCGGTAACAAGAACGCGCGCAGTCATAGAGGATTCTTTTCTGA
>JAHDBU010000150.1:1185-3768 GCA_020630275.1 Hellea sp.
AAGCCGCTAATACCGGTAACAAGAACGCGCGCAGTCATAGAGGATTCTTTTCTGATTTCTTTTCTGACTATTGGCGGATTTTGTCCGGGCAGTTCTGGTTGTAAATATTAATCGCCATGGGCATCCATTTCTGGAAATTTTGGACGCGGGTCTCTGGCGCCGGATGGGTGCTCTGAAACTCCGGGGGCTTGGCACCGCCCGCTTGTCCCATACGGTCCCAGAGCTTGGGGGCTTCGCGCGGATCATAACAGGCGCGAGCCACCAGGATCAGTCCAATAAAATCAGCCTCACTTTCGTGCTTGCGCGAAAATGGTAGGGCGAAGCCATATTGAGAGACCCCGCCAAACACACCCATAATGGCGCGCTGGGCCCCGAAATCCATTCCGCCGGTTCCCAATGACACACCAGCGCCGACGATCTTTTGAATGTTTTGCTGCGCCATACGCTCAGCGCCGTGACGGGCCAGAGCATGCGCTACTTCATGCCCCATGACGACGGCCAGGCCGTCTTCGTTTTGGGCAATCGGCAAGAGCCCCGTATAAACGGCCGTATATCCACCTGGAAGCGCGAAGGCATTGGCCTGTTCCGATTGGACCAGATTAAACTGCCAGTCGAAATCCAGTTCGGCCGCTTCTTCTTGGGCGGCGCGGGCGATATCGGCGCCGATCTTTTGGACGGCTTCGTAATTCTGTCCACCTTGGACGATAGCGCGCGGGTTGCGGGATTGTTCATCCTGCAGGATCTGCACATAACTTTGCAGGCCGAGCTTTTTCTCTTTGTCCAGAGCCATGGTCCGCAGCTGTTTGCGGCACATATCCGGCGCGTATTCCGTATAGCGCCCGTCACAGACATAAGGCACTTGTTTCTGGTTCATGAAATAATAGGCCCCGGCCCCGAGGGCAAAGAGCAAAAGGATTTGCCAGCGAAAACCGCCGCGACGACGGCGTGTGCCTCTAGTGCGTCCAGACCGAAATACCATGAATGTCACCCCCGATAGGTTTAATCGGGTTTAAACTAAAGCCTCAGGACGCGGGCCGCAAGGGGCCGATTGCAGGCTTAGCCGACAAATTCAGAGAGCTCGAAGCGGTATTCCCGGTCACAGAACTGGCAATTGGCCGTAATCACGCCGTCCTCGGCCATGTCCGTCATAGCCGCTTCGTCAAAACTTTTGAGCGTATTTCTTAGGCGCTCTTCAGAGCAGGCGCACTGGGCGACAACATCACCTTGTTCGACCACGCGCACCCCGCCTTCGTGAAACAGGCGGTAAAGCAGCGTTTCCTGACTGACATCTGGATCGATCAATTCGTCATCAGACAAGGTCTCGAAAAGAGCGATCGCCGTTTCCCAATCATCCTCCGTATTGCCCCGCGTTTCGTCGGCGGCGATCCGCTGGATCATCATACCTCCGCCGCGCCAAGCCGGATCAGCGCCCGGAAGCTGCGCCTGACCGCAGGCCAGTTTGATACGGGTCGGGATCTGTTCACTCTGGAGGAAAAAGTGCTCGGCGCATTCCGCCAGGGAATTGCCTTCTATTGCAGAGAGGCCTTGATATTGATCCATGTCAGGACCCTGGTCGATGGTCATGGAAAACGTGCCGCCGCCCAAAAGGGCCTGAGCGCCTGGATTACGGTTGTCCAACCGGATCATTTTTAGCTGCTCTGCGTTAAAGCGCGCATAGCCGCGAATATGGCCCTCGGTATTACAGTCCGCCATCAGAAGCGAGATCGCGCCTTCATTGGTGCCGTGGCATTGCACGATCAGGCGGCCGTCAAATTTTAACGCCCGGGCCACTATAGCGCCGATCATCATGGCCTCGCCGAGCATGCGCGCGACCGCATCCGGATAGCGGTCCGATCCATCTGGTTTTTTCAGCGCCTTGTCGAGGGCATCACCCAAATGCACGGCACGACCCCGTACCGGAGAGTTATCCAGTTGGAAGATGGTGACATTGTTATCGCTATTGTTTTCGGACATGCGGCAGGGCTTTCTCTATAAGCCGACTAAATGGTGAGAAATTCTCAAATGTCCAGAGCAAAATATTTATCTTGGCACAGGGAAAGTTTTCCCTTATAGGGCGCGCCTGTTCTTCGACATGAAGGCCCTTGATGGTGAGGTAGCTCAGCTGGTTAGAGCGCAGGACTCATAATCCTGAGGTCGAGAGTTCAAGTCTCTCTCTCACCACCAATCTTTACCCCGACTTAAACAATCCCGCATCCCGGTCTTTGATGGCTGTTGCCGGATCGAATACCTGTCCGTTCATCGCCAGATAGGTGCCGGGCGGCAAGAGCTGCGCGCTGGCGATGGCAAAGCCTACATTGAACACGGCGTCCGTGGCCCGGTGAGAGGCCGGGAGCATAGACCCCGTAAAGACAATGGTTTTGCGGGGAATATCCGAAACATGCCGCGCCGTGACAGCCATAGTATCGGTACCATGGGTGACCAGAATGTTTTCGGCCTCACTCTCGGAGATAGCCTTGTGGATGACAGCCCGGTCGGTGTCCGTGAGATCAAGACTGTCTTTTTTCATGAGCGGCGTGATGAGATAGTCATAGCTGATATTGGCCTCGGCCAGCATATTGCCAA
>JAHDBU010000151.1 GCA_020630275.1 Hellea sp.
ACCCGAGCACTGGCTGGGTCCCGACCTACGTCGGGACGTAAGGCGAAGTGGATCTCTCGAAAAACCCGGCGCTGGCCAAACCCGCACAAAGCTCAGGCGCTGGTAAACCCCTCGCCTGGGCGGGCATTGGTGCGTTGGCGGCGGCTGGCGGCATTTGGGTGGTCAGCCAGTTTTAGAAAATTTTCCGCTTACCCAGAACCCACCCACCTTCCGATTGCCCCGTTGTAAAACGGGGTCCAGTCTGTGATTTTCAAGCTCAGTCTAAGAACATAACCCTAGCTAAGAACATAACCCGAGCACTTGCTGGATCCCGACCTTCGTCGGGACGTACGGGGAAGAGGGAGATTCCCCGAAACCGGGGAATCAATATCTAAAAAGCAAAGTCCTTGCGTTTGATCTTGGCACGGCGGCCATCGGGGTGATGGAAAACAATCCCCTCAACCAGATTGGATGGCGAGAACTTGCTTTCCAATTCGGCAAGGGCTGTTTTCAAACCTTCAAAGCTCCGGTCAATGCCGTCAAACTTTGGGATTTCCATGTTAAACGGAACAACCATATGGGTTTTCAAGTTCAATGGATTTCCTTGAATTTTTGGCCCCAGGGCTTCTGATGAATGTTCGCCGTCCGGCCATTCAGATACATCCGTATTCTGCATGGCTTCATAGATCCATTTATCCTCCGAAGAGAATTCGTCGGCATCCACATACCATCCGTCTTTGATCCCCAAAGCCTTTTGCTTTTTCGTTGGGTTGCGGCGTTTCTCTAACCGTACACATCGACCAGACCGTATCGTCAAACGGACATTGGTTCCGTCTAGTTTTTCCGTGGCCATACCTTCGCCAGAAAAGACCCAGCCGCAATCCGGGTGGATTTCGGGCGTAACTTTGAACGCTTCATTACGTTTGAATATAGTCGGTATCTTTTCCATGACGTCTTGTCCTTTCCGGACCTGCTCAAGCAGTTCCTGTTGTCCGATTACACCTTTCTCAAGCCCGCTCGCGAGGCTTCGGACAAGCCCCGCCACGGACGTATCTGCTTCAATGGCAAATCTTTTGAGTGATTTGCGTTCCTCTGGAGAAACCCAAGCGACCACCCGTACCCAATCATCCGGCGGCTTCCAGCGCGCCAGCTCTTTGGGGTTTTTACGGGGTCGTCCGCGAGGTTTCTTATCCATGGGGCGCGCCTTTATAGTTTTTTACAACATTGTCAATTGGCAAAGTAGAAAATAATTCCGATGTTTTCGCGATAACTCTGACATTGCATCCCCGCCCCTAAACGCGATACACACGCACGATGACAAAACGTGTTCTGCTCATAATCGGTGGCGGTATCGCCGCCTATAAATCGCTCTTCCTTATTCGGGTGTTAGCCCGGCGGGGAATCAAGTCGACCGTGATTCTCACCAAAGGCGGGAGCGAGTTTGTCACCGCGCTTTCGGCGGGCGGCCTGTCCGGCGAGAAAGTTTATACCGATCTGTTTGACCTGACCGCCGAAGCGGAAATGGGCCATATTGAACTTTCCCGCTCTGCTGATCTGGTGGTTGTCGCCCCGGCCACAGCCGACCTTATGGCCAAAGCGGCCCATGGCATTGCCAATGATCTGGCGACCACGACGCTCTCCGCCACGGATAAACGCACGCTCTACGTGCCGGCCATGAATGTGCGCATGTGGGAGAACGCCGCCACTCAGCGCAATGTCAAAACGCTCACGGATGATGGGGCGTTTATGCTCGGCCCCGATGAAGGCGAAATGGCCTGCGGGGAATTTGGCGAAGGTCGTATGGCCGAGCCGGAGGCAATTGCAGAGACAATCGAGAAAATTCTCAAAGGCGATACGACATTGGACGGTCTCAAAGGCCCTAAGCCACTGGCGGGCAAGAAAGCGCTCATCACCGCAGGCCCGACCCGCGAAGCCATCGACCCGGTGCGTTACCTCTCCAATCACTCTTCCGGCAAGCAGGGCTATGCCATTGCCGCAGCGCTGACCAGGCTGGGCGCGGAAGTCACTTTGGTTTCTGGGCCGACGGCTATCGACCCGCCCGCCTGCGCTGCCTTCGTTCCAGTTGAGAGCGCGCGCGACATGGAAGCTGCCTGCCATAATGCCCTGCCCGCAGATATTTTTATCGCCGTCGCCGCCGTGGCCGATTGGCGGCCCGATGGCTCTGCGGATAAGAAAATCAAAAAAGGCAAGTCCGGTATTCCGGCCCTCAAACTGGTGGAGAACCCGGATATCCTCGCGGGGATCGCAACTGCTAAAAACCGGCCCGAACTGGTGATAGGCTTTGCGGCCGAGACCAATGATGTGGTAGCCCACGCCAAAGCCAAGCTGACAAAAAAGGGCTGTGACTGGATTGTCGCCAATGATGTCTCAGGGGATGTGATGGGCGGAGATCACAACGCTATGATCGTCGTCACAGCCAAAGGCGAAGACGCTTTCCCGCGCCTTAAAAAGGAAGATGCGGCCCGGCGTTTGGCGGAAAAGATCGCGGAGCACTTTGCATGAGAAAATTGATATTGAGCACACTCGTCGCCAGCAGCTTCGCGGCCACAGCTCAGGCAGATAACGTGGCCGATTGCGAAGTGCTCATCCAAAAGCCCGTCGTGCTCGATGGCGTGAAAACCGGCGCCTATATGAAAACCTATGTACCGGCCACGGATTTTATCGCCTCTGTTTACGATGACCAAGAGGGTCACGAAACACAGGCCCTGGGCCAAGACATCAAAGTGCTGTTTTGCAAGCGCCACAATATCATCCCGACCCTACGGGACTTCCCGCTGCTGGCCACAGGCATCCCCATGGCAGTGTCACCGAATTTCGACGCTGCAGACTCGCCAATCATCTATTACTTCCACGACGGCGAGAAGTTCATCCATGTCTATGAAGGGCCGGACCTCTCAAGTGACAAGGCGGCCGAGCTGACCGACGCCATGGATGTGTTTAATCTCCAGCCCCATAATTTGGGGAAGTAGGGTTAGCCTCAACGTCTCGTCTTCCCGGACTTGATCCGGGATCCGCGGCACTGGCAACGTCGGTGGAATGGGCCCCGGCTCAAAGGCCGGGGTGACGAATTTTTTAATTCTAATACCATTTGAAAACCACCCAACCATCCCTACAATCTATCCAAACAGAATCGGATACATATGACCGTCACCGTAGAATTCAAAAAACTCGACCATTTTGGCGACCTGCAGCTCCCGGCTTTTGAGACGGATCTGGCGGCGGGCGCGGACCTGCGCGCAGCTCTGGGCGAAGACGAGGTCATGACATTAGAGCCGGGCGCGAGAACCCTCGTCCCGACGGGTCTGGCTATGGCCCTGCCAGCGGGATATGAGGCGCAGATTAGGCCGCGTTCCGGCCTGGCCTATAAGCACGGCATTACGGTGCTCAACACGCCGGGCACGATTGACGCCGACTATCGCGGTGAGGTGAAAGTGCTGCTGATTAATCACGGTTCAGACGCCTTTGAGATCAAGCGCGGCGAACGCATCGCGCAAATGATCATCGCCCCAATCACCCAGCCGCATTTTCTCGTGGTCGCAGAATTGACCGATACGGATCGCGGCGCAGGCGGGTTTGGATCGACGGGAGTGAAGTAAATCCCCATGACCGTCATCCCGCACTTGATGCGGGACCCATAGCGCCGGTGAGGACTAACGTTTGGCCCCCGGCTCGCAGGTCGAGGTGACGATTATGGGGTGACGATTATATTGTTTATTCAGACTCCGACGCAGGCGTACTGGCCTGCGCGACGGTGACGATCATTTGC
>JAHDBU010000152.1 GCA_020630275.1 Hellea sp.
GCCTGTCGGAAAAGGTCAGGGATGTCGCGACTGGTATGGCAGCCCCCAGAAACCTTGCCCCACCAGCGATCCATTTTAACCTGCTTCTTGTAGATTTCTTCGTCCGGGGCCTTGCCATGCTCAGTAAACAGGATTTGCCCACCGGGTTTCAAAATACGTCGCATTTCGTGGAGCGCCTTTACGGGGTCCGGGATGGTACAAAGCGTATAGGTACAAACCACACAATCGACCAGATCATCATTGAGCGGTATATCCTCGCCGGACAAACCAATGCGCTCGATTTCTATGGGGCATTCTTCGCGACGTTGTTTTCCGCGCTTCCAAATATGATCATCCGGATCAACACCGATAATTTTAGTTACTTTCTCGGGATTATAATATGGCAGGTTCAAACCCGAACCGATACCAATCTCGAGGACCACGCCCTCGGCATTCGGGACCACCTTCTCCCGCTGTTTACGGATAGGCTTCATCCCGCAGGCACAATTGATCATGCGCGGCATAATAAATCTGTTGTATAATCCCATTATTCTAACACTCCCGGTTGATCTTTTCGGCTTAGACCCACTACAGCATACCCCATTTCAATAATCTATTCGCGCCTCAAAATATCTTCCGTCACTAGACTACCAACTTTTCCAGCCTTGAAACGGGCTTTCACGTCCGCCGGGTCATAGACGTTTTCAACCCAGTCCATAAACGCTGTGGGCTTTTGCGCATTATAGGCCAGATAGTCAGCAAAGAAGAAATCCAGCATGCCCGTCTTGCCGCTTTTGACATGGCCATATTTCAATGAAAGTTGCTGGACGGCCTCTTCAATGGGTTCCTCCATTTTGAAATGCCGGTAGAGCACGCCCATAATACCTGTACGGTCGGCGCCGGATTTGCAGTGCATGACCGCCGGGTACTCAATTTTATCAAAAAGCTCTTTGGCCGCACGTATTTTAAAAGGCGTGTGCACGTCCCGACTGAACATGCGAAAATTATAAAGTTGCAGCCCATGGACCTCACAGGCCTCGCGCTCCAATAGGTAAAATCCCTTGGGGCTCTCACCGCGCAGATTGATAACGGTTTTGATGCCTTCACGGGCCCAGACAGCCACACGCTGGGGATTGGGCTGGTTTTCCCGATACATGCCTCCACCCAGATCATGTTTGTTTCTGAAATGCGTGCGCAGAAATCCGTGATCGCCCCAATAGACGTCGCGAAAAGCGCGCTTTCGGTCAGCCGGGTCATTGAGGTTCAGAGGCATTGTCTATAAAGGTTCCTTACGCGGCAGATCACTAACAGGGAGGAGCAGCGTGTTCAAACGATTCATGCGCTCCAAAGCGGTACAATCTCTGCTCGGGTTTTTGCTGGCCGCTTATATGGTCCTGGTCAAATATACGACTCGCTGGACTATTGAACGGGCGGATATAGCCGCACCCGTCATTGATAGCGGCAAAGGCCTGATAGCTCTCACCTGGCATTCGCGGTTTCTGATGTTGAATGCGGCCTGGAAGAAGAACTGGCAGAAACCCCATGTGTTGATTTCCCTCTCCCGGGACGGAGCCCTGGTCGCCTATACGACCCGGTTTCTGGGCCTCAGAACCGTTCGCGGCTCAACCCGCAAGGCTGGCAGTCAAAAAGCCAAGGGCGGTTCCGGTGCCTTGCGGGAAATGATGGCTGCCCTTGAGAATAATGCCTGCATCGTCATCACACCGGACGGCCCGCGGGGCCCACGTCAAAGGCTGGGTGACGGCCCCTTGGGATTATCGCGCCTGACCGGGACGCCAATCCTACCCTGCACCTTTGCCGTGCGGAACCGTATTCAGTTTAAATCCTGGGATCGCTTCGTCCTGCCCTTGCCCTTTGGTCGCGGCATGATCATATGGGGTACACCCTTGACCGTACCCGCGGATGCAAGCGATGAAGAGCTCGACAACTATAAAAAGCAAATCGAAGACGAAATGAATGCATTTCTCAAAGACGCAGACCTGAGGTTAGGGCGCGAACCTGTTGAGCCCGAGGAGGTGACAACGTGACGGACACACCTTTGATCAAAGGCTATGACGTTGCCACCAGAGCTCTCGGCCCCTTAACGCCGCTACTTTTACGCCGCCGGGAAAAGCAGGGTAAAGAAGACCCGACCCGTAAACATGAGCGCCACGGCAAAGCCGAGAGGACCCGCCCGCCCGGACAATTGTTCTGGCTCCACGGGGCGAGCGTCGGTGAGTGCCTGATGCTGCAACCTGTCATCTCGCGATTATTAGCCCATCGCCCCAACGCCCATATTCTGGTCACCAGCGGCACGCTGACTTCGGCGGAAATCCTGGCCAAACATCTACCCGAGCGCGCCTTTCATCAATTTGCCCCGCTGGATTATCCCAAAGCCATCGACCGCTTCTTGGATCATTGGCGACCGGATTTGGCCATTTGGGCGGAGAGCGAGATTTGGCCCAATATGATCCGCCGCACAAAATCCCGTGGCATACCCATGGCGCTGCTCAATGCCCGGTTCTCAGAAAAATCTCTGGAGAGCTGGAGCAAGCGCAAGAAAAGCGCGCAATCCCTGATAGGCGCTTTTGATTTGGTTCTCGCCGCCGATACCCAGACGGCGGATGGGCTCACCTGGCTTCTGGACAAACCGGTTGAGTCTGCTGGCAATCTCAAAGACGCAGCCCAGCCTCTGCCAGTCGATACGGCAGAGCTTAAAAAATTGAAATCACAGATCGGCCGCCGTTCTGTTTGGTGTGCAGCCAGCACACATAAGGGCGAAGATGATCTCGTGCTCAAGGCTCACGCAGAGGTTTTAGCGCGTTTCAAAACAAGCCTCCTTATTCTGGCGCCCCGCCATCCGGAACGCCGCGGAGAGATCATGAATTTTCTGAAGGCACATGATCTCAAATATGTCACGCGCTCTTCCGGCGCAGAGATCACCAAGGAAACGCAAGTTTATCTGTTCGATACCATCGGTGAAATGGGATTGGCATATCGGCTCTCTCACCTGACTTTTGTTTGTGGGTCGCTCTTGGAAGGCCTGTCCGGGCATAATCCTTTGGAGCCCGCCCGACTGGATAATGCTGTCCTGACGGGCCCACATATCGCGAGCTTTGCGGACAGTTACATGAGCATGATTGCTTTCGATGCGGCGCAGCGTATTCTTGATCCTCAGATCATTGGGAATACTGTGACAGAAATACTCGCCGATAAAACCCGCTTGAAAGAGCTACAAGCCACTGCAAAAACCTATGCGACAGGCCGGGATGCTGTTCTCGATTTCATCTGGAAAGAATTGACGCCGCTTATCCCTCAAGAGGCATCGCCATGAGACCGCCTGAGTTTTGGCATCATAAAGACGGACGGGATTCCGCGCCCATGATCCGACTGCTCCTGTCGCCCTTTTCGTGGATTTACGGATGGGCGGCGGCAAGGCGCATCCGCAAGACGGACAGCTATGACGCGGGCGTCCCAGTCATTTGTGTCGGCAATGCCACCTTGGGCGGGACCGGCAAGACGCCCGTTTCTATTTATCTGCTGACCAGTTTGAGGCGCATGGGCGTTAATGTGGTCGGCTTGACCCGGGGATATGGTGGCCGCGAGAAAGGTCCAATCCCGGTACAAAAACATCACACAGCAGAAGATGTCGGCGATGAGCCCTTGCTCCTGGCCCGTAACGCCCCCGTCTGGGTGTCCGCCGGACGCGATGAAGGGGCCAAGGCCGCCGTGTCTTATGGTGCTACGGCTATCGTGATGGATGACGGTCACCAAAATCCCTTGCT
>JAHDBU010000153.1 GCA_020630275.1 Hellea sp.
GTCCTGCGGGGCCTGAAGAACGCCTATAATGATCTGCGCCATAATGGCGGCATGCCCAGCCAGGTTGACGGCCGTCCGTTTAAAGTCGGAGAGAATCTGGCCACTTCCAAAGGGGCGGTTGTTTACAAGGACGAAATGTTGGAGCTAATCCAATATCAGCCAACCACAGAGGATGTTTACAAAATTCCTCTGATGATCATCCCGCCGCAGATCAACAAGTTTTACGCGAATGATTTGTCGCCCAACAAATCCATTATCCGGTTTTTGACCTCGCGCGGTTATCAGGTTTTTGCCGTTTCCTGGCGTAACCCGACGCGCCAGCACGCCCATTGGGGTTTGGCCAATTACGTTGAAGCGCTGATTGAGGTGACCGATGTCGTTAAGAAGATCACAAAGTCACCCCGGATTAATGTGTCAGGCGCCTGTTCTGGCGGAATCACAACAGCGCTTTATTTGTCAGAACTTGCGGCCCGTGGCGATAACAGTGTCAATGCTTACTCGCTTATGGTGTGTGTCCTGGATGGTAAAAAATCCGACAGTGAAGTCGGTCTGTTTGTGACCGACAGTGCTATCGAAGCTGCCCGGAAAATGAGCGCGAAGAAAGGTATCCTGTCCGGAGATGAATTGGCACGGTCATTCGCCTGGATGCGGCCTAACGATCTCATCTGGAATTATGTGGTCAACAACTATCTTCTGGGTGAAGATCCGCCGCCTTTTGATGTGCTCTATTGGAATAGCGATACAACCAATCTGCCAGCACAACTCCATTCAGACTATTTGGACATTTTTTATGACAAACGGTTTAAATCGGACAGTACAGTTGAATTTATGGGCCATATTGTGGATCTGAAATCGGTGACGCAGGACGGATTTATGGTCTCGGGCGTCACGGACCACATTACGCCGTGGAAAGCCTGCTACCGGAATGTTCACCTGTTTGGCGGCGAGATCGATTTCGTCTTGTCTAATAGTGGGCACATTCAGTCGCTGTTGAACCCTCCGGGTAACCCCAAAGCGAAATATTTTTCGAATGTGAAGTTCCCTGAGTCTGCCGATGAATGGGTTGCAGGTGCGGAGCAGGTTGAAGGATCATGGTGGCCGCGTTGGGATGCTTTCCTCGCTATCCGATCAGGTGAAATGAAAAAATCGCCCAAATCCTTGGGCGCCAAAGCCTTCCCGCCTCAATCCAAGGCACCTGGAACCTATGTATTCACATAAGGAAATTGCATAGGCTGCATTCAACTTGAATGCAGTCTTGCATTTGCGTTTCCTTAATGCAGAACCCATATAAAAGAACAAACGAACCAGGGATGATATGACCGATTTTCACCCAAACCTGCCACGAATTTTCTTTTCCAAAGTTGGCAACCAGCAGCTACGCACAGCGATCTGGGAAGGTGTGGACAAGGGTGAAGGCAAGCGGACGCCGCTTCTCTTTTTCAACGGTATCGGTGCAAATCTGGAAATTGCTCAGACTTTTGCAGACAGCTTTACAGGGCGTGATATAATCACCTTCGATATGCCAGGCGTTGGTGGATCACCGGACCCAAAATTTATCTATCGCCCTTGGTGGGTTGCCAATGTTGCGAAGACGATCCTCAAACGAAATGGCTATGACCGTGTTGATGTTCTCGGGGTTTCCTGGGGAGGTGGTCCGGCTCAGCAATTTGCCTGGCAATATCAAGATATGGTTCGCCATCTTGTTTTATGCTGCACAACAACGGGCGTGACTATGGTGCCGGGCAAAGCAGGAGCTCTGTTAAAAATGGTGTCACCGAAGCGATATATGGATAAGGACTTCCTGACCAAGAACTTCGAAACCCTTTACGGCGACGCCACATCTGCTGTGAATGACTTTGCCATCAATATCGTTCCACCATCCGTCAAAGGTTATCTATATCAATTAGGGGCCATGGCAGGTTGGTCCAGCTTGCCGTTCATCCGTCGTATCAAGGTGCCCGTTCTGATACTAATGGGGGGAAATGATCACATCGTCCGTCCGATCAATGGTAAAATCATGCATGGTCTTTTCAAAAATTCGAAATATGTTGAATTTGACGGCGCTGGACATTTGTTTATGCTAACGCGGCGGGAAGAATTTATTCGAGAGCTCCGTGGTTTCTTCAATGAACCCGAAGTTCCCCTGCCGGAAGTGGAGCCGGTGCAGCTGCCATCCGTTAAGGCCAGCTACGCCCATTTTTAGGAGCGACCCATGAGCAAGAAAAAATCCGACAAGCCCGAGACCGAAGCGGAAGATTCTCGTAGTACAACCGAAACGGCGCGCCGGATTTGGCTTGCCGGTCTGGGGGCTTACGGCAAGGCATTTTCCGAAGCCAGTGAATCGCTCAAGGATGTGACGGGTAAGACAAGTGAAGTCTTTGACGAATTGGCCCAGAAAGGCCAATTGATTGAAGCTGCGGTGTCTTCGAAACGCAAGGATCTGATGAAAAAGGCAGGGGTCCCTGATTTCGATTTTGAAGAACGGATCGCCAAAATGCGGTCGCGACTGTCCCGGGGCGATGAGGATGCCGCAAGTGTTTCTGATTTGGGGGCGCGCATGGACGCCATGGATGCCAAGCTGGATAAAATTCTGAAGCTTTTGTCTAAACCGACAAAAACCACAACGACCAAGCGGACGACGAAAAAGTAATTCGACGTGCCGGACCGCTCCAAAACCAAAACACGGATTTTGAAGACGGCGCTGGAGCTATTCAATAATGAGGGCGAAGCGCAGGTCAGCGCAGTAGATGTGGCCTCTGTCATGGGGATCAGCCCGGGTAATCTCTATTATCATTACAAAGGTAAGCCGGAAATTATTGCCGCCCTGTTTGAGGACTTCGAAGAGGAGATCCGGATCATTCTCTCAGGTCCGATGGAAAAGCCACTGAGCCTGCCTGATAACTGGGTATATCTATATATTATCTTCGAAGAGATTTTTGACTTCCGGTTTTTTTACCGCAACATGTCCGAAATCCTGAAACGTGTTCCGGACCTCAAAGCACCGTTTTCCCGAATTTTGGCGCTCAAGGAAACGACCGCTTTTTCCATTATTTCGACCTTGGAAGAGGGGGGTTATTTGACATTCCAGGAAGGGGAAAAGGGGGCACTGGCCGGACGCATCGCTCAGCATTTTACCTTTTGGCTACAATATCACGATCTGCGTCACGGCACGACACCGCCAAAGATTTTGATTGATCAGGGCGTGTTCACGACCCTTATTCAGATCACGCCTTATTGGACCAAGGGTGATGGCTATGCAGGGCTTTTGACGGAATTCCTGGAAGGTCAATCATAACCGACATTAAATTTCGGGCATTGCAATTCAACCATTGTAATTTATCTGGCCTCTCCCTAAATGGGCCGCTTGATAAGGAGACACGCATGGCTAGGCAAAGACCGCCATCCCAAAGACAATTAAAGGCCGGGGAACTCATCCGCCGGGCCTTGGCTGAGATCATTGCCAAGGAGCATTTACGTGATCCTGACCTGGAAGGCGTGTCTGTCACTATTTCAGAGGTTCGATCCTCGCCGGACTTGAAACATGCCGTCGTCTATGCAGCTCCACTGGGTGGGGGTGATAATGACAAGATGATCGCGGCGCTCAATCGGTGCGCGAAATTTTTGCGCGGCCGTCTGGGTCATTATATGGAAATGAAATCAACACCGGCCCTAAAATTTGTGGCCGACAACAGTTTTGATGCGGCCACGGATATGAATAGGTTGTTTAACAGCCC
>JAHDBU010000024.1 GCA_020630275.1 Hellea sp.
GCCGCGCCTATGTCGGGCGTGACCGATTTGCCGTTTCGGCGTGTGCTTCAGAAATTTGGTCCTGGTCTGGTAGTGTCGGAAATGGTCGCCAGTGAAACGCTGCTCAAAGGCGATAAGGACACGGAAGCCCGGGCAGCGGGGAAAGGCGATATTGATCCGCTTGTTATCCAGCTCGTGGGACGTGAACCAGAATGGATGGCTAAAGGTGCGGAAATGGCCGAGCGGGCTGGTGCAGATATTATCGATATTAATATGGGGTGCCCCGCAAGGAAAGTCACAACCGGCCTTTCTGGCTCTGCCTTAATGAAAGACCCGGTCCGCGCCGCAGAAATTGTTCATGCTGTCGTGGGCGCTACAAGCAAACCCGTCACTCTTAAAATGCGATTGGGCTGGGATGATGATCTTTTGAATGCGCCCGAGATTGGGCAAATGGCGGAAAATGCCGGTGTAGAAATGCTGGTCGTCCATGGTCGGACACGGTGTCAGTTTTATAAGGGTGAAGCGGACTGGGCGGCTGTGGCCGAAACCAAAAAGGCGGTTGATCTCCCGGTTTTTGTCAATGGTGATATCGCTACTGCCGAACACGCAGAAACCGCCCTTGAGCAATCTGAATGCGATGGGGTAATGTTGGGGCGTAGCCTGGTCGGACGACCGTGGAGTACGTTGAGTATCCGGACCCGCATTGACGGCGAACATATTCCACTACCCAGCAATGATCAGAAATGCGCCATTGCCATTGATCATTATAATGACACGCTTGATTTTTACGGTGAGGACAAGGGCTTGCGGGTCGCGCGGAAACATCTGGCCGGCTATGTGGAGCACTCGGCATTCACCGGCGACAAGGACGCACTGAAATCTAAAATCTGTCAAAGCCTGGACCCGCATGAGGTTCGCGATCTTCTTCGGATGACTTTCAACGCTTCTGCAGCGGAGCATGCTGCGTGATCGAACTTGGACAAATTGCCGACGACCTACCGATTCCTGTCCTGATGTTTGACCCGTCAAATGAGACTTTGGACTGGCTAAACCTGTCTGGACAGTTCTGGTTGGGCTCATCGCTGAAATCTTTGGCGGGAAAATCTATGGGTGAGCTTTTTCACGAACACGGAGAATTGGTGGCGATTTTTGAGAAAACTCGGAACAATATGTCACCGTTGCAGGGTAAGAACTTAATTTTGAAGCCCAAGAGCCGCGAAGAGGTGCGGTGTCAGGTCAGCAGCTTCATACATAATGAAAAGGTGGGGCTTTGTTTCCTCCTTCAGGGCCGTCAAAAACTCTCTGAAAATGTGTTCGGAGACGGGGCTTCAGCACTCGGGCGCCTTTTGGCTCACGAGATCAAAAACCCGCTGGCTGGTATCAGAGGCGCTGCTCAACTCCTGAGGGACGATGTGAATTCCGATGAAGCACGGTCTTTGCTAGAACTAATTGAGTCAGAGATTGGCCGAATAAAACGCCTGGCTGAGCGCATGGAGCGGTTGGGTGATGCGCCGCCTAGTGAATTCTCTAAGATCAATATTCACGAAACTCTTCGCCATGTTCGTAAAGTCGTACAGTCAGGCATTTCCCCAGAAGTCGATTTTGTTGAAAATTATGATCCCTCACTTCCTTTGGCTCTAGCGGACGAAGACAGTTTGACCCAAGCCATTCTTAATCTTGTTAAAAACGCCGTAGAAGCACTAGGTGAAGGAACCGAGAAACCGCAAGTTAGATTGGAGACGTCATTTCGAACCAATGGGTCCGGACTTCCGATCGAAATCAGAATTATCGATAACGGCTCCGGTATTCCTTTGCATGTCCGAGATAAAATATTCCAGCCTTTTATAACCCATAAACCCAATGGGCAGGGCCTGGGGCTTGCGTTGGTTTCCAAGGTGGTCGCGGCCCATAAGGGTGTAATCGAAGTGCAATCGCGTCCGGGCGAGACCATTTTTTCTATTCTCCTCCCAGTTAAGAAGGATGTCACCGATGAAGTATGAAGTTTTACTCGCTGAGGACGATGATAGTGTACGCCTTGTCCTGTCCAAAGCGCTCTCCAGGGCCGGACATAGCGTAAAAGCCACGGATAATCCTGAAACTCTCAAAAAGTGGGCGGTCGGCGGGAGCGGCGATATTATCCTGACAGACGTCATGATGAGCGGTAAAGAGGTTTTTGAGACCCTGCCGGATCTCATGGAAGCACGCCCTGATATTCCGGTTATCGTGATAAGCGGGAACAACACGGTCAATACGGCCATCAAAACCGGGCAGCATAAGGTCTTTGAGTATATTCCAAAGCCATTCGATCTGGATGATGTGGTGCAGGCGGTCGGGCGGGCCGGACAAAGCGTCAATCCTCGAAAAAACAGACTGAGTGCAGAGCTTGGGAAGCTGCCAATGATTGGGCGCTCAACCGCCATGCAGCCTATTTACAGGGCTATCTCTAGATTTGCGTCTGGGAACCTGCCGGTGTTGATAAAGGGTTCTGTCGGCACAGGCAAAGACGTTGTGGCCAAGCTTTTGCATGATGGTGGTCCGCGAAAGGACCGACCGTTTTTACGTCTTAAGGATTTCTCAAATCTGTCGCTTACCCTGCAAAAAGTGAATGGTGGTGACATTTATGTGGACGAGATCGCAGGCCTGTCGGCGGAGCAACAAGACTATCTGCAAGCGCTTATGACGGAGAGTGAAAACATTCCTGCTAGTCAAAGGCCCAGGATTATTTCTGCGACACGCAAAGACTTACGGGAGCTGTCTCAAGAGGGACTGTTTCGCGATGATCTGTTGTTCAGGATCAACGTGGCCGAAATTCGTCTGCCGGACTTGGCAGAGCGTGAGGACGATGTTTTTGAACTGGCGGAATATTTCCTGTCCAAAGAGGCGGGCGGGGCAACGCGTCGTTTTCAGTCCGAGGCATTGGATATGTTGAAGCGCCATAAATGGATCGGAAATGTCAGAGAGTTGGAGAACCTGGTGCGCCGTCTGTCACTACTCTATTCTGATGATGTCATTACTGTGCAAATGGTGGCCGATGAGCTCTCAAAGGATATCCCCGCAGAACGTCGACAGGAGGAGGCTGATCATTTGCAGGACCTGCTGTCTAATGCCTGTCGTCAAACACTGGCCAATACGCCGGAAACGGCTGAGGAAACCCCTCATCAGATTGCTTTATCCTGGGTTGAGAAGCCTTTGATTGTAGAAGCTCTGCGCTTGACAGGTGGGAATAAAGCCAAGGCGGCAGATATTCTGGGCATACATCGCAACACTTTGCGGACCAAAATACGGGCTTTGGATATTGCTTAATGGCTGCATTTGGACTGAATATTTAGTTGAATTTATGCAACACTGCGTTAAAAGAGTGGCATAAATACAACAAAAATCAGGTCAGGGATGGAAGCCGACCCTATCGGGAAAACAAATACCCAGTTGTCTGGAAACACATTGTCTGCGCAGCAGGTTATTCGGTCTGCTGTATTTGGTGTGTTCTTTTTTACAGCGATTTTTCTGACGGTTTTGGGCACACTTTATGCCTTGTCGGATAATCCCGATAGATCACAGCTGGCCTATCCCATTCTCCTCACCAATCTGGGCATTATCCTAATCCTAGGATTATATTTGCTCTATAGGGTATGGGGGACTTTGTTTGCGAAACATCTCAGGATTTCCGCGCCTCTGTTGCATCGACGCTTTATACTGATCTTTAGTCTTGCGGCCTTGACGCCAGCCATTCTCGTGGGCGGTTTTTCAACCTCTTTGATATCCAAGAATTTTAACGACCTGTTTGGTGAAAATGTCAGCAATACTCTGGAGCGGGCTGATACGGTTTTAAACGAATATGTTTTAGAGAAGTTTCAAGAATTAGGAACGGATCTTCAAAAGGGTAAGGCCTTTTTAGAGAAAAACCGGGCACGTTTTGGGGATCGGATTTCCTTTACTGTTCATACTGAGCGCTTTCGCAGAAATTTGAAATTGGACTCGATGCTGGTTATAGATCGCGCCGGGCAGGTTTACTTGAACGTGGGATGGCCTGCTGCGTTGAGTAAAATCGAATTACCAACGCGCTTCGCTTTAGATCCGATGTCTGGAAAGGCGACCAATGATTTCGCGGCATTGAAGCAAGCCGAGAATGACGCTCTGGTAGCCTTTACCCAGCTCGATGGATATGATGACCTGTATTTGGTTGGAGTCCGCTTCCTATCGGTTGACAATTCAGGTGATGTGCAAGGCGGTTTGTTGACGAGTATTTCTGGCATTGACGAAGCCGAACAAGCCTTGGATCAATATAATGCGGATCAGACTCGGTTCCAAAATACCTTTCTTCTGACGCTCATCGAAACGGCGCTTTTAATTCTTTATGCTGCGATTTCATTGGGGGTCGTACTCGCAAACAGGATTATCAGTCCAATTGGTCAGATGGTAGAAACGGCCGAAAAAATTCGGAGTGGTGATCTCTCTGCCCGGGTCAATGTCAAAGGCGACTGGGGTGAAATGTCAGATTTGGGTAGCGCGCTCAACCGAATGACCCGTCAATTGGGGACGCAGCGGGAAGATTTGGTGCGTGAGCATAGTATCTCCGAGCGTCGCCGCCAATTCTCGGAAGCGGTTTTGTCAGGAGTCCGGGCCGGTGTCGTAGGCTTATCTCAAGAGGGACGGGTTACGCTTATGAACGCCTCAGCTGAGCGTCTGTTGGGACGGGGTTCCTTTGATGTTCTTGGTTATCCCGTCGAACAGGTTTTACCGGAATTCGCGCCGGCCTTTTTCAAAGCCCGTGAAAGCGTCATCGGCACAACAGAAGACCAGATTATTTTGACATCAGACGACGGTATTCGAAATCTTGACCTCCGGGTTTCCAGTTACGAGGCCGACATCAATGATAAGGGCTGGGTGTTAACTTTTGATGATATGACTCGTCTTGTTGCGGCGCAGAGATACTCCGCCTGGCGCGAAGTAGCTCGGCGTATCGCTCACGAGATTAAAAACCCTTTGACACCCATTCTGTTATCTGCGGAGAGGCTGCAACGTAAATACAAAACGCAAATCGAACATGAGCCGGAGGTATTCGATAATTGTACCGATACGATCATCCGTCAAGTTGGCAGTCTCGAGCGCATGGTCAATGAGTTTTCCAGTTTTGCGCGTATGCCGGAACCTGAATTTCAATCCCATAATCTTAAATCCATATTAGAACATGTCGTCTTTGCGCAGGGCGTGGCATTCCCGGATGTCAGGTTCGAGCTTGATAATAGAACGAGCCGAGAGGACCTGATGATTTCTTGCGACGAAAGGCTGATTACTCAGGCCCTGACCAATGTTTTGAAGAATGCCGGCGAATCTGTTTCCGAACGCGTTGATCTGTCTGGTCTTGGAGACCCCGATGGGCTCGTTGAAACCAAGATTTTTCTGGATGGTGACCAAGTTGTTGTTGGCGTATCCGATAATGGTAAAGGTTGGCCTGTTCCAGATCGACATCGATTATTAGAGCCATATGTAACGACCCGGGAAACAGGCACAGGCCTGGGACTAGCGATCGTAAAACGGATTGCCGAGGACCATGATGGAGCGCTGGTTTTGATGGAACGCCCGGACGGTAATCCTGGCGCTTACCTCGAATTTATACTGCCGCTGGGCGATAAAGCCCAAGTGCACAAACTTCCTAACACCAATTCATTAGAGGAACAGCTCAATGAAGCATGACGTCTTAATTGTCGAAGATGAAACTGACATTCGCATGATGATCGCAGGGATCTTGGAGGATGAAGGTTACACTGTGCGTGAGGCCGGAACAAGCGAGCAGGCTATGGACGCTATTCGCAAAAGACTTCCAGGATTGATTGTGCTGGATGTTTGGCTGGAGGGCAGTTCTATGGATGGAATCGAGTTGCTTGATCTTGTCAAAAAAGACAATCCACTATTGCCTGTTATTGTTGTCTCCGGTCACGGGACTGTTGAAACAGCGGTTGCAGCCATTCGGAAAGGGGCGTTTGATTACATTGTCAAGCCGTTCAAAGCTGAGAAGCTTTTGGTTACCGTTACGAGAGCTTTGGAAAACGCCAAACTTAGACGAGAAAACGAAGAGCTCAAAGGCAAGTCGACAGAGGCGCTGGACTTGATTGGGGGTTCGCCCATCATCTCTCAGATCAGGGCCAAAATCAGTCGGATCGCCCCAACCAACAGCCGTGTATTAATCACGGGGCCATCAGGAACGGGTAAAGAACTGATAGCGCGCAAAATTCACGCTCAATCTGGTCGGGCTGATGGACCGTTTGTTGCCGTTAACGCGGCTTCAATGGTCCCGCAACGCGTAGAGGAGGAACTCTTTGGTGTGGTGGCCGAAGATGGTGCCTCAATTAAAACCGGGCTTTTGGAGCGCGCCCACAATGGAACGTTATACATTGACGAAGTGGCTGATATGCCTATGGAAACTCAAGGCAAGTTGCTACGACTATTGGTGGATCAGAGATTCCAGAGAATAGGCGGGAGCGAAAGAGTTCAAGTGGATGTTCGCCTGGTCACATCAACCTCTCGAGATCTGGAAAAAGAGACCTCTATGGGACGTTTCCGAGATGACTTATATCATCGTCTCAACGTGATGCCCTTGGAAACGCCTTCATTATCCAATCGTCGCGAGGATATTCCGGCATTGGTAGAGTATTTTATTTCCCGTCTTTCGGCTTCAACCGGATTGCCGCCTCGCCAGATCGGTGATGATGCCATGGCCGCATTACAGGCTCACGACTGGCCAGGAAATGTCCGGCAGCTTAGAAATAATGTCGAACGATTACTCATTCTCGCAACAGGGGATCCCAGCAAGCCTATCACGCTCAATACGTTGCCGCCTGAGGTATCGGTTGTGAGGTCTGCAGTTGAAGGCCAAAAAGATCATATGATTGCTTTACCCTTGCGAGACGCTAGAGAAAGTTTTGAACGAAATTATTTAAAGGCACAAATCCAAAGATTCGGCGGAAACATCTCGAAAACGGCAGAGTTTGTCGGTATGGAGCGTTCAGCCCTGCATCGAAAATTAAAGTCTTTGGGGGTTTCAGGGTCTAATAAGGGGGATGAGGTCAAAACATGAGAGTCATCATCTGCGGAGCCGGCCGGGTTGGTTATGGTATCGCTTCGCGTCTCGCCAGGGAGCAAAACACGGTGACGGTCGTGGATGTCTCACCGGAACTTGTGGGTCGTGTGACGACCGAGCTGGATGTGCGGGGCGTTATAGGGCACGGCTCTCATCCGGACATACTAAAAGAAGCGGGGATAGAGTCCGCTGATATGCTGATCGCGGTGACCCATTCTGATGAGGTCAATATGATGGCCTGTCAGGTGTCGCACTCATTATTTAATGTTCCGACTAAAGTCGCGCGTGTCCGTGCACAAAGCTATCTGGAGAGTGAATGGAACGATCTTTATAGCCGCGAGCATATGCCAATTGATATTATTATCTCGCCAGAAGTGGAAATTGGTAAGGCTATTTTGCGAAGACTTCATATGCCTGGAGCCTTTGAAGTCGTCCCATTTGCAGATAATGCGGTCAAACTTCTCGGTGTGCATATCGAAGAGGATTGTCCTATCATTGAAACACCTATTGGGCAAATCCCGGATCTTTTCACCGAGTTGCAGGCCGAAATTGTTGGTGTGCGCCGTGAGGGTGAGATCTTTGTTCCATCACCAGAGGATCAGCTCTATGTCGGCGACGACGCCTATTTCATTGTGCGCTCAGAACACGCAAACCGTTTGCTGGAAATCGTAGGGACTAATGAAGACCGCGCCCGCCATATTGTGGTGATTGGCGGTGGCAATGTGGGGACGTTTGTCGCGAAAGAATTGGAGTCCGTCCGAGGTATTCGATGCCGGGTGATTGAATACAAGAAAGACCGAGCAGAAATTTCTGCTGAAATACTCAAGCGTACGGTCGTGTTAAATGGCGATGCTATGACAGCCGAAATTCAACAAGAGGCCGGGGTTCCCGATGCTGAACTTGTTCTATGTTTGACGAATGATGACAAAACCAACATTTTGTCGGGTGTGCTGGCCAAAAAAATGGGCGCCAAACAAGTGGTCAGCTTGGTGAATGATGTGTCAATCCAGGAGCTGGTTTCCGAACTGCCAATTGACAAAATTGTTGATCCACGGGCTGCAACTGTTTCCTCAATTCTAAGGCATGTCAGGCGCGGACGTATTCGAGATGTTTTCACCCTGTCAGATGGTAAGGCCGAAGTTGTTGAAGGTGAGGTGCTGGATACATCACTACTTGCTGGGAAAAAACTAGAGGACGTCAAGATTGATGGCATTGCGATTGGCGCAATAATACAAGACGGCATTGTTGCTCGCATGGATAAAAACTTGGTCTTCAAAAAAGGTGATCACATTGTTCTGCTCGCTGAAAAATCTGCCTTTAAGCAGATTGAAGATGTCTTCCGGGTAAGCACGGATTATTTTTAATAGTTAAGCGGAAAAAGAATTGGCGCTTAATCGGATTATATTGTGGCTGGGTAACAGTCTTCTCGGACTAGTCGGGGTGATGATTTTTTCAGCCTTGATCGGTTTGGCATTAGGGGAGCCAAGTGCCGCCGTCTCATTAGCTACGGGCGCCATTGCCTGTGCGCTTATTGGCTGCATTATGGTCATCACTACAAGGGGGATGAGCGCTAAAGAGTCGTTCTCAGAGGCCCTAATGTTTCTGGTGATATTTTGGCTAGTCCTTCCTGTTTTTGCCGCCATACCTTATTTGTCAACCGGCGTTTCTTCCAACGCCATCCTCGCCTATTTTGAAGCAGTTTCGGCTTTCACGACCACAGGTGCCTCCGCGCTGGACCCTTCAGAAATACCTCGATCAATGCATATTTACAGGAGCCTGCTCCAATGGAGCGGTGGTGTCGTGGTCGCGACCTTCGCGGTCGTTATTCTGGCCGCCTTGAATCTTCAGGGCACAGGCGTTCACAGGTCAGTTCTCTTCACGTTTAGAAAAGGCGAATTATTTCAACATCTGGCCAGTGTCGTTAAAGTCATAGGCACAATTTATCTGACGATATCAGCAGTCTGCTTCGTCTTACTGATCATGTCCGGAACGGGTATTTTTGAAGCATTCTGTTTGTCTTTAACATCCGTATCTACGGGAGGGCTAACGCCTAGCGGCCAGCCCTTGGATTTTTACGTCCGCGGTGTAGGGCTGTTCGCGCTTTGCTTTTCTTGCTTGCTGGGCGCGTTCAACGTTGCGGTTTTGTGGGACATTGTCAGGAATATGACCTGGCGGAATTTCCGGCGCTTTTTCACTAATGTTGAGCACAGAACGTTATTTGCAATTATAGCGTTCCTAATCGTCCTAGCCTGTCTTTATACAGATTTCCATCACATCACGACAGTGGTCCCCGAAGCCATATTTTTCGCAACGTCGACAGGTTATGACCAACATGTGATTGGTGTTGAAATGATCCCGCCGGTCATTTTGATCGCGCTTGCCTTAATTGGGGGAAGCGCTCTATCGACAACAGGAGGGGTGAAGTTAATTCGGTTGCTATTGCTTTTCCGGCATTTGGATACTGATATGGATCGTCTAACCCATCCATCGCGTGTTGTGCCTGTGGTCTTTCGAGCACAAAGTTTACCAGATAATGCCTTTCTTTCGCTCTGGATGTATTTTTTTGGTTATACTTTGGTATTTGCAATGGGGATTATGGCTCTCGCTGCTACTGGAATGGAATTTCCTTTCGCCGTCGCCAGTAGTGCCGCAAGCGTTTCCAATATGGGGCCCTTGCTGGCAGCAACGCAGCCTCCATTCGGGTTTGAAGCCTTTACATCGACTCAGCTGGTTATATCTTCGGCATTGATGCTGATCGGGCGGGTCGAGGTTTTGGCTATTTTCGCCTTTATGTCGCCCAGACTGTGGGTTAGCTAACAACAATCTGCCAATCCAACTGCAAAAAATAGAAACAAGCCCCTTTAATTGCTTGCATAGCGTTGGAAGGTCCTTTTAAGAGAAAGCTTGGGAATGAGTCATAATGGGGACTAAGTGGGGTCAAAATGTCTGGCGAAAAAAAACAAAATTTACAAGACGCCTTTCTGAATTCTGTCAGAAAGTCAAAAACACCTCTGACAATTTTTCTCGTCAACGGTGTAAAGTTACAGGGTGTCGTTACTTGGTTTGATAATTTTTGTGTGTTGTTGCGAAGAGATGGCCAAGTCCAGCTTGTCTACAAACACGCAATTTCGACTATCATGCCATCCGCGCCGGTACAGCTTTTCGAGGCTGAAGAAAGCGAATAATATTCTAATCTTAAACACGGAGCGCCGTCTGAGATGATTGTCCGCGACGCGGCCGTTGAGCGGTGCATCGTATTGCATCCGAGGCAAACCCGAAATTCGGACCTCTCAAGGTTGGAGCTTGAAGAAGCCGTAGGCCTGGCTGAAGCGTTGGGTGTTGACGTTATTTACCAAGAAGTCGTTGCTCTTAGAGACATCAACAGCGCCAATTATCTCGGCGGCGGTAAAATTTCAGAAATCTCTGAACGCGTATCAAGAGATAAAGTCAGCATTATCGTTATGAATTGCCGCCTTTCACCTATTCAACAACGCAACTTAGAAAGACTGTGGAAGGTAAAAGTTGTCGACCGCACAGGCCTTATCCTGGAAATTTTTGGTTTAAGGGCTGCGACCAAGGAGGGCCGATTACAGGTAGAATTGGCGCGGTTGGCCTATGAGAGATCACGTTTGGTTCGGACGTGGACCCATTTGGAACGCCAACGCGGCGGCCAAGGCTTCCTGGCCGGACCCGGAGAAACGCAGATTGAGTCTGACAGGCGTGTGCTCTCGGAAAAAATGACTAAGCTTCGTCGCTCTCTGGAGCAGGTGAGGCGGACGCGGGGATTGCAGCGTCGCCAGCGCCAGAAAGCTCCGGAAAGAGTTGTAGCATTGGTTGGTTATACAAATGCTGGAAAATCCACCTTGTTCAATATTCTAACCGAAGGCGGGGTTCTTGCGAAGGACATGTTGTTTGCAACATTGGATACCACCCATCGGATACTACCTTTACCGAACGGTAAACCAGCTGTCTTGTCCGACACAGTTGGGTTCATCGCCGATTTGCCGACAGATTTAATTTCGGCTTTTCGCGCTACATTAGAAGAAGTCAGGGAGTCGGATATTCTAATTCATGTGCGTGACATTTCTGATCCCTTGGCAGAACAGCGGCGCGAGGATGTTATGTTGGTCTTGGACCAAATCGAAGCTGGGCCCGAGCACGGACAAACGGTCATTGAAGTTTGGAACAAGGCAGATCGCCTCTCGGGGGAAAAGTTGAAAGCTGTAGAGTCTCTGGCTGAAATAGCGCGCGCCTCTGACCGGGAAATCGACGCCCACATTATCAGCTGCGAATCCGGAGAAGGAATTGATGAACTGTTGCTTGCCATCGAAGCTGCTCTGACCGCAAAGGATGATATTATTAACGTTGAGATCCCACCCAAAGATTTTAAGGTTAGGGCTTGGCTCCATGAGCATGGCGTGGTCTTGTCCGAGGATACAGGAGAAGGCGGTGTCTGCCATATGCAGGTTCAACTCAGCGATGTCGATATCGGCAAGTTTAAATCACGCTATCCAGACCTATTACAAAGTGCCTAGCTTTTTAATTTTGCTGCCAACCATTGAGCTTCCATTTCCTCTAATTTCATCGCCTCAAGGGACAGGCCGTTATTTGCGGCATAAGCTTCTATCGATTGGAATCGACGGGTAAATTTGTCATTTGTTCGGCGGAGGGCTTTCTCAGGGTCTATTTTGAGTTTCCGTGCCAGATTAGTGACGGCAAACAATAAATCCCCGATCTCGTCTTCTATGGCGTCTGGATCTTGGGTTTCAGCGGCTTTCGCGACTTCAAGGGCTTCCTCCGCAATTTTATCAGTAACGCCGTCTAGGTCCGGCCAGTCAAAGCCGACCCGGGCAGCGCGTTTCTGTAACTTTTCCGCTCGCATAAGCGCTGGCAACGAAAGAGCCACATCGTCTAAGACGCCGTTTTTCCCCACCTTGGATTTGCGTTCCTGCGCTTTCATGGCTTCCCATGCGATTGTTTGCTCTTCGACTGAACGGTCATCACCTTCAACAAAGACATGCGGATGGCGTCTCATCATTTTCTCCGTGAGGGAATCGCAAACTTCGTTGACATCGAACGCGTCTTGCTCCGACGCTATTTGCGAATGAAAAATGACCTGAAACATAAGGTCGCCCAGTTCTTCTTTCAGTGCCTCCATATCGCCGGCGACAATAGCTTCACGGACCTCATAAGCCTCTTCGATCGTATAAGGTGCGATTGTTTCAAATGTCTGTTCGCGATCCCACGGGCAACCATCTTCGCTGCGCAGCCTAATCATCAAATTGGTCAAACGCTCTAAAGGTGTTTGCCCCAAAATAGATATGTCCGTCATTTTCGTCCCCGGGCATAAGTGAAGGCAATCAGTGCTAGAATACCCAACCCCGAAAGACCGTATGACCACAGCACAAAGGCGGTATGTTTCCCGAAATCCAACATTATACGACCTCAATCTTGATTGTGGCACCCTCAGTTTTTGGGGCGCGACGGATTCTGGCCTTATTGATATCGGTTGCGACCTGCTTAATTGAGAGCCAGCCGAAAAGACATGTATAGGCGAAAATCATCGTCCAAAGTGGTACGTCATAAACCGTATCAAGGCCTGGAGCACCCACATTTGAAATCGTTGCAGTCTGATGCAAACTGTTCCACCATTCGACCGAAAACTTGATGATGGGGATGTTGATCATACCAATCATGGCAAAGATCGCGGCGAGACGGGCCGCGCGTTTCTGATCTTCTATAATAACCCAAAGAAATAAATAGGCAGCATATATAAAGAACAGAACAAGGACTGATGTCATTCGTCCGTCCCATTCCCACCAAGTTCCCCATCCGGTTTTACCCCATATAGAGCCGGTCACGAGGCAAAGCGCTGTAAATACAATGCCGATCCGAGCGAAAGCGCGAGCGCCGTAATCTGCAAGATTGTGCCTCCATATAAAACTGACAAGACTGGCGACAAACAAAGCTGTGTAGGCCAACATAGAAAGATAGGCGGCCGGCACATGCACAAACATGATCCGGACCGCCTCACCATGCTTGACGTCGGCTGGGGCGACAATCAGACTTTGCCAAAGCCCAAAACACAGAAAGCTGATAGCTCCGAACATAAAGAGTGGGCTTGCTATGCGAGCGAACTTCAAAAATCGCTGAGGATTTGCCAGATAGCTGATCATATTATTCCATGTTTATTTTCAGAGCGGCTGCGCTTGCCGGGATACAGATTGCAAATGATAACAGACTAAACCCCATAAGGGCGAGAAAACCAGCATTTCCCAATCCCTCACGTGGATAGGCATCAATGCCAGCCTGGGCAAAAATTATGACAGGTACCATAAAAGGCAAGGTCAAAAGGATGATTAGAAACCCCGCAGACCTTTGTCCCGATACGAGTGCGGCAGAGGCCAATCCCATAGCTAATACCGCTGGCGCACCAATCAACAAGCTTAAGGCGATTGAAGCGATATGCATAACCGATAGCTGATACAAGACTCCGATAATTGGGGTCGCCAGAACAAGCGGTAATATACTCGTCACAAAAACGGTCACGAACTTACTGAGGACAATGCTTAGACCTGAGAGACCGGCTAATCGATATTGTTCCATGGTGCCGTTCTGGATATTTGCCGCGAACAATGACTCAAAGGTCAGTAGCAGGCTAAAAATCGCCGCGAGCCAGATAAGTGGTGCCGCAATACGATTAAGCACCCTGATGTCGCCCTGCAGGGCAATGGCGATGATGCTAAGGAACATCACGAAAAATGTGAGCGCTAGAAGCCAGCCTCGAGGTTGGCGAAACAAAACCTTCAAGTCACGTTTGAAGAGCGCCGTCATCGTGCCGTCTCCAACACCAGTTTGCGGGAGTGTTTGCCGATTGCGCTGGCGTCATAATGTGACGCGACCAAGGCGGATCCTCCTCGCTGCAAATGTCTTTCTAATATCGATGCGATCAATTCTTGGCCGGTTTGGTCCATGGCTGCTTTGGGTTCGTCCATAATCCAGATCGGGCGATTACTGAGAGATAATCGTGCCAAAGCCAACCGCCTTTTTTGCCCGGCTGACAGGCTGCTTGTTCTCAGGTTAATCTGTTCACTTAGACCAAACCCCTCTATCAACGTATTTAGATCTGGGTCCGCGTCATATATTTCCGCCCAGAACGCTAAAGTTTCGCGCACAGTTAGAAGGGGTTCAAATGCATCAGCATGGCCAATATATCCTATGCACTGCTCGACAGGAATGGAGCGTCCGTTGGTCTGGCAGGTGATTTCCCCCGAATCCGGCTTCAAGAAGCCCATAGCCAGTTTTAGGATAGAGGTTTTACCGATCCCGTTATCGCCCATAATCCAGAATATTTGTCCGGGCTCAAGGACAAAAGAAAGTTCACTAAATAACGTACGGGCACCGCGGGAAAACGCGACTTTGTCAAAGGTCAAACGTGTCGGGGGCAGGGCATCCGAAGCGAGCATAATGAATGCGTTATTTCACTCTTGCCATTGAAAAACAAGCGCGTCAAATTTTCCTGTGCCAGATCGCAGGCGAATATGCTTGTATGTGACTATGAGACCTAAAAATCAAAATCGCCGAATTGCGCTTATATTTTTTTACGGCACATTATTGGTGCTGGGTTTGGTGCTGATAATGACGGCCCTTAATCGTAACTTGCAATTCTATTATCATCCTTCCGAGGTGCTTGCGGCTGGGTTTAAGCCTGAGTCCCAAAAATATAAGATAGGGGGAACTGTTGTCCCTGGGAGTCTCGAAACATTAGAGGATCTGACTATTCAATTCTCAATCGTCGATTTTGTTGAAGAGGGCATGAGCTTCCAAAATAATGCCTCTGAAATTATCGTGTCATACAAGGGCGTCCTGCCTGACTTGTTTGCTGAAAATGAGATCACGATTGTCACCGGAATGATGACGCAAACTAACCTGTTTCTCGCAGACGAAGTTCTCGCGAAACACGACGAGAATTACAAACCTGTTGAATTGAAATAAAGAGGCGGACACCGCAATCGATGTGGGGCAACCGGGCGTCCGCCTTCCTCGTATTCGAGGATGTGCGTCCTATGCCATTAGTTTCTCAAATGTAAAAGGAAAAAACGCATTAAATCACGAGAATATTACATTAAAGCTTCTTATAAGGTTACTCTATCACTCTCAAATACAATAAAAAATTTTCAAACTAATTGTATTTGCAATTAGTTTGGGCGGATTCTCGATTCCATTTGGATGTCTATTTGCATTTGGTCAGTCATCTTCTCTTCCAGAGCCCTTCGCCCGAGATTTAACGTAACTTGCGCCAAGGACGATTGCCACAAACAGCACGCCAATAATTGGCAAAATCCATTTCAACTGTTCGGCCATCACAACACCTAAGTAATGGAATGCAGCGAAGAATATAGCAATGTAAAGCCCTGCTGTTATCGCGATATAAATACAGTATTTAGTATAGGAAACGCCAAAGAACCCACAGGCAATATAGGCCGGGATCCGGGTTAGCGGTATAAAGCGTGCGCCCATAAGGGTTGTGAAGGGAAACGTCTCGACTTTTTCTTTTAGCACGAGAACTTTAGATTTTTTGGAAAACTCTGCACCTGTGGCGTTTCTAAGTGCCGCCCATCCTATCCAATACTTCCACGCATCGCTAAAAAACAAACCGAGAAAAATGGCTGCCAATGCAGGTCCTAAAGCTAATTTGCCGAGCGCAGTCAATGCGGCGGTTCCAACAACGGCCGCATCCTCTTGAACAAAGGGGGCCGCGAAAACAATGAGATAGGGGCTCCAAGGGTAATTTTGAGCTAAAGAATCGATTAAGCCAAGTACATCCATAGCCTCTCCTTAAATCGAATTTTCAACGATCTGGCAAATTGTGTCCAAAATACCGGAAAAATCGTTGTTTTTACTTGCGGGTTCCGGTTGCCTATTGTCAGACTCCATGACATAAGGCGCGAAATTTTTTTACCCACAAGTCCGAAAAATGCGCGGACGCCCCAACAAAGGTGTCACGGTGAGGACTTTAAAAATTGGATAATGTGATGCAAATCGAAGAAGTCGAAACTAAAGGGCTGAGCCGAACTTATTCTGTGAAGGTTCCAAAAGAAGATTTGGCAAAAAAACTTGATGCCAAAATAAAAGAAATGCAGCCTCAAGTCACTCTCAAAGGTTTTCGCCCGGGGAAAGTGCCCACTGCCCATATTCGCAAGATGTTTGGTCAGTCCATAATGAAGGATGTCGTCGAAGACATGCTGAACGAAACCAGCCAAAAGGCCATCAACGACAATAACATAAGACCCGCGGGGCAGCCTAAAATTGATTTACGAGCAAATGGGGAAGAGGTTACGAAAGGTAAGGCTGATCTGGAATATCAGATGACCGTCGAAATGATCCCAGAGTTTGAACCGGCTGATCCAGCTAAGTTGAAGTTTACTCGCCTTAATAGTGAAATCAAAGATGCCGATATTAAAGAGCGGATGGACACATTCGCCGCAGGCCAGAAAACCTTCAAGAAAAAAGCAAAGACTGCCAAAGCGAAGAAAGACGACGCGGTTCTGATCAATTTCGTTGGCCGCATTGACGGTGAAGCTTTCGATGGCGGTTCCATGGACGGTCATCAGCTTGTTTTGGGATCCGGTACATTCATTCCCGGTTTCGAAGATCAGCTTATCGGGGCCAAAGCCGGGGATAAGAAAGATGTGACTGTCACGTTCCCTGAAAACTACGGTGTTGATGAGCTGGCAGGTAAAGAAGCTATCTTTGAAACTGAGGTTTTGGAGGTCCAGGGGGCTCAGGACGCCAAGATTGATGATGAGCTGGCCCAGAAATTTGGATTTGACGATCTCGAAAAGCTCAAAGAGTTTACCAAAGAGCAGGTCGAGGGTGAATATAATATGCAAAGCCGCTTGAAATTAAAGCGGGCCATCTTGGATGAATTGGACGCAAAACACAGTTTCGATTTGCCGCCGGGCATGGTTGAGGCAGAATTTTCAAATATTTGGGCTCAAGTTCAGGCAGAGAAAGAGGCCGGGAACTTGGACGAAGAGGATGCCAAGAAATCAGATAAACAGTTGGAGAAGGATTACCGCAAAATCGCCGAACGCCGTGTTCGCCTCGGGCTTGTTCTGGCTGAAATGGGGCAAAAGGCCGAGATCACTGTAACGAATGAAGAACTGCAAGGGGCTATGATTTCAGAGGCACGCCGGTATCCAGGTCAGGAGCAGCAAGTTCTTGAGTTCTATCAGAAAAACCCTCAGGCTGTCGCTCAACTCCGTGCGCCAATCTATGAGGAAAAGGTTGTCGACCTGATTATCGAAAAAGCCAAGATTACGGACAAAACTGTCAAAAAAGACGAACTCTTTGAGGAAGACGAGCTCCTCTAAATTGCCTCAAAAAATACAGAGTCAAAAGCCCGGTCTCTATGGCCGGGCTTTTTATTTTTTCTGAGCCCTTGAAATTAACCAATCCTCCTCGATATTATTGTAACTAATTTCAAGAGTTCACCGGAAACGCGAAAATGATTCGCGTCCATCACTAGGAAGATATGACATGAGACATCCAGAAGACGTGATCACAGACTTTATCGTGCCAACGGTATTTGAGCGCGCAACAGATAATATTCGGGGCTATGACGTCTTCTCCAGGCTCCTCCGGGATAGAATTATCTTTTTGAACGGACCCGTAGAAGATAATATGGCGGCTTCGATTTCGGCGCAGCTTTTGTTCTTAGAGTCAGAGAACCCCAAGAAAGAGATTGCCATGTATATCAACTCACCGGGCGGTGTTGTGACGTCTGGAATGGCAATTTACGATACAATGCAATATGTGAAGTGTCCGATTACAACTGTTTGCATCGGCCAAGCGGCTTCCATGGGCTCGCTGCTACTTTGTGCTGGAGCTGAGGGAATGAGGATCGCTTTACCTAATGCCCGGATTATGGTCCACCAGCCTTCTGGCGGCTTTCGGGGGCAAGCCTCCGATATTGAACGTCACGCAAAAGATATTCTTGCCATGAAAAAGCGTTTGAATGAAATTTACGTGAAGCACACGGGGCAAAAATATGCGACGATCGAAAAAACGCTGGATCGTGACCACTTCATGACGGCTGATGAGGCTAAAAAGTTCGGTCTCGTTGACCGGGTAATTGCTCACCGCGACGACGCTAGCTAGGCATTTAGGCGCAATTTTGCCTCAAACAGGTGTTTTGTGACTTGTCGCTTTGAATAAAAAGTGGTCCACTAGTCACCTGTGGTAATCCAAAGGTAACACATTTCGTGTAACTTTTTAACAAATAGGTGAATTGCTAAGGGGCGTTCCTTTTGCGTATAATGTAGAGGAATGGAACGGAAATAATATGAGCAAAAATAACGGCGACTCAAAAAACACACTTTACTGCTCATTTTGCGGTAAGAGTCAGCACGAGGTCAGGAAGCTGATCGCAGGACCGACGGTGTTTATTTGCGATGAGTGTGTCGAGCTTTGCATGGATATCATCCGCGAAGAGGGCAAGGCGTCCGTTACCAAGTCTCATGAAGGTGTGCCTACGCCTCAGGAAATCTGCAAGATTTTGGATGATTATGTTATCGGTCAGGCCTATGCGAAGCGAGTCCTCTCTGTTGCGGTTCATAACCATTACAAGCGCCTGAATCACGCCGCTCAGGAGCCGGACGTTGAACTGGCAAAATCCAATATTCTCCTGATCGGGCCGACCGGCTGTGGTAAAACACTTCTCGCTCAAACTTTGGCGCGTATCTTAGATGTGCCATTTACCATGGCGGACGCGACGACATTGACTGAAGCTGGTTATGTGGGTGAAGACGTTGAGAACATTATTCTAAAACTGCTTCAATCTGCCGATTATAACGTTGAGCGTGCGCAACGAGGTATCGTTTATATTGACGAAGTTGATAAGATCAGCCGGAAAGCTGATAACCCTTCGATTACCCGAGATGTATCCGGTGAAGGTGTGCAGCAGGCCCTTTTGAAGATTATGGAAGGCACTGTTGCCTCCGTTCCTCCGCAAGGAGGCCGAAAGCACCCGCAGCAGGAATTCCTGCAGGTGGACACAACTAATATTCTGTTCGTCGTAGGCGGCGCATTTGCTGGACTTGATAAAGTTATTGCTAATCGCGGAGATGGTTCTTCGATCGGATTCGGTGCCAATATTAAAGACGTTGATGAACGTCGGGTTGGAGCTATCCTGCAAGAGGTAGAGCCAGACGATCTTCTGCGCTTTGGTCTGATTCCTGAATTTATCGGCCGTCTGCCAGTTATCGCAACTCTTGAGGATCTTGACGAAGAAGCTCTGATAAAGATTCTGACGCAGCCTAAAAATGCTCTGGTTAAACAATATCAGACACTATTCCAGATGGAAGAAGTTCAGTTGAGTTTCTCCGACGAGGCTCTGAGTGAAATTGCGAAAAAGGCAATTGAACGCAAAACGGGTGCTCGCGGTCTAAGGTCCATCATGGAAGGTATCCTTTTGGATACTATGTACGATCTGCCGACATATGAAGGTGTGCGAGAAGTTGTCATAAATGGTGAGGTCGTTAGCGGACAAGCTACTCCTTTGTTGATTTATGCTGAGCGCAAAAAGGCATCAGACAAGGCCTCTTAACAAATTCCTCATCCAGCTGTGACAAATTGAAAGAATCGCTGATTCAAGGCTTGCATTCCCCGAATAAGAGCCCACTTATCATCAATAACGCGTATCTTTTTTAAAAGCTGGCTGGATAAGAATGACCGATAAAACCGTTTTACCCGTATTACCTTTGAGAGACATTGTCGTATTCCCGCACATGGTGGTTCCATTATTTGTGGGTCGGGACAAGTCCATCAAGGCTCTCGAGGAAGTGATGAACCAGGAAAAGCGGATTTTCCTGCTCACACAAAAGGTTGCAGATACGGACGAGCCCGGGACAGAGGATATTTTTCACCTGGGTTGCGTAGCTAAAATTCTTCAATTGCTGAAGCTTCCAGATGGAACAGTTCGAGTATTGGTAGAAGGCCAAACACGAGCTGAAGTTGTTGAGTTCATCGACAATGAAGATTTTATGGAAGCTGAAACTCGGTTGATTGCCGAAGATACTATATCTGACGCGCCTCTAATTGCTTTGGCCAACACGGTGCGAGAGGAATTCGCCCGGTATGGCAAACTAGACAAAAAGATAGCAGATGAGGTTATGGGGTCGGTCTCTGATATTGATGAGCCTTCCAAACTGTGTGACGTTATCGCTGTCCACTTGAATGTAAAAATTGAAGATAAGCAGAAATTGCTATCTATGACCCAAACCGCGGACCGACTCGAATATATTTTGGGCCTGATTGAAGGTGAGTTTTCAGTTCTCAAGGTTGAGAAAAAAATCCGGGGTCGCGTTAAGCGTCAGATGGAAAAAACTCAGCGTGAGTATTACCTCAATGAACAAATGAAGGCCATTCAGACGGAACTCGGAAATGAAGGTCCGGATGAAATCTCGGAATTGAAAGAAAAAATTGATAATACTAAGTTTCCTAAATCGGCTCGTGAAAAGGCGGAAGCGGAACTTCGCAAGTTAAAACAAATGAGTCCCATGTCCGCCGAAGCCAATGTTTCGCGGAACTATCTGGATTGGATGTTGTCTGTACCTTGGGGTAAGAAAAAACGGCTGCGGACAGATTTGGATAAAGCACAAGAAATCTTGGATGCTGATCACTATGGACTTGAGAAAGTCAAGGACCGTATTGTCGAACATCTTGCGGTTCAGGCCCGCACCAAGAAAATAAGGGGGCCGATCTTGTGTCTTGTAGGCCCTCCAGGGGTTGGTAAGACCTCTTTGGGAAAATCAATTGCAAGGGCCACGGGACGGGAATTTGTGCGCGTCTCTCTGGGTGGCGTTCGCGACGAGTCCGAAATCCGCGGTCATCGCCGCACCTATATAGGGTCTATGCCGGGCCGAATTATCCAATCCATGAAAAAAGCTAAGTATAGCAATCCACTTTTTTTATTGGATGAAATTGACAAGATGGGAGCGGATTTCAGAGGCGATCCAGCTGCAGCTTTGCTAGAGGTTCTCGATCCTGAACAAAACGATACTTTTGGTGATCACTATCTGGATACCGAATACGATTTGTCGGATGTTCTTTTCATTACGACGGCCAATTCATTGAATATGTCCCAGCCTCTGTTGGACCGCATGGAGATCATTCGCATTCCAGGCTATACGGAAGATGAAAAGGTTGAAATCGCGACCCGTCACCTAATTCCCGAAATGAAGGAAGAGCATGGACTGCGAAAGGGTGAGTTCAAAATATCAGAGGGCGCGCTTCGCGATGCCATACGATATTATACCCGTGAGGCCGGGGTTCGGAACCTCAAGCGCGAGATCGCTAATCTCGGACGCAAATCCATTAAGGCGATTGTTGGCGGTAAGAAGAAGTCTGTTTCCGTCACTGCGAAAAATCTTGGTGATTTCCTTGGCGTTCGAAAGTTTAGATACGGAGAAACTGATCAGGAAAATCAAGTAGGGGTTGTGACAGGTTTGGCTTGGACCGCCGCTGGCGGAGACATTTTGACGATCGAGGCTGTATCCATGCCCGGTAAGGGCAAGATGACGGTTACGGGAAATCTGAAAGACGTTATGAAAGAGTCTATTTCTGCAGCGAATTCCCTGGTTCAAAGTAGAGCTCCAAAGCTTGGTATTAGCCCGCGTGCTTTCCAGAGTACGGATATCCATGTTCATGTGCCAGAAGGCGCGACGCCAAAAGATGGACCAAGCGCCGGTATTGGAATGGTGACTGCGATTGTTTCTGTGCTGACGAACATACCCGTGCGCAAAGACGTGGCCATGACAGGTGAGGTAACATTGCGGGGGCGGGTGTTGCCCATTGGCGGCCTAAAAGAAAAGTTGCTCGCGGCCCTGCGTGGTGGCGTGAAAACGGTTCTTATTCCGATTGAAAACGAAAAAGACCTGGCGGAAATCCCAGATAATGTAAAACAGGCGCTCAAAATCATTCCTGTTTCGACGGTGGATGAGGTTTTGAAAGCCGCGCTTGTCCGCAAGCCGAAAGCTATCCAATGGACGGCCAGCGATGAGGCCGCGCTTTCTGGAATTATTTTAGGAGAAAAGGTTGACGTCGGCGAGCGTTCGGCGCATTAAGGCGCGCGTTTCGCGGAGGCCGCATTTAAGGGCTTCTAAATGATTGCGAAAGCAAACGCTGGATAGGGTGGTTAGCTCAGCTGGTAGAGCATCTCGTTTACACCGAGAGGGTCAGCGGTTCGAACCCGTTACCACCCACCAGCCTTCGCCAACTCTTCGGCTGGCTAAAATAAGATTATGTGTGTATTTTGTATATGTCTTGAGAAGTATTAAGGTTACGGATCAAAGTATTACCGGCTTCGCGCAAGCCCTCGTTACCCGCCTCGCCAAATACAATTCCGGATCAGGACGTGCTTTTTCAAAGAAACGTTTCTGAAATACCTATTTGCCTCATTCTGATGCCCCCGGCGGGCGAGTCAAAACCTAATGCGCGAACGCTGAAAAAAATCAAAAACCGCTCATTTTCACATTGACGATAAAATAGCTTCGCCCTATACGGCGGCTCACGCTTCTTAGCGGGTGTAGCTCAGTTGGTTAGAGCGC
>JAHDBU010000154.1 GCA_020630275.1 Hellea sp.
CCGGTATGACAGCGGAGGGGATTGTCGATGATTTAAATGCCCGTCTGCAAATGCCCGGTCTCGTCAATAGCTGGGGTTATCCGATCAAGATCCGCATGGATATGGTCTCGACCGGAATTCGCACGCCTATCGGAATTAAGATCACAGGTGACGATCTGGGCGAAATCGAAAAGATTGCAGGTCAGGTCGAAGGCGTCGTGGCGGATATTCCCGGAACGCGCTCGGCCTTTGCGGACCGTGTGCTGGGCGGAAAATATCTTCAGATCACACCCAATCGGTCTGAACTCGCGCGACGCGAGATCGATATGGGGGCCTTTCAATCCGTCATCCAAACCGCCCTTGGCGGGATGAGCCTGGCCGAGTCTGTTCAGGGGCGTGAGCGCTATGACATCATGCTGCGCTATGAGCGGGCGTTCCGTGAAAATGTGGACGACCTTGAGGCTATTCTGATCCCGACAGCAACTGGCGCGCATATACCCTTGGGCGAGGTGGCCGACATTTCCTTTGTCGAGGGTCCGCCCATGATCCGGTCAGAGAATGCCCGTCTGACAGGGTGGGTCTTTGTGGATATTAGTGGACGCGATCTCGGAGGCTACGTCACGGAGGCCCGCAATATCGTGGCAGACTCCGTTCAACTCCCGCCCGGATATGCCATAGAGTGGTCGGGTCAGTATGAACAGCTTATCGAGGCGCGGGAGCGTCTGAATATCGCCATCCCGGCCGCCATCGGACTGATCTTCCTTTTGCTCATGCTGCATTTCGGACGATTAGACCGCACGCTCATCATCATGCTGTCATTACCCTTCGGCCTGATTGGCGGCTTATGGGCCGTCTATTTGGCCGGATATAATCTGTCCGTCGCTGTCGCGGTTGGCTTTATCGCGCTTGGGGGTATTGCGGTGGAAACCGCCGTCGTCATGCTGCTCTATATTGATCAGCAAGTCAGGCAGGAAAGCCCAGGCTCAAAAAAAGCTCTACTCCAAAGCGTCATGCACGGCGCGGCCCTGCGCGTGCGACCCAAGCTCATGACGGTCATCACAGTTATGGCAGGACTTGCGCCCATCTTCATCACGGATGGTTTGGGGTCTGACGTTATGCGCCGGATTGCCCTACCCATGCTGGGCGGCATGATATCGACGACGATACTCACTCTGATCGTCATCCCCGCCATTTATTTTATCTGGGTCGGTCGCGGCCTGCCCAAAACCTCACAGTCAACACATGCAATATCGTAAAGGAGAACCCGCATGAAACGCATCACTCAATTAACCGCCAGCGCAATTTTTGCCCTGTCACTCGCTGCCTGTGGCGGCGGACAAGAAAGTACGGACACCAAAGCCGCGGATCATTCCGGTATGGACCACTCCACGATGGATCATTCCGAAATGGGCGATACCAAAATGGCAGGTGACACAGGTCATACAACGGGCGTGATTGTTTCCATCAGCGACGACGGCCAACAAGCGACAATTGACCATCAGGAAATCGCGGGCGTCGGCATGGGCGCTATGACAATGGGCTTTGGCATTCTCTCAAGCGTGGATTTGTCTGAGTACACGTCCGGCGACAATGTCAGCTTCATGGTCAAAAAAGGACGCGACGGAAGTTACCGCATCACAGCCATTTGCAATACCGACACTGACGGCGCCGACTGCCTGAAAGCCAAAATGGATCACAGCGGTCATTAGGCCTTATCAAGCCGCCCTCCTCTGTGAGGGCGGTTTTTCACTACGCCACGGGGAGATTAAAAGGGGGAGGTCTGGATGACGTCAGCATATTTCAACCGCATTGTCAGGAAACTTCATCTCTGGCTGGGCATCGCTATTGGGGTTCAACTAGGGCTCTGGTTGGTGTCAGGCCTGTTCATGACGCTGTTTCCGATAGAGACTGTGCGCGGCACACATCTACGGGCGGATATCAAGCCTGTCACACTTCAGGTGGATGAGAGTGTAATGACGCCCGCCGCGATTATGGCCCGCGTCCCGGATGCACAAACCGTAAGCTTACAGAGTATCGATGGTCAGCTGGTCTATATCAACACAACCGAAAATGGGACTGATATCCGAAACGCCGTCACGGGCGAGCCCTTTCCGCAACTGACAGACAGTCAAGCAAGACGTATTGCCAATGCGCGCTACGCCGGCTCCGGTCAGATTGGCAGCACGACTCTGTTTGAGGCTGACCCTCCCCGCGAATATGGACGGGCGGGGCCTGTCTGGCAGGTCAATTTTGATAAGCCCGATAAAGCTAGTTTTTATGTCGACGCCAAGACCGGAGAGGTGAAGGCTGTCAGGACGGGCCTTTGGCGCACATTTGATTTTATGTGGGGCCTCCACATCATGGATTGGAAGTCGCGAGAGAACTTCAATAGCTGGTGGATCAAATCCACAGCCGCGATTGCCGTTATCTTTTTCATCTCCGGACTATGTCTCGTCATCTTGCGATTGCGCTCTGGGCTGAAACGCCGCCGGAACACGAAGGAGGCAGGATAATGGTATCGACGCTTGCGACTGAACCTTTGCAAAAGGCGGACCCGCTATTTGGGAAAAACCATTTCACACCGATAAGATGGGTGCTTGCGGGTTTCGTGGCGCTCGGCCATTTCTGGCTGACGACGACAGGCTATGAGCCATTTCGCATCCATCAATGGACGGGCGGCTATATGGCCGTGAACGGTTTCTTCGTTCTCTCCGGTCTTTTGATTATGAAGAGCTTGGCGACTCGCAACGACTTAAAGTCTTATGCGGCCTCGCGGTTGCTTAGGATCTTCCCGGCACTCATCGTCATTATGTTGGCCTTCGGTTTTATCTTTGCGCCGTTCTTCTCAAAGCCGGGCGGCCTAGACAATTTCGTCTCAGCCGAGACATGGAGCTATGTCTTCAGAGTTCTAATCATGGGTGACCCTCAAGGGGCTCCAGGCGGTATATTCGCGGGTAACCTCGAAGAGGACTTCAACGGCCCGCTCTGGACCATACGCTACGAGATGGCGGCTTATATCCTTGCAGCGATCACCTTCATCATTGGATTAGCAAAACGTCTTTCAACGACGCTGATCATGTGGATTGGCGCAACAGCGATCTATTTATTGCTACCGCATACAATTGATACATCCATGCTGCCCGCCTCGACACTTCCATTCTTCCGCCTGTCCTCCTGCTTTTTATTGGGCATGGTCTTGTGGCATTGGCCCGCAGCCCGTCGCCCGCCTTGGTGGTCTATTGCTGTGGTGTTTGGATTATTTCTCGCCTTCGGAGCCGGACCTATTGGAGAGTTTCTCGCGACACTCAGCCTGACCGGCCTGATGCTACGACTGGGACTATCAGATCGGACGTTTGAGCCTTTGTTGAAACTACCGGACTATTCCTATGGGATATACATCTGGCATTACCCACTTATCCAAGCCGTTCTATTCTTCATTCCTGACCTTGGGCCGTTCCAGATTATGGCTATTTCAACACCATTATTCATACTCGTAGCGGGTCTGTCTTGGCACCTCATTGAGAAGCCAGCCTTGAAGCTAAAACGGAAAATAGGCTAGTTTGAAGATACGATAGGGACACCTCCGAAATTGTGCCACAAACCGTGATTCCGACTGTGCCACAATTTCGGATTTGACACTTTTAACCTATTGTTTTATATAGTTTTTGCTGCGCAGCGTCGTGCTGTGTGGGGGCACCATTTTCCTGACATTGCAAATTGTGTAAGACCTTGA
>JAHDBU010000155.1 GCA_020630275.1 Hellea sp.
AGATTGGCCCAAAGAAATCACCTGAGAATAGGATGCGCTCTTTAGGGAGCCAGAGGACCAGGTTATCCGCCCCTTCTGCTCCGGGCAAAGCATGAATTTCGATATCGCGGCCGCCTTTATTTAATTTGAGCGGCTGCCCATTGGCGACGGTGACAGTGGGCTCTATGCCGCCATAAGCGATAAGCCCTAAAGTGGGCGGTTTCTCAGGCATCCAAGGGAAAAGCGTCCGGTTGCGGCCCCATTGATAGTCCTGCAATTCCGTGAGGTAGCGCTGCTCCTCCGTGAATTCTGAATGGGCGACGATCTCCATGCCCTTTTCAAACCAGGCCTTGGTGCCGCCGGCGTGATCAGCGTGGGAATGGGACAGCACGATATGAGAGACTTTGCGCCCGTCCATATGAGGTATGAGCGCCCTGATCTGTTTGGCGACCTGAGTGGAAAGGCCTGTATCAAACAGGATATGACCGTCATCGGTCTTAATCAGATGAGCATTGCCCACACCCGTAGCTTGCCAGATATCCGGGCCGATCTCCCGGGCTTTAATAGGTATATTGATGAAGTCGGCCGCGACCGTGCCTTCGGCGTCTGGGTTGGAAGCCATGCGTTCAGTAGCGACCTCCCCTATTTTTTCCATGGCTTTGAGTTGACCTGCCTTGCGGGCATTGGGCGAGACCAGGAATATCAGGCCGATAATGACGGCCAGCCCAATGATCCCGAGGATCAGCCATTTCAAAACCCTAGTCATATTTTAGCTTGCCCTTATCGCCATAACGATTTTGCAAAAATTTCGCCGCCGCACCGGACACATAGCCTTCATATTGTTCCGCGTTTATCTCAGTAGCGGGCGTGACAGCATCGGCGTAATCCAACGGCGCTCGCCAGCCTGGATTGGGCATAAGCTCCACTCGGACCCCATTGACCGGATGATTGGCACGCCAGGCTCTGATTTTATCGGCCATGCGGGTGACTTCCTCGGGATGAGTTTCCGCCAGATTATTCTGCTCGCCTGGATCAGCCGTAATGTCGAACAGAAAGTTTTCAATAAGCGTTTCGGCGGGTTGATGATCAATGATTTGAACCAGTTTCCATTTATCTTCGAGCACGCTGACATGGAAGCGATTATAGATGGGTGGGTTGGCGGCGAAGTAGAGATCACCTTCCCGCGTTTGATTTGCACCCGACATAGCGTCCCAAAGGTTTTGTCCTTCAATGGGTTTGGTAGCGCCGACAGTCACGCCGGCCGCATGGGCAAAACTCGGGAAAATATCCAGCACAGAAAGAACCGCATCGGACTTACTGCCGGCTGTGATTTGACCCGGCCAGCGCATAACCGCCCCGACCCTGATGCCACCTTCAAACGTCTCCAGCTTACCCCCACGGAAAGGCCCATTATCAGCACCGAATATCTCCATACCGCCATTATCTGAAAAGAAGAATACGATGGTGTTATCCGCCAGACCCTTTTCATCTAGCGCATCAAGAACACGGCCCACATTATGGTCAAGGCTATCGACCATGGCGGCATAGGTCTTTTTGGGAACGGGCCTGTCTGTGCGGAATGGATATTTCGCTTTGAGCTCCTCCGGCGCTTGCATGGGCGTATGCGGTGCAAGGAAAGGGACATATAGGAAAAACGGTTTATCTGGATTGCGTAGTTCGGTGATATATTTTGCGGCTTCGAGACCGTGAATGTCCGTTGCATACCGACCTTCAAGATTGATGGACTTCCCATTGGCCTGAAAATCATATCCACCGGCCACGCTGTGGGTGTAATAATCTATTTGCGTATTCAGATGCCCAACAAAATGATCAAAACCACGGCTGTTAGGTACGAGCGGTTCCGATGCCCGCCCCAGATGCCATTTCCCGACCATAGCCGTTTGATAGCCGGCTGCCTTGAAGCTCTCTGGCATGAAGTGCTCGTCAGGTGAAACGCCGCCCTCGAGCCAAGGCTGAAAGCCTGCGTAAACAGAGCCGAGTTTCATAGGGTCGCGTGCGGTCATCAGGGCTGAACGCGTTGGCGTGCAAATGGGCATGACATAGAAACGCTCGAGATGGACACCCTCAGCAGCGATGCGGTCAATGTTGGGCGTTTTGATGTCACTGCCGCGAAACCCCAGGTCCGCCCAGCCCAAATCATCGGCTAACATGATGACGATATTGGGTTGTTCACCGGACAAAGGTTTTGAGACAGGTGCAGGTTTGGTCGCTTCGCTGGCTTGATTTTGGCAAGCGCCGAGTAACAGCCCTGCCCCTAAAATCGCTGCGAAAACCTGTTTCATCTAATCCCTCATAATGACGCCGCCATTGACGTGCCACGCCTGTCCGTTGACAAAGGCCGCATCATCAGACGCCAAAAACGCGACCATGCCTGCGATATCAGAAGGTTGCCCGAGACGGTGGCTGGGTGTGTGGCGTTTAATGCCCTCAATGTGTTTTTCGGTCATGAATTGCGAAACAGCCTCGGTCATGATGAGGCCGGGACAAATCACATTAGCGCGAATGCCTTTTTGACCCCATTTGCGCGCGACATGGCGTGACAGCGCATGAATAGCGTTTTTGGTCATGGCATAGGCCGGGCGTTGATTTTCACCGGATATGGCGGAGCCGGAGCTTGTGTAAATCATAGAGCCGCCTCCCGTCTCGAGCATGGCGGGGACGGCATAACGGGTCGCCAGAACATGGCTCTTTATGTTTATGTTAAGCGAATTGTCGAGCGCTTCATCGGTTATGTCGACGGCGTTACTGTCTTCGCCCGTTCCGCCCGCCAGATTGGAATGATAGAAATCCAATCGTCCATAGGATTCCAGAGCTTTAGCAACGAGGGCTTCTTGCGATGAGGGTTGCGTGCCGTCTAAATGCACGCCAACAATGTCACTTCCAATGCGGCCCGCAACCGCTTTGACCTCATCTTCCATGATGTCGGCGATGACGAGTTTCACGCCTTCTGCGCACAGGCGCTCTGCTGTTGCCGCACCAATGCCTCGCGCGGCTCCGGCGATAATGCCGACTTTTCCCTTTAACCCTCTCATTTCTTGAGATGGCGCGGTTTGCCATCACCCTCCGCGTAATATTTGGAATAAAAAATCCGGAACTGGGCGATTGGCCCATCACCATTACAAATCACCGGCTTGGGTTGATATTGCTGCCGGTCCCAGACGACCTTGTCTTGATCGAGTTGTTTGTTGACGTCCGCGATAATGGCCTTGGCCACCCCTGCCATTTTACCATTTTTCTGGGCTTTGGGCTGAGTATAGAGATAACGGGTATGGAGATGATCTTCGTCAACTGGCGTAATGCAAGCCACTAACAGCGTCTCGCATATCCCGGTAAAACGAACCCAGTTCTGACCTGGCCCCTGTGATTGGGATGTAATCATACCATCGACGACACCCTTCGGCGTACCCATCTTGGCGCGGATAATTCCAGCCCGATCCCAATCGCCCCAATGAAGCTCACTTTCCGGGACATTGGCTGTGCCGTGAATATATCGAAAATGCGCCGTATCCACGCCGTTCTCGGCCATATTTTGAATAGAACCGTAAACATTCCATTCGCAGATATCGTAATCCGACCAATCCGGATCTGAACATTCGGGCAGCTCGACGGGTTCATAGAGCGGGTCGACATCCTCGGGATGATACCACATCCAGATGAGGCCATTCATTTCGCGCATGTGGTAATTGCGTGTGCATTTTTT
>JAHDBU010000156.1 GCA_020630275.1 Hellea sp.
GTGACGACGTTCAATGTATCATAGAATTGGTGGCCGCTCTGGACCGGGATATCCCTGATCCGGTGCGGGATTACGACAGCCCTTTCATGATGCCCATTGAAGGTGTCCATTCTATCCCCGGACGGGGAACCGTCGTGTCCGGCCGTGTTGAACGCGGCACGCTGAAAGTCGGAGACACGGTCGAGATTGTCGGCTTGTCCAATGACGGCGAGCAAGTGGTCGTGACTGGCACACAGGCCTTCCGGAAAGACATTCCAGAAGCCCGGGCCGGTATGAATGTGGGCCTCCTGCTCCGTGGTCTGAAACGTGAAGACGTACAGCGCGGTCAGGTGCTCTCTGCCCCTGGCGCCATCAAGCCGTTTAACAAAGGCTCCGCGCAAATCTTTGTGCTGTCTGCTGATGAAGGTGGCCGTCATACGCCCTTTGGCACTGGTTACCAGCCGCAGTTCTACTTCGGTACAACTGATGTGTCCGGTGTGATCACCGTCAAGACCGAAACCGGTCTGGTGAACCCCGGCGATCAGGCCGAGATCAGTTTTGATCTTGGTAAGATGGTCGGTATCGAAAAAGGTGTCCGCTTCGCCATTCGCGAAGGCGGCCGCACAGTCGGTGCCGGTGTTGTGACTGACGTTGCCTAAAACTACAGGGTCCGGACCATTGGTCCGGGCCTATTCAACCTTCATCCAAGCAATTTCGAGCTTAAACGGACCGTCCTGACCATCAGCGAGGATGACACCGGTTTCGAGGATTGCATTGGGATCAAACTCGGCGCCGCGCACCGTTCGTCCAAAAAGAGACGCGCGCATATTGTCCAAGGTTACGGTCACCGTTTCCCACTCTCCAGCTTGGGTAACGGGAATAGGTTTTTGAAAAGCGATGCGACGGCCACGCCAGGTAACATCTGTGCGGAAGCGTAGTCTGTAGGCCCGACCATCAGATTTGATTCTCATAGTCACACGGCGGGCATCCTGAAATTCCCAGGATTGCACCGGTCTTCGAATAGAAGAAAAACCACCGCCATTTGTATTGATAACGCCGGAAAAAACCATATGGCCGTTTTCAAAAGTCGGTCCGCCTGAAGAGCGCCCGCCCATAACGCCGTCATTGACAGCGCGCCAAAGTGCCATTTCAGACCTTGATAAAAAATCTATATGTGTATCGGACGCGACCGACCTATTCGGAATGACCGTTCCAAGCATTAAAAGCCCCGTTAAAATGAGTATTTGTTTTTTCACACTTGTTTTACGATCCCGCGGCACTGACAGATCATCTCACGACCACTCACATTTAGTTTTATTGCAAGTGAACACGTATGGTGGTCTATAACACTCATCTCGTTTTCCCCTGACGAGATACTTAAAAAGCGCTCCTCCCCCCACTTGGCGCTTTTGGATTGCACCCCAGCAGGAATGGTTACCATACGCCATTCCTGCTCTTGCATTCGGGAATGATGTAATTCCATCTCAATCATTCTTGACCTTACCTTTGGGTTACGTCAGTTAGTCCGTAATGTCGGCTTGGGTTTATCTATGTTTAGCAATCGCGCTCGGTGTAACCGGAACGATAATGCTCAAACTTTCTGATGGTTTTCAGAAAAAGTTTTATGGCGTTTGTGCGGTTGCTGCCTATTGCTGGTGTTTCGTCTTTTTCGCGCCAGCCTTACGTGAAATTCCAGCAGGCGTTGCCTATGCTATCTGGGCAGGTGCCGGGATTGCTATCGTAACCCTGTTTGGTCGCTTTGCCTTCAAACAGGCATTACGCCCACTGCAATATATGTTTATTTTCCTGATCATTATCGGTGCTATTGGGCTCAACCTAACGACGCCCATGATTGGATCTTGATGCGTCGGCTTGGCGATATCGAAAAGGCGGCTTTGCCTTTGATTATCGGCCAATGCATTGATCTCGGCGGGGTGGAAATCCACAATCGAACCTGGACGCCGATGACCCCAAAAAATGTCACTGTTGTGCGCGGATACAAAGTTTTTTATCCAGGCGATCCAGGCCCAATCGATAACGTCGGCCATTTGGCTCATATGGTGCATGAAATGGTCCATGTCTGGCAGTATCTGCATCTGGGCGTCGGGCTGTACTCGCCGAGATGGATTGACCGTAGGTATAGGTATCAACTGATGCCTGGGAAACGGTTTAAGTCATTCGGATTGGAGCAACAGGCCTCTATGTTTGAAGATTATTTCCGCATTCATAATGGCCTGCCCTATCGCTGGGCCCAGGGTGAGCCCAGTCCGAGCGAACTCGCCGCGACGTTACGAACCTGCTCTGAGGATTTCGGTCCGGATTTAGCTTGATTTAGAACGCCTAATTTCTTCCCAGCGTTCCAACCGTTCTTTGATAGCGGCCTCGCGACCCTGTCCCTTGGGATCGTAAAACTTCACCCGAGCCATATCGTCCGGGAAATAATTCTGCCCAGAAAATCCACCTTCTGCGTCGTGATCATATTCATAACCTGCCCCGTAGCCTTGTTCTTTCATAAGTTGGGTCGGGGCGTTGAGAATATGGGCGGGCGGCGTCAGCGACCCTGTGTCTTTGGCCGCGCGCATGGCAGCTTTGAAAGCCACATAGACCGCATTGGATTTAGGGGCAGTCGCCATGTGGACCACAGCGTGGGCTATGGCGAGCTCACCTTCAGGGGAGCCTAGGAAGCGATAGGTGTTCATGGCTTCATTGGCGATCATCAACGCCAGCGGATCGGCTAGGCCGATATCTTCGCTGGCCAAACGGATCAATCTACGGGCAATGTAAAGCGGGTCCTCGCCGCCATCCAGCATACGCGCTAGCCAGTAAAGCGCTGCGTCCGGGTCGGAACCCCGAATGGATTTGTGCAGGGCACTGATCAGGTTGTAATGGGCGTCCTGTCCTTTGTCATAGGCCGGCGCGCGTTTTTGCAAAACGGCAGCCACGCCCTTCGCGTCTAGCGGTTCATTGGGGGCAATGGCAAAAATTTCCTCAGCCAGGTTGAGGAGATATCGCCCGTCGCCATCGGCGAAATTGATCAGGGCGGCCCGGCCATCGTCGGTAACGGGTAACGGTGTATCCATTTCTGCTGCTGCCTTGGCCAGCATGAGAGTCATAGCCTCATCGGACAAGCGCTTTAAAACAAAGACCTGAGAGCGGGACAGAAGGGCAGAGTTCAGTTCAAAACTGGGGTTTTCCGTGGTTGCGCCGATCAGAGTGACGATACCTTCTTCCACATAAGGGAGGAAGCCGTCTTGCTGGGCCCGGTTGAAACGGTGGATCTCATCGACAAATAAAAGCGTGCCGCGCCCTGTGGCCCGTCGTGCCTTGGCGGCGGCAAAAGCCTCGCGCAAATCTTTGACGCCGGAGAACACGGCCGAGAGCTGGACAAATTCCATATCCGCATGATCCGCCACGAGGCGCGCGATCGTGGTCTTCCCGACGCCCGGTGGGCCCCATAAAATCATGGAGGCTAGGCGTCCGCTCCCGAGCATACGCCCTAAAGGACCTTCGGGTCCGATCAGGTGATCCTGTCCAACGACATCTTCGAGTTTTTGCGGTCGCAAACGATCGGCCAAAGGACGCGGGGCGTCGTTTTCAAGGCCCGCTGAAACAAATAAATCAGACATCGGCCCCCTCCGATCTCGCTCTTTCAGGCTCGGCCGTCACGCACCCTGCCCGTACAGCACCTGACGATCCTGCCATAAAATCCACGATGTC
>JAHDBU010000157.1 GCA_020630275.1 Hellea sp.
GGCCACGGCCATCCCGAAGTTCTGGAGGTGGTCGAAAAACAACTTAAAGACGGTTTCACCTTTTTCGCCACCAGCACGCACGGAATTGAACTCGCTGAGGTGATTTGCGGGGCCATGCCTTGTGCGGACCAGCTCAGATATGTGTCCACGGGTGGTGAGGCGGATATGTTCGCTATGCGTCTGGCCCGTGCCTATACAGGCCGCGACCTGATCGTGAAGTTTGAAGGCGCCTATCACGGTATGAGTGATGAGGGCCAAATGAGCCTCAAACCAGGGCGCTTGCTCAACTTCCCGAATGCCGAACCGGACTCAGCGGGTATCCTCGAAGGTGTCCGCGACAGTGTTTTGGTCGCGCCTTGGAATGATAAGGATTACATGACGCAACTCTTCGCAGAACATGGCGACCGTATTGCCGGCCTCATCGCTGAGCCATTGCAGCGCATTATCCCGCCGCAGGATGGCTTCCTTCAACATCTCCGAAATCTCTGTACCAATAACGATTCTGTTCTGATATTTGACGAAGTGGTCACAGGCTTTCGCTTTGCCTGGGGCGGAGGGCAGGAAAAATACGGCGTCACGCCCGATATCTGCACGCTCGGCAAGACGGTTGGCGGCGGCATGCCGCTCGCGGCCATTGCGGGACGGAAAGACATCCTCGACTTATTCGATAAAAAGATAGCCGGGAAGAAATGGCTCATGCAGGTGGGGACGTTATCAGGAAATCCAATTGCGTCTGTCGCAGGGCTAAAAACGCTCGAGATTCTCTCGCGTCCCGACCAATATGATAAGCTTCGATCAATTGGCGCCAAGATTAAATCCATGCTCTCTGGTGCCTTGTCCAAAACAGGTAAGCCGTTTCAGATTGTCGGAGACGATACTCTGTTTGATGTGATTTTCACGGCCAAAGAAGTGCGTGATTACCGCGACACCTTTCATGCCGACAAGGACACACAAGCTACTTATAACAAAGTCATGCGAGAGCACGGAATTTTGAAACCGGGTGCGAAAATTTACCCGTCTCTGGCCATAACTGAAGAAGATTTGGAATTTACCCAGAAAGCTATTAAGGCTGCTGCTGACGCTATTACCGTTTAACGAGAGAATTAATGTCAGAAAACACCCGCCAACAGGTTCGTGAGCTTTTAAAGAAAAAAATAAGAGAGGCTCGAAAACCATTCCGGGCTCTACCGGCAAACCTGACCATTGGTGATAGCAACATTCATGGGCTCGGCATATTCGCAACAGAAGACATTCCAGAGGGTGATCTGTTAGGTCTGACCCATGTCTGGTATCCGGGTTGCGGGGATTGGATTCGAACGCCGCTGGGCGGATTTTATAACCACTTTGATGATCCGAACTGCGAAACAATAGTAAAACGGCCAATAGAAGGCGTGATTGAGCGCTATATCTATGCGGGAAGGAACATCGCAGCCGGTGAAGAGATCACCGTTTTCTACAATCTTTATGACAAAGACGCGGATATGGAGTAAATTGCGGGGCCTATCTGTTCTTCCACTTAGCTGGCTGTTTTGTCAGAAATGACATAAGGCCAATTTGCAGATCTTCGGATGCCATCATCTTTTGTATTGCCTTTGTCGGTCGATCAAGGGCCTCGGCGGCGTCTTGAATATCTTTGCCCTCATGCATCATTTCAAGAGAGGCCGCGACTGCGCTGGGACTGACCTTACAAATTTTCTCTGCGACTTCACGCGCCTTGTCCAGCGCTTTGCCGGCATCGGCCCTATAGCTAACTAGGCCGTGGCGTTCGGCTTCGTCTATTTCCATAGTCCGGCCTGTCAGGATCATATCTTTGGCAATGTGTGGTGGCAGGGTTTTGGGCAATCGGAATAATCCGCCAGCGGCTGCGATCAAACCGGTCTTAACTTCAGGCAATGCGAACTTCGCCGTAGAGTCCGCCACGATGATATCGCAGGCCAAGGCTATCTCGAAACCACCACCAAAAGCATAACCATTGACAGCAGCGATGACGGGCTTGACGCGTTTTTTGCGATGGGTGAGACCAGCAAACCCTGTTTCCGGAACCCAGATCGGTTTACCCGTGCCCATATATTTAAGGTCATTGCCTGCAGAAAAAGATTTATCGCCCGCGCCAGTGATAATGGCTACCCAAAGGGAGCGATCTTTTTCGTAGAGGTCAAACACGCGTTGAAGTTCATAATTAGCTTCTGGGGTCAGGCTGTTTCTAGCGTCAGGACGATTAATCGTAATTTCCAATATGGGCCCGTCTCGTTTGATAAGGCAGAATTCGAATTCATCCTCCAAAGATTCGGGGGCTGCAAGGATAAGAGATTGTGTCTTGTCAGGATCAAATGTGAAGCGATTGCCCGGACCTTTGCTGGTGACATAAATCGTTTTGTCCAACGGATCGTTATCGATCAAATGCTGAATGGTTTCCGTATCGTTTCGATCGGTCACTCCAATAAATCTTCGCCCGTCCTCAAGATCGCCAATAACATAGGCCCGCTTGGGGCCTTTTCGGCCATATTCAACGGCGTATCCTTCAATGGTAGCCCGTCCGTCAGCGAAGTAGGCGACCTTTGGTTGGGCCTGTGCATTGACTTTGTTCTTTATTTTTTTCGTATCGGCCATACGCCAATCGCCGGGTTTAACACCATAAACACCAATACAATGCTTGGATATAAATCCGCCATTCGCGCCAACCAAGCCGTAACCGTCACCTTTTTCACGCAGCGTTTTGACGACATTCACAATGCCATGCATGGAATAGTTGTTTCCTGGTCCACCAAAGAAAGGTAGGCCGCCTGTGACACTCAATCCGCGAGGATCATCATAATCAATGCCCAGAGCATCACAGGCCGCAAAGACGGCGATCGGGAAACAGCTGTAAATATCAAAGCAGTCGACTTTATTGACGGATATATCAGCGGCATCTAAGGCACCGGAATAGGCAGCTTCCATGGCGACTGATCGGGATAAGTCTTGCCGATAAGGCATAGTCAATTCCTCGGCGTCACTGCCAGACAAAGCATAAATCCAGTGATTTTCATCTATGCCGAGTTCCCGAGCTTTGTCGTCGCTCATCAGGATGATAGCAGCTGCCTGATTGACGCCGTCCTTCGCGGTCATTGCTCGGGGGTAGGCATCCGTGACAGCATTGTTAAAGTCGCTCAGTGTGGAAATCTCATCTGCACTTTGTGCGTTCTTAAACATGGCATATGGATGGTCGGCTGCGGTCCGGGCCAATGGTTCAAAAAGCCGCCCACACTGTTGTGCATAGTTCCCGCGGCTTAGGCCTAATCTTTTCCTGCGGGCGTGCTCCATAACAGTATAGGCTGACGGAATATGCAGGAATTCGTTTTGGATGTTCCCAATGTCAAACATATTAGTAATTTCAGGGTGCCGACGTTCAGAGGGTCCATCGGTCTCATCTGTCCAATCGGCTTTGATTTTCGCTTTCTTAAGGGCCTTCTGATTGGCTAGAGCTTCACCGCCCACCAGGAGAACGGCATCCCGCTCACCGGTTGAGATCAATTCCGCAAACTCGTTGACCAGTTGTTGCGGAACTTGTCCCCCAGAACACGAGTAGACAGCATTTTTGGGGTCTATTCCGACGCGTTTGCAAATGGCCCGAGGTAAATTGACAGGGTCGCCAAACGGGCTTTTTAACTGTGCGCCAGACTCTGAAAATGTGCGTACGGCGGCTATCGTATCGAT
>JAHDBU010000025.1 GCA_020630275.1 Hellea sp.
GTGAAAGCCTCATGCGGCAAGAGAATGTGAAACAAGCGACAGAAGTTTTGTTGGGCGGCGATCAGATAATCTGACGAGTACCTGATATTGCGACTTAATCAATTTTGTGAAATAACTTTGACTATGTGCCAGTACTAATTTGAATTAATCGTTGCGATTGATCGCATAATATCAGGGACATTTTTGAGTCATTTGAGCAACAAGTTTTGGTTTAAACTAATCTTCTTGGGCTTATGTCTGGGGTTTTCCGCGTCTTGTAATGCCCAAGCAGACTGCCCAACGACCATGGGCGAATACGTTCAGACACAAACGCCTCAATCAGTATTTCGCCAATTAAGCCCCTATCAACTTATCAAAGATGAGTATGAAACGAGCACAGATTATTCGCAGCGTCGTCAATCTGTGCTGTCGGGCCTGTCGCCGATCATCGTAAAAGGGCAAGTCGATCCGAATTTTTCAAGCAAGAACAACGTCGTCTATGATGCTGACCGTCAAAGGTTCGTGATTCAACAATATTTCTTTGACAGTTTCGAGGATCCGCCCTCGGCTAATTATGCGCCCCGAAGCCTAGCACCCAGCCAGGACAAAGGCGAGCTTCTGACGGCCGAAAATATCAGTGTCAAATTATTCGAGGCGTCCCGTGGTAGCCGCTATTGGCTTCTGGATCGCTATATAAAATTGGGCGAACGGCAAAATGTCTGGCCTGCCGATGATTTTAATTACAGCGGCGGTGAATTTGGAGGCGGCTCAAGGCGCGTTAATTTCGTGAGCGTCCCAGCGGACCGCGCGCGATATGTCAAAGACCAAATTAAAATTGCCTATTACTTTATCCCGAAAGAACCCGTCTTTTTCATTCGGGAGTGGGTGGAAAATAGAGGTCGAAAAAAAACAGAAAACGTTATCGTTGGGGAAATACGATGCGTCTTGATTCTGGACGGCGAAGACAGACTCCTTAAAACCATACGATCTTTGCTTTATTATGAGCCCGCTACCCAACCTCGTCCTACTGCTCCAGAGCCATCCATTATTTTGCCACCTACGTTACCGCCTGTTTCCACCACTATTACACCCCCTGAAGCTGTGACAGCGCCTCAACCTGCCCCACAACCGAAACCAGCGCCCATTGTTCAGCAACCGACACCAAAACCCAAACCCAAGCCTAAACCTGCCGCGACCCAAGAAATCGCCTCAACAGAAGAAACACTCGATAAACCGGAAGATGGCAAATATCAGACCGGCGGTGGATTTTAAAAAAACAACGCCTTGACACATCACAGAACATCAGTAGAACAAAAATCCAATGTTGCCAATTTGTTCGGAGTAAATCATGCTGACAGAAAAACAACGGGACCTGCTTCTACTGATTGATAAGCGTATCAAGGCAGATGGTGTTCCCCCCTCTTATGACGAAATGAAAGATCATCTGGGCCTAGCCTCCAAGTCTGGCATCCACCGACTGATCACGGCTTTGGAAGAACGTGGTTTTATCCGTCGTTTACCTAATAAAGCCCGGGCTCTGGAAGTCTTGAAACTCCCCACTGAAGGGGCCGGGGCCGATCCCCTTCCCGTTGCCGCAAACGATAGCGTGCAAGTGCCTCTTGTTGGCAAGATTGCCGCTGGTGTCCCTATCGAAGCCATTCAACAAGATGGTAATATGTTTGCTGTTCCCAACGGGATGGTCGGACGCGGTGAGCATTTCGCCCTTGAGGTCGAAGGCGAGTCCATGATTGAAGCCGGTATTCTGGACGGTGATGTCGTTATTATTCGCAAAGCGAATACAGCCCGCAATAATGAGATTGTTGTTGCCTTAGTGGATCAGGAAGAGGCCACGCTCAAGCGAATTTACAAATCCGGTGGTCAGATAGATTTGATTGCAGAAAATAAGGATTTCCCAACCCGGACCTTCGGCCCTGATCGGGTGGAAGTCCAAGGCATATTGGTTGGTCTAGTCCGGCGTTACCATTAATCTGGACGACATTTCCGGATCGCTGGGCGGCTTATGCCGCTTGGCATGGTAGATCACTCCTTGCGCAAAAGGTGACCAGATCGGGGCTTTTACTCCAGCCGCTTTCAATCCGCCATTGGCCCAATTATTACAACTGTTGAACATTGTATAAATGCCATCGGCTTCGTAAAATTTGTCGTACCCCGTATATGTCAGGCCAGTCATTTCCTTGATGTTGCCTTTCTCGTCACGGGAAAAGCTAGCACGAATATAGTCTTCCAAGGCTTTGACCTGATAGTCACAGATCTCCAGAGGAATCCATTTCTCATACACGCCAAATGCAGGCTCCACATGGATGGCTCGGTCACTGGGTAAGAACAAAGCCTTAGCTGCATATCTTGCCTTAAGATCCGCCCAAACCGGCGTATTGATATAAATATCACGATCTCCGAGGCCAAAGACTATAAAATCCGGATCGCCCAAACTAGGATGATGTTTCAAAGAAACTTCCCTTCGCGTCTCACCGGACAAGACATTACTCGGTATCGCGAAATCTGCATGAACTAAACTATATTGCAGATATATCGTCGTTTTTTGACCGCACTGAGCTTGCTCAGCTGGCACTGAGACCACAGACAAAACAAAAGAACACGCAATGAAGGTTGCAAGAAATCCGGTTACGATCAAAAACACACGGTTTAGGAGCCTGAACATGCGGTTGAAATTAACGTATACTCAGTCATTTGTCCCGCTCTTTTTCAACTTTGATAGAATTGTTGACCCACCCTTTGTGCCAAGGGCGGAGCGCTGTTTTGGAGTGAGCGGTCCTGACCAGTTCGCGATCGAGGAATATATTATGCGCCCCATGTGCCTTTAGGTCGTCGCTATCAATAATTTTTTGTGGACATAACCGACGCATTCTAGCTCCCAACTTGCGTTTGGGAATAATGATCCAGTCGGAACTCTCGCAATCTTCGATGAGTTCGCTCGGGTCGGAAACGACTAGAATAACATGATCTTTAAATTCAATTCGACAGGCTAGATTATCACACTGTCCAATCACGCCTTCAAAATTTCGGACCATGGCCGTCCCTATGCCCATCGCTTCTACAAACTCCTGCCGTCCGTATCGATCAGAGTTTTTCCTATCCACATAGAGTGTAGGCTCGTTTGTAATATCCCAGAACGCGATGGCCCCGTCTTTGGAAATACGGATATCGGGTTCAGCCCGGGTTAGTAGGACAATGAAACAGGCCACCATAATCAGACTTGATAGAATCTGCAGACGCCTTTGGCCCAGGCATAGAGCAATAAATGCCAAGCCGAACAGGCCCATAACCCAGGCTGGTCCGGATGCCATGAATTTGATCGCAAACGGCCAAGTTTCCACCCAATGGGAAATTGCCAGAATGATGATCAACCCACGACTCATGAACCAAAGCGGCAAGCTTTCCAAACCAAATGGCATTGCGAGATAAACCAGTAAGGCAACAGGCATAACCCAGAACGTAAAAAATGGCATAGCGAGTAGATTAGCAAAGAAACCGTATGTGGCGATCCGGTTAAAATGCAAAACTGCAAATCCACTTGTCGCGGATCCTGCAACGAGGCTTGTTACGCTTAGACCTTTGAAATTCTCCCAAAGCCGGCGAGGCCAATTAGGGCGCCCGCGATAAACCCGCCTGTCATCCCAAGCCCGATAAACCACAACCAGAGCCAGAACAGCCGAGAAAGACATTTGAAATCCTGGCGAAAGCAATGCTTCAGGGTGAAACCAGAGGGTTATAAATGCTGCTACGGCAACAGACCGGACAGAAATGGCCTGTCGGTCAAGGATCAAAGCAATAAACACGATGCTCGCCATAATAAAAGCGCGCTGGGTCGCCACACTCATACCTGATAATATCAGATAAAATGTGGCGGCTATCAGGCCTATAAATGCTGCGTATTTACGGACGTCGCGGCTACGGGCCAAAGTTTCAATCCGAACCAGTAAAAGCAAAGCTACACTATAAACCCCTCCAGCGATCAACCCCATGTGCAAACCGGAAATGGCCAAAATATGAGCGAGACCAGCCACCCGTAAGGCTTCGGTTTGATGATCGGGCACCCAGGTGCGAATACCGGTTAGTAACGCAACTTGCAGGCCGGCAGTTTCTTCGGGCGCAGCATTGCGAATGCGCTCGGCCATTCCAAAACGAAATTTAGCGACCCCGAGTGCCCAGCGCTGTTTGATAGATAATGGGGACTCAGTAATCTTTTCTGGCTTGGAGAGCATAAATCCGTAGGCTCCCACCCCTTCATAATAGGCCCGAAATGCTGGATTATATCCGCCTGGTGTGACCGGTTGAGGCGGGGCGCGTAATTGCGCCCTAAATCTAACGGCATCGCCAACTCCGAAATTTCGATCATATGTGGTTACGCGTATCCGCTCTGGTGTTTTTTCATCTGCCAGACGATCCATTTGCACCACATCTACCAGCCACCTGATGCGCGGCCCTGATTTTTCCAGGGCTTGGATACGGCCCTCAACCTCATAAATTCGCTCAAAACTTGGTAATCGTGAGGTTTCAACGGAAGAAGTATGCCAACTTGCCCGAGCTAACCCCATCACGGCAAATGAGATTATAAAAGTGGCCATGAAGCCGAAGTCCCAACGGTTTAACATCATTCGGATAAACAATAGAGTTCCCAGAAAAACCGATCCTAAAATTAAGATTGACGGCTCAAACGGCAAGGCAAAATAAAAGCTGATGCCGAAACCGAAAGAGATGACTGCGTATTCGAAATACCGACCCAACCACAATAATATTTGATCTAGAAAGCTTATTCTATTTCCCCACGCGGACTCTCTGGAAATGGCCGAAAATCCTTGTTATTTTGCCCCCTTCCCCATAAAGAAGGCGCAAATCACCTTACAGGTCTCATTTCCCTATGACCACGGCTAAAGTCGTTACACGTTTTGCCCCATCTCCGACCGGTTATCTGCATATTGGCGGTGCCCGAACGGCTTTGTTTTGCTGGCTTTATGCACAAAAGACTGGCGGGGAATTTCGCCTCCGGATCGAAGACACAGACCGGGAACGCTCTACGCCAGAAGCTACCCAGGCCATTTTGGACGGCATGGAATGGCTAGGCCTGCAGCATGAAGGCGCCATTGTTTATCAAAGCCGCAATATGGATGATCATGTGGCCGCGGCGCAGGAATTGTTATCATCAGGAAATGCGTATCGCTGCTATTGTACGCCCGAAGAGCTGGACGATATTCGTGAAAAGTCGCGTGCTGATGGCAAAGCCTTACGCTCACCATGGCGGAATGGTGACGCAGCCGAACCCGCCGGTGCACCGTTTGCGATCCGCTTCAAAGTCCCGGAGGGTGAGACGACGATTAGCGATCAAGTTCAGGGTGAGATCAACTGGCAAAACGATCAGTTTGATGATCTGGTCCTGCTGCGCGCGGACGGGACACCGACCTATATGTTGGCTGTTGTTGTGGATGACCACAATATGGACGTCACCCATGTCATCCGAGGTGATGACCACCTGATCAATGCAGGCCGTCAGACACAGATATATCAGGCACTGGGATGGAAGGTCCCAGAATGGGCGCACTTGCCGCTTATTCACGGCCCTGATGGCAAGAAATTGTCTAAACGGCACGGGGCCCAAGCCGTCACGGATTTCCGGGATATGGGGTATTCGGCAGAAGGTCTGCGCAACTACTTGCTCAAGCTGGGTTGGTCTGTTGATGATCAGGAAGTTTACTCGGATAAGCAGGCTGTTGACGCCTTTACGCTGGGGGGGATCAATAAATCTCCGGCCCGGCTAGATTTTGATAAAATGGACCATATCAATGGTGAACACTTCAAAACCATGGGCAATGAGTCGTTGCTGTCCGGCTTGTCGGCTTTCTTGCCGGACGGAGCGGATATAACCAAGATATCGGGGGCTATGGAAAGTCTCAAAACGCGATCTAAAAATTATAAGGATATGGCCGCGAAATGCGCTTATCTGCTGCTAAGCCGCCCGCTTGAGATCACAGGCAAGGCCGCTAAACCGCTACGTCGCGACGATGCCAAAGATCATTTGACAGCTCTCTTGCCAAGATTTGAAGACCTCGGCGATTGGTCCGGGACAGCCATTCACCGCGTATTAAAAAATTATGCGGAAGAAAAAGATATTGGATTCGGCAAGTTTGGACAGCCCTTGCGCGCTGCGCTGACAGCAGGCCATCCCTCACCGGATTTATCCGACGTATTGTTATTTTTAGGTAAGGACGAAGTGATAGGACGCTTGCAAGATGCGCTCTCCACATCGTATTTAGAGAATTAGAAGGAGCCCGACATGGAAAACAAAATAGAAAAAACCGGTACAGCCACCCTCACAATCGGCAAAGACAGCTATGACCTGCCAATCTACAAAGGCTCCATGGGCGCGCCGGGTATTGATGTCCGCTCACTGTACAAGCAGTCTGGGCACTTCACATTTGATCCGGGTTACACATCCACCTGTTCCACAGAGTCACAAATTACTTTTATCAATGGCGGCGAAGGACAGTTGCTTTACCGCGGCTACCCGATTGAGGAACTGGCTGAAAAATCGACATTTCTGGAAGTCGCTTATCTTCTGATAAATGGCGAATTGCCGACCCGAGACGAGTTTCAGTCTTTCGACGAGTCGATTACCAAACACACCATGTTGCATGACCAGGTCGAGGATTTCTTCCACGGTTTCCGCCGGGACGCCCACCCAATGGCCATGCTGTGCGGAACTGTGGGGGCTCTATCTGGTTTTTACCATGACGAAGCCCACACCACTGAGGACGAAGCCCGCGATATCGCCATGCATCGTCTCATTGCTAAAATGCCGACGTTGGCCGCCCGGGCTTATAAGTATTCCATAGGCCAACCCCATGTTTATCCGACCAATTCTCTGTCTTACGCCGAGAACTTCCTCAAAATGTGTTTCTCTGTGCCAGCGGAAAAATATACCGTTAGTGACACGATCGTTCGAGCCATGGATAAGATTTTTATCCTTCACGCCGATCACGAGCAAAACGCCTCAACCTCGACCGTGCGACTAGCAGGCTCATCGGGAGCCAACCCCTACGCTTGTATCGCCGCAGGCGTTGCCTGTCTTTGGGGACCAAGTCACGGCGGAGCCAATGAGGCCTGTCTGAATATGTTACGCGAGATTGGGACCGTTGACCGGATCCCAGAGTACATAAAGCGCGCCAAGGACAAGTCTGACCCATTCCGTCTTATGGGCTTTGGTCACCGGGTTTATAAAAACTTCGATCCACGCTCCCGCGTTATGCAAAAAGTTGCCCATGAAGTTCTGGATGAACTGGCCCTCAATGATCCAATATTGGACATTGCGAAAGAACTCGAAAAAATTGCTCTGGAAGATGAATATTTCGTCGAAAAGAAATTATACCCCAATGTAGATTTCTACTCCGGCATCGTTCTCAACGCGTTGGGCTTCCCGACGTCCATGTTCACAGTGCTGTTTGCCCTCGCGCGGACTGTCGGCTGGATTTCTCAGTGGAATGAAATGCTGGAAGATCCATCACAGCGGATCGGTCGACCACGCCAACTTTACTCCGGTGCTCAGGCCAGAAGTTATATCGACGTCGACAAGCGCTAGTCGTTCGACAAAATCGTCAGAATTGCGGAGGCGGCACGCGCGGAAGCAGTGCCGCCTTTGCCTTTCATAAGCTCAGTTTGCGCAATCAAGGCTTTTGACGTTTCAAAACGCATAGGCTCGTTCGTCAAATACTCAGACATAGATTCAAAAAGGTTTTTTGGCGTAACATCGCCTTGAACGAATTCCCTCATGAGGGCTTTATCCGCCGAAATGTTCACCAGTGAAATATGATCCGGTTTGAATAAACGTTTGGCGATGAAAAACGTTACAGGTGTCAGCTTGTATGCCACGACCGCAGGCACGCCTGCCATTGCCAGCTGGGTCGTCACCGTCCCGCTACAGGCTAGGGCTAGTTCTGCATTGGCAAAGAGTTGATATTTCTCAGCTTCCTCTAACAGATGCACATTATTGACACGCGGGTCGTGCTCGGACTTTTGCTCAAGTAACCCACGCACATTTTCAGTCACGGGTGAAAAGAAGCACAATTCAGGAAATTTTTCAGCCATCTCGGCTACAGCTTGCGCAAAGGGTTCGTAAAGGCTTTCGATTTCAGCAGGGCGGCTGCCGAACAAAACCACGACAATCCTCTGTTTTCCGACTTTATGCCTGGATTTGAAATCTCCCCTTTCCGCCGGATCAAAGGGATCATCGAACATAGGATTGCCGACAAAAGTCACAGGTAGACCCAGAGGTTCAAAAAACGGGGTATCCATGGTGTGAATAGCCAAAAGATGATCCACATATCGCGCTAGGGTTTTTGCCCGGCCCGGTCGCATGGCCCAGACTTGCGGCGCGACATATTTGATAATTTCACCTTGATAACCGGCTTTGCCTAGCGCCTCAGCAACCCGGATCATAAATCCCCAACTATCGATCAAGACAACAGATTTGGGCGCCTGCTGCATGATCAGGGCTGTTGCCTCTTTCACTTTTCTACGCACGACCGGATAAGCTTTCAGAGCCTCTGTAAATCCCAGAATGGCCAGGGGCGAAATATCAAAGTCGCTGGAGACGCCGGCTTCTCGCATGGCCGGTCCGCCTATGCCCGATAAGGCAATATCTGCATTTACGGTTTTCAGAGCCTGGATAAGGTCTGCGCCTAATTTGTCCGCTGACGGTTCCACCGACAAAATAAAGACATCAGGTCTTGTCATGATCCCGCAGGGGGTAGACCCACAACAAACATCTTCATTTCATCAGCCAGCGCCGCCACTTCTTCGCGATCAATGACGAAAGCTCTTCCTGCTTCGGTAATAATCCCCGCTAGACCGGCTTCGGAAGCCAAACGAACCGTCTGCGGTCCTATGGTCGGTAGGTCGACTCGGTCTTCCTGTCCTGGTTTCACCATCTTGGCCAAAACACCAGAACGGTTGTCTGATTTTCCGCGTATGGTTTCTGGCAATGCAACGACACGGCGTAGCATTTCATCTGTGCCTTCTTGCGCTTCAACAGCCAGAATAAGTCCATTACACACGACAACCGCTTGGCCGATATCCATGCGCCCTATTTCGAGGGCGACTTTCATAGCCTTCTCTGCATCCTTGCGCTCGCCACTTTCGATTTTATGGGCCCCCAAATGGCCTGAGGGCATCAAAATGGACTCACAAAGGGCCTGTGGCGCGATGATCTCGAACCCATCTTTTTCAAAAGTTTCGACGACATAACTCAGCAGTGCGTCATCCCCTTGGCGGGCGGCACGGATCGCGCCCGGTAGCCTTTTGAGGGTTTGAAAATCAGGTCGGATTTTTGTTAGATCCGGCCGCGCTACATTTCCAGCGAAGCAAACATGGGTAACGCCCTTCGCTTTGAAATCTTTGGTCATCTTGCCAAATTCTCCGAACCGGTAAGATTTTCCATCCAAGCCCGGTATGAGGCTTCCCTCAATTTGTGCCAGATATATATCGTGTCCGGCTGCCTTAGCCCCTTTAACAACGGCCTGAGGTAACGAGCCCTGCCCAGCTATAAGTCCGACCTTCAAGCCTAACCTCCCGTATGCGGCATACAGATGCTGCGCTTTTCCTGCGCTTGAATAAATTCCACAATTTCCATGACAAGCTCATGATCCTTATAGAGCCTCGCCGTGTCTTTCAAACGTTCGGCAAACGTCCCCTCTTCGGCAAACAATAACCGATAGGCAGAGCGCAAATCACGGATTTTTTGCTTGTCGAAACCGCGTCGTTTTAGGCCAATAACGTTCAGGCCTGCAAGATGCGCTGCATTTCCAACCACAGATCCATAGGGAATCACATCTGTGGTGACAGTTGCCATACCGCCAATAAAGGCGTGAGCCCCGATCCGAGTAAACTGATGGACTGCTGACAATCCACCGAGTATCGCGTGGTCTCCAATCGTCACACAGCCCCCGATTTGTACGCCGTTGGATACGACAACATTATTACCCATATGCCCTTCATGAGCCAAGTGAGAGCCAACCATCATGAAGCAATCATCTCCGATAATCGTATCTCGACGCCCGGCATCTGAGCCAGGATGAATGTTTACAAGTTCTCGGAAGGTATTGCGCTTGCCGATAATCAGTCGAACGTCCCCGCCTTTGTGTTTAAAATCTTGTGGCGGATGGCCGAGGGATACGAATGGATACAGCGCGCAGCCCTCACCGACCTCGGTATGTCCGTCAATATTCACTTGGCTAATCAGCCTGACGTTCTTTCCAAGTTTTACATCAGGGCCAACAACGCATAATGGGCCGATATATACCCCGTCATCCAATTGAGCTTTGGGATCAACAAATGAGCTGGGATGAACAAATATGGACATATTGATCTAATTTTCAAACGACATTTGCGCAGCCGAAAAGTCAACAGTCGCGACTACACTTTGGCCCACATATACCCGAGCCGCGAACTTATAGAAAGGTAGTCGTTTACGAATTATGTCCAAATCAATGATCATAGTTTCACCCGGCTTCACTGGCTTTTTAAACTTGGCACCATCAATGCCGGAAAACGCCATGAACATGCCAGCTGGTAGATTATGAGACAAGTCCACCAATAACGCTCCGGCTTGTGCAACAGCTTCTACGATGAGGACACCCGGCTGTATCGGCATATCAGGAAAATGCCCTTTGAGGTAATCAGCTTCGGGGTCTACATGGGACTCTACTTGAATCGACATTTCCTCAAGCTTCGTAACACGGTTTGCCAACAACATAGGCGGCCGATGCGGAAGGATGGCCATTATGCCGTCTTGTTCAATAGGGAGTTTCACGGACATAGCCTATTTCTTTTTCCCGATTAATTTGCGGGTGGCGCTGATCATCCGCATATGGTCGCGAATAGGTTGAGCGGGAACACCACTCCAGATTTCCCCGGCTGGTACGTCGTGCATGACACCTGCAGCAGCCGCGAGCTGTGCGCCGTCTCCTACATTAATATGATCGGCCAGTCCGACCGCGCCGCCCATTCTAACATTTTTCCCGATGTGGCAGCTCCCGGAAATACCCGTATGTGCTGCGATCATTGTGCCCTGTCCTATAGAGCAATTGTGCGCGATCTGAACGAGGTTATCTATCTTGACGTCGTCCGCGATCATCGTATCGCCCAGAAACCCCCTATCGATGCATGTATGTGCGCCGACCCGGACCCGGTTTCCAATGATGACGCGCCCGATATGTGGCAGATTGACGATTCCGTTTTCATCGCCATCCATACCGAACCCTTCACCTCCAATTTGAGCGCCCGTTTTGATCAGGCACCCTGTGCCGATTTCAGCACATTCAATCATATTATGACCTTCTAAAACCGTCTCGGCTCCAATTTTTACCCCTGGCCCGATCATGCAATAAGGTCCGATTACGGCGCCGTCCTCGATGACGGCGTCAGCGCCTATAACCGCAGAACTGTGAACTCGGGCCGAAGATGATTTCTTATAGCTAGCTGACCCGCCGAAGACTTTCTTTGTTACCATTTTTGATACGACGCGAGCAAAGTGCGCTCGCGGTGAATTGGTAATGATCGGAAGAATCCCTTGATCGGAAACATGTTTGGCATATTTTTCAGATACAAAACAGGCGGCAGCCTTCGCCCCATCTAAATCGCCCTTATGTTTTCCACTCGATAAAAAAGTGATTTGACCGGCCGAGGCATCAGCCAATTCTGCGGGGCTGTTTATTCTTTCATCCAGCATCCCTACAGACGGCATTGGTTCGACTTGGAGGTTGTCCAGCAAATCGCCCAAAGAAAAAGGCCCTGCGAGGTCGTAAAATCGGCTATCAATCATAGCCATTCCCTACGACAAGCAAGACCTGTTTGAAAGAGGAACTCTCTACTGGATCGCCTGGCGTGGCAATCTTTCGCGTGTGACCGCAACTGTCCGCATTTGACTGTTGAGACGACTGAGAACGAGATCCGTGACATCGGCTGGCTTTCCGTATATGACAGCGGATCGATCGATCACAACGTCGGCGTTTCGCTCGGCCACGACAACCTTCAGGATTTCTTCGAGCTTCTTAGAGACTTTTTGATACGCAACTGCCTCTGTCTTAGCCAACTCGCGCTGTTTCATAACAGCTTCATACTGCTGCTTCTTAGACTTACCGGCAAAACTCGTGAGGCGACTTTTTAAATCTGGGCGTGAAGCCAATCCAGCCTGACCCAGTGCCTGGATTTCAGCCTGCAATGTTTTGCCTTCAGCTTCCAAAGGAGAAACGGCTGACTTAACTTCAGACTCCATAGTCTTGGCAATGCTTTCGATCTGTCGATTGATATGCTTTCCTACCTCTGAGTCTCGTAGAATACGGGATTGATCTACGATCAGAATGGTACTTTGAGCGTAAGCAGACGCCGCCACAAAAAACGCAGCTGACACGACGATAATGGCGCGGAAAAATTTAGACATGGTAATCATAGTAATTAGAACCTTGTTCGTGTGGTGAACTGGAAAGACTTCCGTTCATCATATGGGAATTTGCGAAGCGGTTGAGAAAAGTCGAAACGAATTGGACCGAAAGGCGACTCCCAGAAAATACTGGCTCCAGCCATCGCGCGAATAGATAAGTCATCAACGATAAAATATTCAGGTTCGCCATTAGCAAAATTAAATACGCCCTCGAGCTCTTTAAATTCTTCGTCCAGCAATCCAACACCGCCAGCTTCTGCCCATAAACTACCCAAAAGACCAGCTACGCCAAGCGGAAAACTCACCTCAGCTGCAGCTAACCCATAGGCATTTCCGCCTAGAGCAATGCTTCGGATTGGCACGAAATTGCCATCTGCATCCGTAAATAATTCAGAATTTTGCATGACCCGCGGGCCAATACCGGCATTGTCATACCCCCGGAAATCAAAATTACCTTTGAAGAAACGGTCGTTAATTTGAACAGGGTTGCCGCCCCAGCCTGTAATATAACCGCCTGATAATTTCGCACTGGCAATCACATCTTTTGCGAGACCTCTATACGCATTGGCTGTTACGTCCGTCCGCAGATACTGAACGTCTCCGCCAAGGCCCGCGAAATCTTGCGACAGGCGCATGTCAAAGCCTCGTGTAGGCGTAATCGGGTCATTTCGGCGGTCCCAGGCAAAGGTATAGCCAAAGATCGAAGAGAGCCTGTCTTCATAAGGGCGGTTAGTTACCGGGTCACAGAGACTGCTATTGACCGGCAGTCCTTGCCCCGCAAAAGTCGCAATGCGCGGAATACAAAGAGTTTCGCTAACGTCGATACTTTCCCTACGCAAAGAATATCGCGCGCCCATGCTTGTATTTTCGGTCACTGGAAACGCTAATGTAAACAAAGCCCCCTGTCGGCTTTGACGGAAATTTGCTTCCTCAAGGAAGTCAATGGTCACGTCAAACAACTCTACGCCAGCGGCCATGTTTCGACCCAGGAAGCGCGGTTCTGTAAATCGCAGATCGATTTCACGACGGTTGGCACTTGAACGAACCACAAATCGAAGGAGCTGCCCTCGACCGCGAAGGTTTCTTTGTGTGATAGACAAATCGACCAGGAAACGGTCAGCTGAGGAGAAGCCTGCACTAAAGGAAAGCTCACCTGTTGGTTGCTCTTTTACTTTGACCTTGACGACGGCTCTATCAGGCGAGCTGCCTTGAACTTCTTCGATTTCGACTTCTTCAAAGAAACGTAATGATCGGACCTTGTTTCGAGAGCGTTCTAATAAGATCCGGTTAAACGCATCACCTTCGACGAGTTCCATCTCGCGCCGGATCACATAATCCAATGTGGTCGTGTTGCCGACAATATCTATGCGCTCAATATAGACCCGCGGTCCCTCGACGATGTTAAACACCAAGTCGACCGTTTTCGTATCGCGGTTCCTTCTAATCTCGGGCTGGATATCAACGAAGGCATAGCCAGAACTCCCAGCCGCGAAGGTTAGGCTTTCTATCGCATCTTCGACATCACTCGCTTTATAAATTTCCCCAGTTTTAATACGGGCAATTCGTTTCAGAACCTCGTTATCAAGTTCATCCAGTTCCGTTTTTACATCAATATCGCCCCATCGATATTCCTCACCCTCGTCAATGGTAAAAGTGATGTAGAAATCTTCCTGGTCGGGTGTCAGCTCAGCGACCGCCGAGACAACCCGGAAATCGGCAAAGCCCCGGTCTGTGTAGAACTTACGCAGCTGCTCTCGATCATACTCAAGACGCCCCGGGTCATAATTATCATTGCTGGAAAAGAACTTCCACCAAGAACTTTCCGCCGTCGCGATTTCGCCGCGCAGGCGTTTATCAGAAAACTCATTATTGCCGATGAAGTTAATACGCTTAACACCCGTGACAGGACCTTCTGTGATTTCAAAAATCAGGTCGACACGATTTTGCGGTTGTTGCACGACCTTAGGCTCGACAGTTGCAGCAAAGCGGCCCGATTGGCGATACAATTCGATAATGCGTTGAACATCCCCCTGAACGCTGGCCCGCGAGAAAATGGCACGCGGTTCTGCTTCGATTTCATCGGTAATTTTGTCGGTTTTAAGGGCTTTGTTACCTTCAAAAATAACGCGGTTGATGATTGGGTTTTCGACGACTCGAATAAGAACATTTCCGTCGCGTGGCTCGATCAGGACGTCGGCAAAAAGGCCGGTCGCATAAAGCGTTTTGACCGATAAATCGACGCGATCTTCGCTATAAGGATCACCCGGCGCAAACAGGAGATAAGACGCAACGGTATTTGCCTCCACCCGCTGGTTACCCTGTACTTGAATTGACCGAATAATGGTCGGTGCCTGTGGAACCTCTTGAGCCTGTTGTGCATAGGCCGGTGCGCCGGCCCAAACGGCTGCGCAAGTCAGCAACAGCACAGATAACCGTCGAATGATCCTAGGTTTCGTCACATGAATTCCCATTATTTACGGATTGGAACCGCCGATACTGGATATGTATCCAATGTCATTTATTGTGAAATAAATGAACAGTGTCAGAATGACTGCCAGCCCAATTCTAAATCCGTACTCCTGTTTTTGTTCACTCAACGGCCGACCCGCGACAGCTTCATAACCGTAGTATAGCAAATGTCCACCGTCCAATGCTGGAATTGGCATTAAATTTGCGACACCTAAACCCACGGAAATGGCTGCGGCAAGGGATAAAAGCGTATAAAATACAGCCCGTAGTTTCTGAGAAAAGGTAATATCCGCTTTGACAATGTCGACAGTCGACTTTCCGGTATAGGTCGCGATTCGTAACGGCCCTCCGAATGCGCTACCATCTTCTTTACCAACAAAGATTCGGCCTATATAAGTTCCTGTTGAAGTAATGATATTTGAGAACTGCCCCCAACCCTGACCAATGGAGGAAATCGGACCGTGCTTGACCAATTCTCCTGCACGCGTTTGAACACCAATCATACCGATTTCTGATTTGCCGCCGATAAAGTCTTCTTTGATGGTTCTACGCGGTGTAACATTTAATTCTATTTCACGACCTTCTCGTTCGACGATAGCGTTAATGATCTCTCCGCTTCTGACGCTGACATAGGCAATAAGGCGATCTGTCTTGGAGACGTCTTTCCCATTCATCCTCAGAATCCGGTCTCCTATCTCAAAACCTGCCGCCTCGGCGGCACTGTCCTCAATCACATCAGTTACAACAGAGTCCGAATTTGGAAGTCCGAAAGTCATGGCAATCAGGGCAAATATCGCGACGGCCAAAATGAAATTAGCCATCGGTCCGGCAAGTACGATCAAAGCCCTTTGCCATAGTGGTTTGAAATGGAAAACATCTTCTAACTGATCCGCCTTGCCCTCGACGGCGAGTTCGGACTTTATTTCTTCCAAGCGCTCCGTGTCTGGATTACTGGCCGCACCCGCATCCCCCAAAAATTTAACGTATCCGCCAAGCGGAATCCGGCTAATGGTCCATTCCGTTCCGGATTTCGCCGTCCATTTCGCAATGGGCTTTCCAAAACCTATGGAAAAACGTTCAACCGCAACGCCAAACAAACGCCCGACAGAGTAATGTCCCAACTCGTGAAAGAAAACGAGAAAGGACAAAACGATGACAAAACTTGCCACAAACAGGAATGCTAAAAACAAAAATGAAAGCATTGAAAGACTCGTTTCCTAATAGCTTTTTGTCGCCGATTTTCAGGCATTTCTCAAGCGTTGGATCAGCTCGGTTGCAGTGTTTCGCGCCTGTGCATCCAAGGCAAGAATTGTCTCAAGATTTTGCTCGATCTCGAAATGACCGGATAACTCATCAAGAGCATGTTTGGCAACGGCACTAATATCCGTAAATCGAATTTCGTCTTTCAAGAAAGCTGCCACCGCCATCTCATTGGCCGCGTTTAGGATATTCGTTGCCTGACCGCCTGCCTTCAAGGCCTGCCTGGCGATGGATAATGCGGGAAACTTTTCATCGTCGGGCTCGAAAAATGTCAATCCGGATAATTTCGTCAAATCCAGCCGTTCTACCGGGGCTTTCATACGGCTCGGCCATGCCATCACATGAGCTATCGGCGTTCTCATGTCGGGCGTGCCCATCTGGGCCAAAACGGACCCGTCAATATATTCAACCATGGAATGAACAATGGATTGCGGATGGATAACAACGTCAATCTCCTCGCTCGACCGGTTGAATAAATAGCTGGCCTCAATCAGTTCCAGCCCTTTATTCATCATTGTTGCGGAGTCGATAGTAATCTTGGCTCCCATATCCCAAATTGGATGTTTTAACGCGTCCTTGGCCTTGACTGTGGCTAATGATTCTTTGTCTGTTTTGAAAAAAGGTCCGCCGCTGGCTGTAAGAATGAGTCGCTGTACACCAGCCGGATGATCCTGTTCGAGCACTTGGAAAATCGCATTATGCTCAGAGTCAACCGGTAAAAGCTGCGCGCCTGATGTTTCAACCCGCCGCAGCACATATTCGCCCGCACACACCAGGCTTTCTTTATTAGCCAGGCCGATTCTGACGCCCTGATCAATCGCTGCCAAAGTCGGCTCTAATCCCGCCGCTCCAATAATTGAGGCCATCACAAAATCTGCATCCATCGCACCTGCGGCGATGATCGCGGATTTTCCAAAACCGATCTCCGTTCCACAGCCGTTTAACCGTGTCTGGAGTTCTTCAGATTTTTCGGGCGATCCAAGTGCAACATATTTCGCATTAAATTCTTTCGCCTGCTCAGCCAAGAGCTCCGCATTTGCGTTGGCTGTCAGCGCCACGACTTCAAACCGACCCGGCTCTGAATTCCGTACAAGGTCGAGGGTACTCTTACCGATAGAGCCCGTTGAGCCCAGGATGGAAAGTCGGACTGGCTTGCCCATTAAATCAGCTCAAACAAATTAAAAACATAAGTCAGGAAATGCGCAAATATCATAACCATTAGAATTGAGTCCAAACGATCCAGAATGCCACCATGGCCCGGCAGAATATCCCCCGCATCCTTGACATTCATGCGACGCTTTATACCGCTTTCAAAAAAATCACCGAGCACCGAAATCAACACGATTGGCACCGCGACAATACCCGCTTTTACGGGACCCATTTTGAGAAAATATCCGAATAAGGCACCCAGGATAACACCTAAAAAAATACCCGATAGCAGGCCTGACCATGTCTTCTTGGGGCTCAGTTTCGGGACCAGCTTAGGCCCTTTAAAGTAACTGCCTCCGAAATAAGCGCCCACGTCAGCCGCAATGACAACCAAAAACAGGTAGGTGAGAAGTTTAAACCCCTGATCATCCCATCCCACGCCACTTCCGCGCAACATGATCGCCACAACACAAGGTAAAACGATATACGCCACCCCAAATGGCGCCCAGATTTTCTCACCCTCTTTGCGGGTCAATCGTTCTAAAAAAGCAATAACCGCTGTGACGAATATTATGCCATAAAGCCAGTGACCATTTTCCGTAAAATGGGCGATGATAGCAACGATTAAACCAACTACAGGAATTCCATATGCGAGAGGCTTGGTTGCGACATCGGTCATATCGACCCATTCCCAGGCCGCCCTTGCCCCCAAAAGACCCATTGTCACGGCCCAGAAATACCCCCCGAAGTAAAAAGGAATAAACAAAACGCCCGCCATGACAACAGCAGAAACAAAACGCGCGCCCAGGTTCTTCCAGATCGGTTGTCGGGTCGCCGGTTCGGTCATTAGGCGACTTCCGCATCGTCATTGAGCCCACCATAACGTCGGTCTCGTTGATTGAACAAACGAATGGCTGCGATCAAATCATCCTTTGTAAAATCAGGCCAAAGCACGTCCGTAAACACAAACTCTGAATAGGCGGATTGCCAGAGCAGGAAATTACTGATTCTCTGCTCTCCGCTGGTCCGAATGATCAATTCCGGATCGGGGATATCGGCGGTGTCCAAATACTGGCTCAGGGTCGCTTCACTGAACGCGTCCATGTCCTCGCCCGCCTCCGCGGCTTTTGTCACGGCACGAATGACTTCGTCCCGGCCACCGTAATTAAAAGCGATGTTTAGTCCGAAAGATGTGTTGTTACGGGTTACATCCTCTACGCGGTTGACGATTTCCAGAATATCATCCGGCAAGCCGTCTCGTGAGCCCAAAATTCGGATACGGACATCATTTTTATGCAAACGGTCCAAATCGGACGTCACATATTTTTTGAGCAATCCAAACAGCGCAGCCACTTCAGCCTTGGGCCGGTTCCAGTTCTCCGTCGAGAAACTGTAAAGTGTAAGATATCGGATACCGATCTCTGAGGCATCTTCCACGATCTGTTTGACCGTATTGACCCCCGCCTGATGTCCGAAGACGCGCGGACGATGGCGGGCTTTGGCCCAGCGGCCATTCCCGTCCATAATAATCCCGACATGTTGCGGGATTTCGCCGATATATTTGGAAGACGTGCTCAAACGTTTTTATACCTGCATGATCTCAGCGGACTTTTCTTCCAGCGCTGTATCGATATTGGCAATGACATCATCGGTTGCTTTCTGAACATCACCGCTATGTGCCTTTTGCTCGTCTTCGCCCATATGGCCGTCTTTCTCGAGCTTTTTAAGCGTATCCATAGCGTCGCGTCGAACATTGCGCACGGCAATCTTGGCATTTTCGGAATATTGTCCCGCAATTTTGACGAGCTCCTTTCGGCGCTCTTCGGTTAGCGGCGGCAGAGGAATTCGCAATGTCTGTCCATCAACAACCGGATTAAGTCCCAGGGAACTTTCACGAATGGCTCGCTCAACCCCGGCAACCGCCGTTTTGTCCCAGACACTTACCGTCAACATACGCGGCTCTGGTACGCTGATGGAACCGACCTGGTTCAACGGCATCTCGGACCCATAGGCCGACACAGTAATATTATCGAGCAAAGCCGGATTCGCCCGTCCAGTCCGCAGCCCTGAAAACTCTGTTTTCAAGGATGCCACGGCACCGTCCATGCGCCGACGGTATTCACTCAAGTCAAACTCATTAGACATAAGAACTCCTAGTTGGCCCCAAACAATAAGAATGCGGCGTGATTAAGACCCAATAATGGTGCAGTCGCCTTGTCCTTGCAAGACTGCATCGAACCCACCTGTTTCGTGAATAGAGAAGACTATAATGGGGATTGAATTATCGCGCATCAAGGTAACTGCCGAGGCGTCCATCACCCGAAGGTCATCCGCAAGGACCTTTTGATAGCTCAGCTGGTCATAGCGCTTCGCATCAGGATTAGATTTTGGATCAGAATCGTAAACGCCGTCCACCTGTGTCCCTTTCAGCAAGGCATTGCATTGCATTTCAGCGGCGCGCAAAGCGGCTGCCGTATCTGTTGTAAAATATGGGTTACCTGTTCCGGCCGCAAAAATCACAACTCGGCCCTTTTCCAGATGCCTGTCTGCCCGCCTACGGATATAGGGCTCACAAACATTTTCCATCGTAATCGCAGACATAACCCGCGTATCAACGCCTTGGTTTTCGAGAGCGCTTTGTAAAGCCAATGCATTCATAACCGTGGCTAACATGCCCATATAATCAGCCGTCGCCCGCTCAATTCCGGCTTTTGACGCGGATAGGCCTCGGAAAATATTGCCGCCTCCAACAACAAGGCAAAGCTCAATGTCATTCGCATGAACAGCGGCCAGTTCTTTGGCAATACGGCGCGTGACAGCGACGTCGATACCATAGCCTTGGTCGCCCATGAGCGCTTCGCCTGAAACTTTGATCAGGACGCGTTTATATTTGTAGGTGCCCATGGTCTCCCCTCTTCCGACTCGCCCTTGGCGCGGTTTTAAACATACAAAACCCCGAATGCCAGTTCAAAGGCACTCGGGGCTGAGATTTCTAATATTATGATTTAAGGTCGACTAAGAGCCCTGAACGGCTGCTGCAACCTCTGCTGCGAAGTCTTCTTCCTTTTTCTCGATACCTTCACCCAGCTCCATGCGGGAATAACCGGTCAAAGTGATATCGGATCCTAGAGCCTTGGCTTCGTCAGCGATCACCTGAGCGACTGAGCGCTCTCCGTCCATAACGAATATCTGCGTCGTCAGAACGGACTCTTTAAAGAACTTGGTCATCCGGCCTTCAACCATCTTCTCGATGATGTTTTCGGGCTTGCCGGACTCACGCGCCTCTTCTGAGAGCATGTCACGTTCTTTTTGAACGACGGCCGGGTCCAGGTCATCAACATTTAATGCCAACGGGTTAGTTGCAGCGATGTGCATGGCGATTTTTTTGCCCAACTCGTTGAGCTTGTCGACATCACCGTCTGACTCAAGTGCAACCAAGACGCCGATCTTGCCCATACCATCTGTGACAGAGTTATGAATATAACCGGCCACGGCGCCATTGCTCACAGATTGAGCAGACACCCGGCGCAGATTCATATTCTCACCGATTTTACCGACGAGCGCGACCAGGTGGTCAGCAACAGATACGCCAGCTGCTGTTTGCGCGGCGCTCAGGCTGTCAAAATCTGTATTGTCAATGGCGAGGCCGGCAATTTCCGCCACGGCTGTTTGGAATTCCTCATTGCGAGATACGAAGTCTGTTTCAGAATTCACCTCAACCAAGGCACCTTTTGTGCCGGACAGGTTGAGCGCGACCAGACCTTCGGCGGCCACACGGCTAGCCTTTTTGTCTGCTTTCGCAATACCTTTTTTGCGCAACCAATCAATGGCCGCCTCCAGGTCGCCGCCGGTTTCGGTCAGGGCCTTTTTACAATCCATCATACCTGCGGAAGTTTTGTCACGCAGTTCTTTAACGAGAGCAGCTGTAATCGCCATGTTCATCTCCTTTAATGCTTTGACGCCCATATGGGAGCCAAAGTTTGAAATTCAATCTTTTGAAGACGGCGCCTGTATGGCGCCGCTTGTGTGAAAATATTATGCTTCCGCTTTCGCTTTGGCGGCTTCCCAGTCTTTCTTGTCAGACTCGGCGCGCGGTGCCTTGCCGGAAACGATTTCCTTGGCTTGTTCGATCCACTCGCCCGAAACCAGTTTACCCTTTAGGTCTAGCTCTTCATTCAGCTTTTCGGCTGTCGCGTCATCAATTTGTGAAAGTTTGGTCACTGTGTCGATGCCGGCTCCGGCTAGTTTCTTGGCATATGTCGGCCCGATACCGTCGATGAAGGCGATATCGTCGTAGAATTTAGGCGCATCATCGCTGGCTGGTGCCGGTGTAGGTTCGGCCGGTGCAGCAGGAGCAGGTGCTGGCGCAGCCTCAACAACAGGTGCCGCTTCTGCAACTGGGGCTTCCATCGCGAGCTCAACCGGGTTTACTGAGGCACCCAGATCAACGCCGGAGGCTGCCTGTGATTGGGTCATACCGTCCAGAACCGCGTCAGCAATTAGATCGCAATAAAGCTGGATCGCACGGGCCGCATCGTCATTGCCTGGGATTGGGAAATCCGCCGCGGACGGATCACAATTTGTGTCCAGAATGGCAATCACTGGAATGCCGAGACGGCGGGCTTCTTTGATGGCGATGCCTTCTTTGTTTGTGTCGATGACGAACATCAGGTCAGGCTTGCCGCCCATATCCTTGATACCGCCCAAAGCCTTTTCCAGCTTGTCCCGCTCGCGCGTTAGCTTCAAGCCTTCCTTTTTAGTCAAACCCTGCGCCCCTTCGGACAGGATGGATTCGAGTTCGCGCAGACGCTTGATAGACCCGGAAATAGTCGACCAGTTGGTCAGCATACCACCGAGCCAGCGGTGATTGACGTAATACTGGGCGCAACGCTTGGCGGCGATGGCGATTGGCTCAGACGCCGCGCGCTTTGTGCCAACGAAAAGGACACGACCGCCTTTTGAGGCGACTTCCTGTGTCTTGACCAGAGCCTGGTGCAGCAATGGCACAGTCTGCGACAGATCAAGAATGTGAATATGTGAACGGGCACCAAAGATATAAGGTGCCATTTTTGGGTTCCAGCGGTGAGTCTGGTGACCAAAGTGAACGCCTGCCTCAAGCAATTGGCGCATAGAAAACTCAGGTAAAGCCATTGGATATCTCCTTTGTCCGGTTGGCCTGACATGGGATGTGG
>JAHDBU010000158.1 GCA_020630275.1 Hellea sp.
ATTGGTGTGCCAAAGGAAATCAAAAATCACGAATACCGGGTCGGATTAACCCCTGAAAGTGTAGCTGAGTTGGTTCAGTCGGGCCATGACATCATTGTCGAAACGCAAGCGGGTTCTGGTATTGGTGCAGCTGACAGTGCTTATGAAGCCGCTGGTGCCAAAATTTTGTCCACTGCCAAAGAGATTTTTGAAAAGGCAGACATGATCATCAAGGTCAAAGAGCCTCAGGCTGTTGAGCGCGCTATGCTACGTCCAGGGCAAATCCTTTATACCTATCTGCATTTGGCACCCGATCCAGAGCAAACTAGGGACCTGATAAAGTCTGGTGCGGTCTGTATTGCCTATGAAACAGTAACATCCCATACGGGTGAGCTGCCCTTGCTCAAGCCCATGAGTCAGGTAGCCGGTCGCCTGTCCATACAGGTTGGGGCCAAAGCCCTGCAAAAAGACGGCGGTGGTCGTGGCGTGTTACTGGGCGGTGTTCCAGGTGTCGCGCCAGCCAAAGTTCTCATTATCGGCGGTGGTGATGTCGGTTTTAACGCCGCGCAAATGGCCGTTGGCATGGGGGCGGATGTGACCATATTAGAGCGCTCAAATATCGTCATGGAACGCTTGTCAGCCTATTTCGGTGTGAAAGCTAAAGTTATTCGTTCAACACCGGCCGTCTTGGCTGAGCTTATCAAAGACGCGGATATGGTTATTGGCGCCGTTCTCATTCCGGGCGCGGCTGCGCCCAAGCTCATCACTCGGGATATGCTAAAAACCATGCTGGACGGCAGCGTGCTTGTTGACGTCGCAATTGATCAGGGCGGCTGTTTTGAGACCTCCAAAGCAACGACCCATGCGGATCCGACCTATATTATCGACGGTGTTGTTCATTACTGTGTCGCGAATATGCCCGGCGCTGTGGCGCGCACATCGACCTATGCCTTGAATGCAGCGACGATTTACCATGCTAAACGTCTCGCCGATCTGGGTTGGAAAGAAGCGATGCGCCGGGACGAAAACCTGCGTAATGGCCTCAATGTCTGCGAAGGCAAGCTGACCTATGCCGCCGTCGGCGAAGCTCTGGGCATCGACACTGTTTCTGCTGAGTCTTGCCTTTAGAAAGGTAAAGCTTCATAAGGCCCTTACGCAAAAAGTTTCATATGGGGTTTTACCATGCAGGTACAGGAAAGCGCACTGAATGTTGCAGCCGGATTCAATATTCCGGACCCAACTCAAATCCCGCGTTTAGAGGGTAAGGTTTCAGCTGAAGAATGGCAGGTCCGCAAGGACCTGGCCGCTACCTACCGTTTATGCGCCATGCATGGCTGGACGGATCTGGTCTTCACCCATATCTCGGCACGTTTGCCCGATGAAAACGGCGAAGAGCGTTTTCTAATTAATCCTTACGGCGTGATGTTTGACGAGATGACGGCCTCGGCTCTGGTCAAAATCGATGTGGACGGAAATATCTGTCAGGATACGGAATATTTCGTCAATCCGGCCGGCTTTGTTATTCATAGCGCCGTGCATATGGCGCGCCATGATGCAGGCTGCGTCATTCACGTTCACACGCCTTACGGTATTGCTGTGTCCATTCAGAAGCCGGGCCTGCGCCGCTATTCGCAATTTTCCATGCAGGTTTATGACGATATTGCCTATCACGATTACGAAGGTATCGCGCTGGAGATGGAAGAGCGTAAAACTCTGGTCGAAGATCTGGGCGACAAGAGCCTGATGATTTTGAGAAACCACGGAACACTGACCTTGGGTAAAACCTGCGGGACAGCCTTCCTGCGTATGTATTTTCTGGAGAATGCCTGCAAGACTCAAATTTTTGCCCAAAGCATTGGTGATGAGAGCCAGCTTAATGAAGAGCCTGTTGAAATGGGCAACAAGGTCTACCAACAGGGCGCGGCAGCCTTCGTGCCCGGTCTTGGCGATAATCTGGTATGGCCTGGATTAATGCGTAAATTGGCGCGCACAAATCCGGGATATGACCACTAAACTAAAGGAAAAAGACAAATGGGACGAAGCGCAAAAGTCGAAGAGGTTCAGGGATTGGTTGGAACCGTCATTGGAACCAGTGACTGGATTACTGTAGAGCAAGAAAGAATTAACGTCTTTGCGGATGTCACAGAAGACCATCAGTTTATTCACGTCAATCCGGACATGGCTAAGATGACGCCGTTTGGCACTACCATCGCACACGGATTTTTGTCGCTTTCGCTTTTGTCTAAATTTGCTGAACAGGGCGCCATGACTATTGACGGCGTGGCTATGGGACTCAATTATGGTTTTGAGAAAGTTCGGTTTCTAAACCCGGTTAAAGTCGGTTCCAAAGTCCGTGGCAATTTCGTGCTCAAAGACGCCGTGGAGAAAAATCCAGGTCAGCATCTTTTGACCTATACTGTCACGGTCGAAATTGACGGTGAAGAGAAACCGGCTCTGGTTGCAGACTGGCTGGTCATGCAATTCGTTCGGTAAAATATGAGCAAGACTTGCGTTGTTGTCGGGGGCAGTCATGGAGCTGCCCAGTTCGTCGTTAGCCTCCGTCAAGGCGGCTGGGATGGTGATATCATCCTGATCGGTGACGAAACGGACCTGCCTTATCACCGCCCACCGCTCTCCAAAGATTTTCTATCAGGGGACAAAGAACTGGACGAAATTCTAATCCGTCCTGCGTCGGCCTATGAAAATGCGAATATCAAACTCAAATTAGGGATGCGGGTCACCGCCATTGACCGGGACGCCAAGACAGTCGCCACCGATAAAGGCGAAATAATTGGCTATGATAAACTCGTACTGGCCACAGGTGCACGCGTTCGCAAACTTCCTATACCCGGTGCAGATGATCCCCGCGTTATGTATCTGCGGGATACCAATGATGTGAGGGCCATCAAGACCTCTATGGCTAAAGGAAAAAGCGCGGTCATTATTGGTGGTGGCTATATCGGCTTGGAGACAGCCGCCTCTATGCGCAAACAAGGCATGGAAGTCATCGTGCTCGAGGCCATGGACCGCATTCTCCAACGGGTTACCGCCCCGGTTATGTCCGACTTCTACCGACGTGTGCACCGCGAGGAGGGCGTTATCATAGACGAAAATGAAATGGCGTCCTCCATCGAAACGTCAGGTGATAGCCTTACTGTGCAAACCAAAAAGGGGAATAATTATCCGGCCGATATGGTGATTATCGGAATAGGCGTCATTCCCAATACGGAGCTTGCCGCAGAGGCGGGTCTTGACGTGGCGAATGGCATAGTCGTCAATGAATTCTGTCAAACATCTGACCCAGATATCTACGCCATTGGTGACGTGACCTGGCACTATAATCCTATTTATGACACGCATTTGCGCCTCGAGAGCGTGCCCAACGCCACGGAGCAGGGCAAGACAGCAGCGCTGCATATCAACGGTAAAGACAAGCCTTATAACAGCCTGCCTTGGTTTTGGTCGGACCAGTTTGATTTAAAGCTTCAGATTGCAGGTCTTTCGCAGGGTTATGATGACATCGTCATTCGCGGCGACCATGAGGGCTCCCGGTCTTTCGCAGCATTTTACTTTAAGGGGGACCGCCTTCTGGCGGTAGACGCAGTCAATGCCCCGCGTGAATTTATGATGGCCCGCATGGCTCTGACCAAGGGCCAATCTTTGGACAAGGCTTTGCTTGCGAACCCTGACACTGATCTCAAAAGCGCAAT
>JAHDBU010000159.1 GCA_020630275.1 Hellea sp.
GGCAAAAAAGGTGAGCGGGTCAAAACAGGCCTGCGCATTGACAGCATTCTCAAGGTCAAAAGCCGGGGCCTCGATCGCCGCGACCCAGACGCTTACGCTGTGCTATTATCCCTACGTTTCGAAGCGAATAGCGTATCTTCGGATGATCCTTCTGGTTGGGTGCATCTGGTTCTGGCAGGTGGCGGTGAACTAGCGCTAGAGGTCGAATGTATCGATGTCATTCTGGCTGATACGGGCGACATCCGTTCGACGGATAAACGCCCGATCCACTATATCCCGGATACGGAATGAGCGAAGTCGAAGGCGATCACTATATTGTCGAACTCAATATCGACGAGGAGAGCCTGCCGGCCACCTCGCAGGAAATGCTGCACGAGCGCCGTGTCGCCATATTTGATCTCTTAGAGGAAAATGAGTTCAAGCCGCTGGAAAGCCCTTCGGGACCATATATCGTCAATCTATCTTTGCAGGACGGATCCAGGCTCTTGTTTGATATTAGTCGTTCTAACGGTGCGGACCGAGCCAATTTCACCATGTCCATGACCCCGTTCCGCCGGATTATCAAAGATTATTTTCTGATCTGCGAGAGCTATCACAACGCCATTCGCACGGCGACCTCCGCCCAAATCGAAGCCATTGATATGGGACGGCGCGGTTTGCATAATGAGGGCTCACGGCTCCTGACCGACAGCCTGCGCAATCACGCAGAAATCGAATTTAACACGTCAAGGCGGCTCTTTACTCTGCTTTGCTCTCTGCACAGGCGGCCCAAGATATGACAAAAGTTCTGTTCGTCTGTTATCTCAATTCTATCCGTTCGCCCATGGCGGAAGGTCTGGCTCGGCAGGTTGAGAATTTAGAGGTCATGTCCTGCGGACTGGAAACGGGTGAACTCGATGATCTTATGGTCGCCGTCATGCGCGAGAAAGGCATTGATATGTCGGAGCACAAGGCGCAAACGCTTGAGAGTCTTTCAGATGATCGCTTCGATGTGGTTGTAGCCTTTACCGATACAGCAGGCGAGGCGGCTCGTGCCGTCTTTGGTGGAACGGATACAGAAATACTCGTCTGGCCCACCCCAGACCCGACAGCAGGCATGCTCGACGTGCGCGCCATGATGAATAATTACCGCTCTGTGCGGGATTATATTGAAGGACGCTTGAAGAAGCGGTTTGGAGGTTAAAATGCGAAATATCGAAAGAATAATTGTCGGTGTAATTTGCTAAGGTCTAAGCGCCTGCGCTTCTACGGACTATTTGGGTCCTAAGACCGAACGCACCGCCAAAGTCAGATTTTCTAATCTTGGGCAAATGGCAACTAACCCGAAAGACAACTATGGTATTTAAGGGTAGAGGCATTTAACGATGAAGCATGTAGTGGAAAACGGGATAGTTGGACGACCTTGGTACATGAAGGCAATATGTGGTCCAAACCTACTAGGCTTGAGATGCCGAACCCTCCAAATATTCATAAAAATGCGTTTACTGAATATTCCGTTGATGTCGGTAAGACCCATTACTTTTTGTTCCAAGGCGGAGAGGATTTTGCCGAATATAACCCTGTTACGCGCGAAGACATCCACAAATTTTGCGCTGTTCCTGTGCGGTTCAATTTTGAAGAAAACAAGAGCTATGATTTGAAGTTTTATCTCCCCAGCACAGAAAGTTGCTATGTAGAATTATATGAACTTTCTGACTCGGAAGCACGAAAGCTAAAAACTTTTTCGAACGCTGCTTCTGAGGAAAACGCAGGTTGCATGAGATGGGTCGGAAAACGCCCGCTTTATTAAATCCCACATTTCCCCTGTATTTTTGTGAATTAATCCCTATATAGGCGCGGTCTGAGCGACTCTTGTTTATTGCGTCGCGTAATTAAAGGAACTGACATATGAGATTTGACCTTGGCTAAAGAAGACCTGCTGGAGTTCGAAGGCGAAGTTATGGAACTTCTGCCCAACGCAACTTTCCGGGTGCGCCTCCTGGCAAATGACCACGAGATTATCGCGCACACAGCAGGCAGAATGCGGAAAAACCGTATCCGTGTTCTGGCAGGTGACAAAGTCACCGTTGAAATGACCCCTTATGATCTGACCAAAGGGCGCATTACCTACCGGTTCAAATAATTTCCGTCTCATGAGCGCGCGTCAACGCCCGCACCTGATCCTGGCCAGCGCCTCTCCGAGGCGCCTTTCGCTGTTGGCGCAAATCGGTGTCACACCAGATGAGGTCATTCCGGCAGATATCAATGAAGACCCAATCCCAGGCGAGCTGCCCCGGCAGCATGCTCAAAGACTAGCCAGTGAAAAGGCGATTGCCATTAGCGGGGCTCATCCGGGCAAGGTGATTCTGGGATCTGATACGGTGGTTGGTGTCGGGCGGCGTATCTTGCCCAAAACCGAAACCCGGGACGAAGCCCAATATTGCCTAAAGCTCATTTCGGGCCGTGCGCACCGTGTTTTTACGGGGGTAGCGGTTGTCGATATAGAGGGCAATGTTCGCACACGCATGAGCGAAACTCGTGTGAAGTTTAAACGTCTCTCAGATCAGGAGCTTAAGGCTTATCTCGATAGTGAAGAATGGAAAGGCAAGGCGGGCGGCTATGGTATTCAGGGGCTGGCGGGTGCCTATATCCAAAACCTCAATGGGTCTTATACGGGCGTCGTCGGATTACCTTTGTTCGAAACGCGCAACCTGTTGACGGGTGCAGGGTATCTCACTTGAAGAACGCGTCATGAAAATAAAAGCCGTCATAGACCGAGGTGTTGGGGAAACTCGTTGCGCCGTTTATGAAGGCAAGCGCCTGGTGGAAATCCATTTGCGGCGCTGGTCTGACAATGATTTGCCCCGTTTGGGAGACATTTTCGCAGGCCGCGTGACCAGCATTGATCAATCTATGGGCGGCGCTTTTGTCGATCTCGGCCAAGGTCCTCATGGGTTGATGAAATTTACGGATATGTCCGGCGCGCCGCGCCTCACCGAAGGGACGATGATCAAATGCGAGATCAGCCGCGAAGCCATTTCGGGCAAAGGGCCTGTGGTGAAATTCGTCGATGTGAGCGAACTTAAGAAACCACGCCCGCTGGTGCAGATCACATTAGAAGATTTCCTCACACGGCGCTTTGGCCCGGATGTCAAATTCGAGGAAGCCCCGGTCAACTACATCGAAGACGCGGTCGAAATCGTCATCGCTCTACCGGGTGGGGGAGATATCGCCATAGAGCCGACACGGGCGCTGGTCGCCATTGATGTGGACAAAGGTAGCGCCCAAAGCGGATTTGATGTCTCCAAAGCCGCTGTGAGTGTGATTGCCCAACAACTGCGACTGAGGGGACTGGGCGGTCTGATCGCTATTGATTTCCCTAACATCCGCCAGCCCAAACAAAAAGAACAACTCGCTCAGGCGCTGGAACGCGCTTTTGAAAATGATCCCAACATCATCAAGTTTGCCAAATTTTCCCGCTTTGGCGTGCAGGAAATGACAAGGGCCATTAAGACCCGGCCTTTGGATGATGTTTTCAAGGATAAGAAAATCTCGCTTGCCATGTTGGGCCTACGGCGGCTCGAGCGCGAAGCCACAGCCAATCCCGGCGCGCAGCTCACTTTAACCGTGCCGCACCATGTCTACCCTTGGCTCGAAGACGACACTATTGGCTGGAAACAGGCCATGGCCGACAAAATCGGGGC
>JAHDBU010000160.1 GCA_020630275.1 Hellea sp.
ACTCGATAGTTTTTCAAAGCTCGTCGAATTTGCCGATGGAAGAAAACTCAGACTGACCCGCGTTCCGGTAAGCTCTAATAGAACTGTGTCAATCGCTTCGGATGTCACGGACCTCGTCGAAAAAGAGAAGCTTCTCGAGAATTCACTCACGCTCGGCAAATCGGGCTATTCCGAAATCAATTTTCGAACCAAAGAAATTGTATTCAGCAACACAATGATCCACCACTGTGGACAGGAGAAAATCAATAAAGCCAAGGAACTTGGCCTTAAAGGACTGATATATCTAGTCCATCCTGAAGACCGACATATACTTACAAAAGCCTTGAAGGACGCTCTCGAAGGTAAACTCAAATTTGAATATAAGGTTCGAACACCCAATAAACGGGGAGAAATTTGCTGGAGCCATAATTACGGCGAACTCGTACTCGATCAAAATAAAAAGCCATTCAGATTAAAAGTCTTCACCAAAGATATAACGGTGGAAATAAAAAAAGAAAAAGAACTTGAGCTCGCCAAAGATCAAGCCCTTGCTGCCTCTCAAGCCAAGTCTGAATTCCTCGCCAATATGAGCCACGAAATCAGAACTCCGATGAACGGCATTCTGGGAATGGCGGAATTATTGGCCAGTTCCAATATTGATGACACTAACAAAGAGCACGTTAGCGTCATATATAAATCGGCAAATGCTCTACTTGGCATCATCAATGATATTTTGGATTTTTCTAAAATTGAAGCTGGTGCAATGGAGCTGGATCCGACTCCATTCGATCTTCGGGAAATGATCAATGACGTGGCATCCCTGATGACCCAACCAGCACAGGCGAAAAACCTCGAGCTAATCGTTGACTATGACACGAATTTCAACAGTCATTTTATCGCTGATGCGGGACGGATAAGACAAATCGTTACCAATCTAACCAATAATGCGATCAAATTCACTGAAACAGGTCATATAATAATCAAAGTATCCGTCGCAGGGTCTCATCACGAAACCGCAAGCATTGTGAACTTTGAAGTCTCTGACACCGGAATTGGGATCGAGTCTTCAAAACTCGAAACAATTTTTGAGAACTTTGCACAAGCTGACAATAGTACGACCCGCGTATATGGCGGGACGGGTCTGGGCTTATCTATTTCAAAGAAACTGGTTGAAATGATGCAGGGAAGGCTCTCAGTCAAAAGTACGTTAGGTGAAGGGTCCACTTTTCAGTTTAGTCTTCCGTTACCGAATGACCCAGAAGCCAAGAAAATGGCATTCGATACGCGGGTTCTTCAGAACAAAAAAGTTTTGATTGTCGATGATATAGCCGTGAATTGTCAGGTTTTATCCAAGAGGCTTAAAAATTGGGACATGCAGGCCGAAGCTGTTTCGGATGCCGTAGATGCACTCACATTGTTGAAAGAGCGAGCCAATGACGGTAATAATTTTGACCTAATCATTTCCGACTACCTAATGCCCGGACTAAACGGTGTCGAATTTGCCAAGATGCTTTCTGGAAACAACCTTATTCCAAACACACCTATTTTGATGCTTTCATCCTGCGATCAGCCAGAGCAAACATCGTCCCTTAATGAGTATAATATTTCGAAATTTATCATGAAACCGGCGCGGGAAACCATATTGTTTGACGCCATTGTCAAAACACTTTCCAATAACGCACAGGAGGATAACTCCAACACAACTCAACCCGCTGGCAAAGGTCAGGCTGCCGGGAAGCAAGCTCACATACTGGTTGCCGAAGATTTTCCGCTCAATCAAGATGTCATTCGATTGATGTTGAATGATACACCGTTTGAGCCGGTATTTACGGCAAACGGGCTCGAGGCGGTAGAGACTTTCAAAGCTAATCCTGAAAAGTTTCCTGTTGTTCTAATGGATATTTCAATGCCCGTTATGGATGGGTACCAAGCAGCTCAAGCCATCATTGAATTTGAAGATAGTCATCAATTAACGCACACTCCGATTATCGCTTTGACGGGTCACGCTCTTAAACATGATCGGGAAAAGTGCCTGTCGGCTGGTCTTGATGATTATCTCTCCAAACCCGTTCGCCAGGAGCTCTTGGTTGCGAAATTGGAAGAGTGGTACAAAAAAGCTAAAGAATTTCACTCGGAAGATCGGCTGTTACGAGCAGGTTAATGACAACCCTGACAAAAAGCTTTAATTCGAGCCAGTGCCTTTCCTAATATCTCATCAGAGTCTGCGTAGGATAGCCTGAAATGGCCGGACACATGGAAGGCAGAACCCGGAACAACGGCAACAAGCTCCTCTTCCAGCAAAGCCTCCGCCCAATCCAAATCTGAATTCAACGAACGCCCAGCTGACGAAGTCTTTCCAATAAATGTCTCGCAATTGGCAAAAACATAAAACGCGCCATCCGGAACCGTACATTGCAGCCCGATCTCATTGAGCTTAGAGCATACTAAATCGCGGCGCTTCTCAAAAGCGCTTCGCCATTGTTTTAGGAAACTTTGATCACCTTCCAAAGCCTCGATGGCGGCATATTGCGCGATCGAGTTTGGATTTGACGTTGACTGTCCCATCACCTTACGCATGGCCGCGATCAACCATTTTGGTCCCCCAGCATATCCTAACCGCCAACCCGTCATGGCATAGGCCTTGGACATGCCATTCATCGTTAATATCCGGTCTTTCAAGTCTGGGGCAAGTTGGGCGATCGTTGAAAATTTGGCCTCACCATAAACCAGGTGCTCATAAATATCATCTGTGAGCACCATGACATTTGGATGGCGTCGAAGGACTTTGGCTAAAGCCTCTAAATCATCGGAGCTCAAAACGCTGCCGGTCGGATTACTGGGCGAATTTAAAACCACCCACTTTGTCTGCGCCGTTATAGCGCTCTCCAACAAATCTGCGGTCAATTTAAATTGCGCCTCGGCTCCGGTTGCAATGACGACAGGCCTCCCTCCGCAAAGCCTGACCATCTCGGGATAGGAAACCCAACATGGAGCAGGGATGATAACCTCGTCATTGGGGTTAAGTGTGGCGACAAAGGCATTAAACAAGATGGCTTTACCGCCTGGTGCGACGCTGATGTTGTCCGTTTCGTAATGCAATCCATTATCGCGTTTGAATTTGCGTTGGATAGCTTTTTTGAGTTCAGGAATTCCATCCACCGCGGTGTATCGCGTTTTACCGCTTGCTAATGCCTCAACGGCCGCCAGTTTGATATGCTCAGGCGTTTCAAAATCCGGCTCGCCCTGAGACAGGATAATGACGTCTTTTCCATCCGCCATCATCGAGCGGGCTTTTTGACTCATGCCAATCGTGGCCGAAGGTTGGACTGCATTGATAACGTCAGAGAGGCGATTCTTATCCATGAAGGTCCCTAACACGTCCGTCGGCATATCGAAAATTTAATACTCTAGACAGGCTCTTTTTACAGACCCCCTCTTGGCCTCGGGCGCGACACAGCTTACTAATAAACAATTGGCCGGAATTCTGGCATAATCGTATGAGCTTATTTGCGTGATCTGGCCCGACCCATCAACCGGCTTTTCGCCCTACAGGGATTATGAGCCCCTCAATGAATTTTATGAGGACGGCACGTGGCGTTGGCTGACGGCGGTTTTTCTGACGGTATTGGTCCATGTGCTGATATATCAGGCCATTAAACCAATCCTGGTGATCCCGACATTTGAAGACAATGAGCC
>JAHDBU010000161.1 GCA_020630275.1 Hellea sp.
CGTATCCATAACAAGGTGGTCCGTTATCAGAAATAGACTTTTATTTACGCCTCCAACAGCCGCAACCTAAAGCTAAACGAAACCTCATCTCTTGACGAAATATTAACCGCGATTCTGGATTACTATGACCGAATCTTAATTCCGTGAAGATTATGGCGTTCGATACACAAAACATAATTAGCCACCCAGATCAATTTCGCCTGAAGGCTGGGGAAATTGCACCGGATTGGCTTCAAAAAATAGGCTCGTTGTTCAATATTGGAATTGCGATTGTCGATAATGCTAATCATGTACACCTCTACAACAAGTCTTTCATCGAGCATTGTCGAATGCCAATTGAAGTCGTCAACACGTCTCGCAAACTCGACAACTGGCTTCAGTTTATGGAAGAGCGGGGCGATTTTTCAGTAGGATTAACACAGGAATTTCTGGAAAAAATTCATTCCAGCAGCGCGAATGAAGCTTCCATCAACGATATCTCCCCTCCAAATGGAACGTTCATTAATTTTAGCTGCTTGCCGTCTAAAGATGGAATTACCTCTATTTTTTCACAGGATGTGACGAAGCAAAAACGCAACCAGGAATGCCTAGAACACGCTTTGGAGATTGGTAAGTCCGGTTATTTTTACTATGTCATAGAAACCGGTGAAACGGTTCGTCATTGCGCTTGGCTAGATCAGATGCTCACATTGGCAGAGAGGCAGCAATTGGACGAAGAAGGTATTTGGCCGATTTTACACCCCGATGATGCTGCGCGCGCTGAAACCCTTTGGCGTACTGCCGTGTTGAGAGGGCAGACCATCGAAGCACCACTCAAGGTCAGAACACAAAATTGCGGCGAGCGGATTTTTAATTTTACGCTCAAACCTATTTCCACCACGACTGGAAAGGTCAATCGGGTCATCGGCTTTTTTGACGATGTCACCCACGAATTTGAGGTCAGGGCATCACTCAAGACCGCCAAGAATGAATCTGATGTGAGCCTGAAATCAAAAACGGATTTCCTTGCGCGCATCAGCCACGAAATTCGTACCCCTATGAATGCGGTGATTGGTATAGCGGATGCACTGATCCATCATAACAACAATCCGGAAATTGCCCCGAAACTCGAATTGATACAATCTTCGGCGGGCGGAATATTAAACATTCTGGATGACACTTTGCATCATGCAAAGCTTTCGGCAGATGGGTTTAGGATTGACCCGAAACCGGACGATCCTCGAAAGTCAATAACGACTGTTTGTTCTCTTTGGGAGTCAAAGGCCGCTCAAAACAATACAACCATCAAGTGCGTTGTTGAAGACAACGTGCCGAGCGAAATTAATTTTGATCGTTACAGGTTCGAACAATGTCTCAATAATTTGCTGTCGAATGCAATTAAGTTCGCTCCGGGAGGTCATATTGACGTCATTGCCGGGCGTATCGACAAGCAAAACGAACCACGTTTGGTGCTAGCTGTCAGGGACAATGGTATCGGGATGACCGAAGAGCAGAGTGCCAATATTTTTAAGGCCTTCAAGCAGGGCGACCAATCTATCGCCAAAAGGTTTGGCGGTACGGGTTTGGGAATGAATATCACCAAGTCTCTAATTGAAAAAATGGGCGGCACTATCTCGGTTAAATCTAATATAGGACAAGGAACCATTTTTGTCCTTAGCCTCCCCTTGCAACTCAAGGTCAACCATAAAGAAACCGTTGCGGAGACAGAGCCGTCGTCTAACGTTCAAGAGTCTCCCTATGAGAAACTACGGGTATTGGTCGCCGATGATAACGCAACCAATCATCTTGTCGTAAAATCATTACTCGATGGTGTGGTAGCCGAGATATTCACCGTGATCGACGGTCAAGAAGCTCTCGACGTTATGGAAACGACGCCCATAGATATCATTCTAATGGATATTCACATGCCCATTATGGACGGCATCGAGGCGACCCTCGCAATCCGCAGTAGTCATCAGTCTTGGTCGGATGTTATAATTATTGCCTTAACGGCAGACCCTGAATATCAGCAAAAAAGACTGTGTATGAATATCGGGATGGATTACGCAGTTGCGAAACCTGTAAAGCTTGCCGACCTTTTGGAAGCTTTCGATAATGTGTTGGATGCAAGAAACGTAAAACGATACCAAAGAAAAATCGCATAGTCTCGTGACATTGAAATTTGCTTGCGCTAGCAATTTGCAAATTTCGGGAGACAACCGTGCGCCACTTCATTTCATCAACCATGCTAGCCATGTCACTCTTGACGAGTGCCTGTTCAGGTAAAACGGAAGATCAACCCACCAAATCGGATCAACCGACAAAAACCGCAGATGCAATCCAGTGCTACACAGGCGGAACAATATATACTGCAATCGACGCCAATCCGACAGTCGAAGCCGTAAAAGTTCAAAACGGTGTCATTTCATATGCGGGATCAGCCCGCGACGACTGGTGCGCTGACGGCAATATGATCGACCTGGCGGGTGCTGCCATGTATCCAGGATTTACGGATGCCCATGGGCATTTCGTCGGTATTGGCCTGCGTGAGATGACGTTAAACCTAGAAGGCACGGCCTCGATCGACGATTTAAAAGCCCGCCTTACAAAGGCTATAGGAGATGTCTCAACCGGCGAAACCCTGTACGGTAGAGGCTGGATCGAAACCCATTGGCCAGAAAAGCGTTTTCCAAACCGACAGGATCTGGACGATATCGCCCCCAATAACCCAGTTATCCTGGAGCGTGCAGACGGCCATGCCGTGGTCGTAAACTCCGCCGCATTAAAAGCAGCGGGCATTACCTCGGATACTCCGGCCCCGTTTGGCGGCGACATACTTAAAGACAACTCTGGTGAACCGACGGGTATGCTGATTGATAAAGCTGATGTTCTTGTGCGGGAGCTCATGCCAAAAAACACGGAGGCAAGAACCCGACAGGCTATGAAGAAAGCCTCCGATCTCTATGCGTCGCGGGGATGGACCAATATTCATTCCATGAGCTTTGCGCCGTCCGCAGTGCCAATCATTCAAGACGAGACAGAAAAAGGCAATGTCAACATTCGGGTTTATGCTTCTACGGATATTGGCGACGGGTTTTTGACTAAAGATTTTACGGCCAATCCATCGGCCAACAACCTTATTACGCGACGCAGTATTAAGCTTTATTCTGATGGCGCCCTCGGTTCTCGTGGTGCCGCCCTGCTCGCTCCTTATGATGATGACCCTGACAATATTGGTCTGATGCTGACGACTTATGACACAATTTTGCCAGTGCTTAAAACAGCGCTCAAAGACGGTGTTCAGGTCAACACCCACGCGATCGGCGACAAAGCCAATCAGATGGTGCTGAACTGGTATGAAGAGGCCTTCGAGGCCGTTCCTGAAAGCGAACGGGCCATAAAAGAACCGCGATGGCGCATTGAGCACTCTCAAATCCTTGCGCTCGAAGATATTCCGCGTTTCGCTCAGCTCGGCGTTATTCCGTCTATGCAACCCTCTCACGCCATTGGTGATTTGCATTTCGCCGTGGACCGGATTGGACCGGGTCGTTTGGCTGGCGGCTATGCCTGGCGCAGCCTGATTGATAGCGGTGCTATCATTGCGG
>JAHDBU010000026.1:0-13301 GCA_020630275.1 Hellea sp.
GTCTTTGCGCAACGTCGCGGTGGTGAAAAAACCGGTCAGGACAAGAAAAATTATTACGTGACGGAGTCCGTTGGGCTGGCAACGGGGATGTTGATCACGGCTTTGCACAGTGCAGGGCTGGGCACGCTGACCCATACGCCCGCGCCTATGGGCTTTTTAACGGAGATTTGCGGACGCCCCAAAACAGAGAAACCCTTTGTCTTGATGGTCGTCGGCTACCCCGCTGAAGGCTGTCAGGTTCCGACCCACGCGCTTATCAAAAAGAGCTTGGGTGAGATTACGACTTTTATTTGATTTCGCCTCTCAGGTGTTGGCGGTTGCTGTTATAGGGCAACGAAGAGATAATTACCTATGAAAAAACTCATCCTCACAACCCTTTTGCTTTCATCTGCGTCAACGGCCTTCGCCCATGACAGCGTCATTCGCGCCGGTCATCTACTTGATGTGGAGAGCGGAACTTATGCGACCGACCAATATATCGTTATCGAAGATGGCAAAATCACGGATGTTGGCAATTGGAGCCGTCTGGATACAAGCGATGACTATATCGATCTGTCGGATAAGTATGTTTTACCGGGGCTACTCGATAGTCATGTTCACTTGACCGGAGATTCAAAGGTTCATGGTTATAAGCGCCTGACCCGTTCAGTCCCCCGTCAGGCCATTACAGGTGTTCGCAACGCCAAACGCACATTGGACGCAGGCTTTACGACCGTGCGAAATCTCGGGGCTGCGGGCTATGCCGATATCGCGCTGCGTGACGCCATTAATGACGGCGATGTGCCAGGGCCGCGTATTCTGGCTGCGGGTCCGTCACTGGGGATCACTGGCGGCCATTGTGACAACAATCTTCTCCCTGCCGAGTATAAGGCCAAAGCCGACGGTGTCGCCGATGGACCTTGGGCCTTGCGGGCCAAGGTGCGCGAGAACAAGAAATACGGCGCGGACCTGATTAAATTCTGCGCGACCGGCGGGGTTCTCTCCAAAGGGACTGATGTTGGTGCACAGCAATTTTCCTTCGAGGAAATGAAAGCTATAGTCGATGAGGCCCATCTGGCCGGCATGAAAGTCGCCGCCCACGCCCATGGTGCCAAAGGTATTGAAACAGCGATTAAAGCCGGCGTTGATTCCATAGAACACTCCAGTTTTATCACGGATGCAGGCATTCGTCAGGCCAAGGCCAAAGGCGTTTATTTGTCTATGGACGTCTATAATTCGGATTATATTTTATCCGAAGGCGAGAAGGCCGGTATGCTCGAAGAAAGCCTGAACAAGGAACGCGTCGTAGGCAAAATTCAACGTGAGAGTTTCAAGCGAGCCGTCAATGCTGGGGCGAAAATGGCTTTCGGTTCCGATGCCGCCGTCTATCCCCACGGTCAAAACGGACATCAATTTGCCTATATGGTACGATGGGGCATGACACCTTTGCAGTCTATTCAAGCTGCGACCATCAATAATGCGGACCTCTTTGGTTGGTCGGAAAAAGTTGGTACAATCGAAACCGGAAAGTTTGCAGATATCATTGCCGTCGATGAAGATCCGTTAGAAAACATTGAAATCATGAAAACCGTTTCATTCGTGATGAAAGGCGGAGATATCCATAAGGACTAATTCTTTCCTTGTAACTCATCTCAAAACTCTATAGCGCCGAGCGATTATGGCGCGCACCGAAACAAATTCGCAGGCAATTTTGCCAATTCCGCGCTGGGAGTTTGTGGCCTTGATGGCCTCGCTTCTGGCGATGAATGCGGCCGCCATTGACAGCATGATCCCGGCCTTGGGTATTATCGGCGAGCATTTTGGGCTAAAAAACGCTAATTATCAGCAACTTATCATGTATTCTTATCTTGCGGGGTTTAGTGTCCCGCAGTTGATATTCGGTCCATTGTCAGATCGTTTCGGGCGTCTGGGGTTTATGAAAATATGCCTGATCGGATTTATTATCCTTAGCGTGCTCTGTACTTTTGCGACCAGCTTCTGGGCGCTTATCGTCTTTCGATTTTTTCAGGGCGTCATTTCGGGGGGTGTTCGAGTCATCGCCGTTGCTATCGTCAGAGATCTTTTGGCCGGTCGCGGCATGGCCTCGGTCATGTCCTTAATCATGACTGTTTTTATGATTGTGCCGATTATCGCGCCCATTATCGGCGAAGAAGTTATGGTGTTTTCCTGGCGATGGACCTTTGGGATTTTGGTTGTCTTAGGCTTGGTCAATTTGATCTGGGTTGCGGCACGACTGCCGGAAACGCTGCCCGTTGAAAAACGGCAAGCCCTGAATGTGCCCAAATTCATCAAAGCCTATCAGCGGGTTTTAAGTGTCCGCGTCACCACAGGCTATCTGTTTGCTAGTGGTGTCATTTACGGATCGCTATTTGCCTTTCTCGGTACGTCAGAACAACTTTTCAATGAGGTATTTAAGACATCTAATGTCGCCTATTGGTTTGCCGGTATCGCCAGTACTATGGCCGTGACCAGCTATCTCAATTCCAAAATGGTGGAACACATTGGTATGCGCCGGATCAGCCATATAACGGTTGTCGTATTTGTGTTGCTCTCATTGACCAATGTCCTGATTTCCAGGTTTTACGGCGAAAGCTTTTGGTTCGCTTATGGCCTGCTGGCGCTGACCATGGCTTGTTTTGGTATGTTGGGCTCGAACTTCAATGCGCTCGCCATGGAGCCACACGCCAATGACGCTGGCAGCGCCAGTGCGGCTTATGGATTTGCCACAACTGGTATTGCCACCGTTCTCGGTATGATGGCGGCCTGGCAATATAAAGGCACGGCGGAGCCGGTCCTTTGGGCGTTTCTGTTGTTTGGATTGACCTCGCTCATTATAGTGATGATTACAGAGCGTGGAAAACTATTCGGACAAAACTAAATCTCTCATCCTGCTGTAAAGCAGGACCCGAGCAATGTCAGTAGAATCAAGAATATTTGAGAAATGGCTTGGATACCGCCTTTCGGCGGTATGAGCGAATTAAGATTACTCTTCCCACCAATAAGGGAGACGTTTGGAATCGCCGGTGACCTGCTCATCCATGGTTTTGGCATCGTAGAGACGTCCGCCCTGCATGACCATTTCAATGTCATCCGTATTGTAAATATCCTCGAGCGGATTTTCATTGAGGATAACCAGGTCAGCCAGCTTGCCTTCTTCGAGAGAGCCAATGTCATCCCAAAAGCCCAGATGTTTCGCCGGGTCGACGGTCGCCGTTTGCAGAGCCTGGACCGGGCTCATACCACCTCGGGCAAATGACCACATTTCCCAGTGAGCGGCGAGACCTTCGCGCTCACCGTGGGCGCCGATAGTAACCAAAACGCCGGCATCCATAAGCTTCTTGGCGACGGCAGCTGCGTCATCATCAGCGTAATCCTCTTCCGGTGCCATTTGGCGACGCACAGAGTCAGCTTGCAGTTGACGCGGCGGTACGTGCTTAGACAGGATCGGATGTTCCCATACATTGCTTTGCTGTAGATAGTAATTCTTGCCGCGAATGCCGCCATAGGTCACGACCAGTGTCGGCACATAGGCAGTCTCTGTCTGGCTCATCAATTGTACAACATCATCATAAATCTCACCCGTCGGAATATTATGTTCGATGGAAGAGTTCCCATCGACCACCAAGGACATATCCATGTGATAAAGTGAGCCGCCCTCCGGCACGACCAGTGTATTCAGATCGCGGGCGGCTTGTGTCACTTGCTGGCGTTGATCGCGGCGCGGTTGGTTATAGTTTTTCACACCGTGAGCGCCCTGAATATTCAGACGGCTAACGTGCTCGGCCGCATCATCCTCATTATCAATTGAGGCAAAGAAACCGGGCGCTTTGGCGCCGTAAATAACCTCACCGGTCGAATAGGTCCGAGGCGCGAGAAGTTTGCCAGCCTTTTGCATTTCAGCTGCCGGGAAAATGGCACTGGCTTGAGATGACGGATCAAAAATCGTCGTCACGCCGAGCGCCAAATGGGCGACGGTTTTCCAATTCTGTTCCGGCGTCATATCACTGACCCCTTGCGGGCCATGAGCGTGGGCGTCGATCAGGCCCGGAATGATTGTCCGACCTTCCATGTCCACCACTTCGGCAGCGCTCGGGATTTCGACATTGTCGCCGACCGCCTCGATACGGTCGCCATTGATCAGGATAGTTCCGTCTTCAATCACGCCTCCATCTTTATCGGCCATGGTGATGATATAGGCATTGGTCAGCGCGACCATGCCTTCGGGTTTATCGGCTTCGACTTCGCGAGAGAGATTGGCAATCTCGACCTGTTCGTATTCCTCATCTTCAAAGGCTGCTTCAATGGAGGCCTCATAAAGACTGGGCCCCAGCGTCCAATAAAGGCTGGAGCCGTCCTTGTTCCAGCTCGGATATGTGGAACCGTTCGTAGACAGTTTCTTCACCGGCATAGCACTTGACTTCGGACCCGCCGCAATGTTTTGCGGGCCCATCAAAGCGGGCATTGCGAACAGGTTATAGTTCTCGCGGAAGGCAATAGTTTCGCCGTTCGGAGAGATATAGAAATTTTGTGCCATCTTGGATGAAGCGTGAACCCGCTCATCATCGCCCAATAGGTTTGTGCTGATGAGGGCCGCGCCACCGTCTTTATTGTCGGTAAAGAAAATCCGCAGGCTGTCCGGGCCGAAATGTGCGCCGGAACCGGATTTACGAATTTGCTGTGGTTTGTCATCGCCGACGGCTAATATGTAAAGGCCGGTTTCTCCTGACCATTCATCAGACGTCAAAAAGCCGCCGCTATTCTTTTCATAGACAACAAAGTCTCCGTCTGGCGTCATAGCCGGGCGTCTGTAATGGCCGGGCTGTTGAGTGAGATCTTTCAGGCCACCACCTGAACCGCCGATCTTGTGAACCGTGCCCAGGCCTTCATCGCTCCACGAAACAAATGTCAGAGAGCGTCCATCACGGGACCAGCTCGGGTCATATTCGCGGACATTTTCCGGCAGGCGGGTCAGTCGCTTCGGGCTACCGCCCATGGATTGGACATAAAGCTTTCCGAGGCTTTCGAACACGACCTTTTCACCATTCGGAGATACTTGCGCGTAACGGGGCATGTTGGTGACGAAGCTGTCCGGTGCGACCTCGACTTTTGGTCTGGGTACGGACCGCACTTCACGCTCATCATTGACGCTGAATTCGATGATCTCGGAACGTCCGGATTCGATATCGAGGCGATTAATTTTCCCGCCGGCCCAGAAATAGAGGTGACGGGAATCCGGCGACCAATCCATATTTGGATACATGCCTTGAACGCCCCAAGTCTCCTGCATGTCGCGATCAAGTTTGTCGTAAATGCGGGTTTCTTTCCCGCTCACCAGGTCTTTTAAATACAGCATGGATTGCATGCGTTCGCGCTTGACGAATGCCAGATGCTTTCCATCTGGAGATGGGGTTGGACGCACGGCACCACCAGCCCCGCCAGCTGCCGTAATGATATCGCCAGTTTCCATATCGTAGCGCTTGATCTGAAAGAGCTGTGTGTTGGAATCCTGCGCATAGATAAAGCGACTGCCGGGCGTGGTGTTCATTGTGTAATAGACATAGCGCCCATCCGGCGAGAACATGGGTTCGCCCAGTTCTTTTTGGTGGCTTTCCGAAGGCCGTTTGACCAGTTTAACACCGGAACCGCCCGTCGGGTGATAGAGCCAGATCTCTCCGGTACCGAGGGAACGGGATGTGGTGAAGTGCTTCTTGGCGGCAATAAAACGGCCATCTGGGCTCCAGGTCGCATTATTGGTCAAGCGGAAGCTTTCCTTGGTGACCTGCTTTTTGTTGTCTCCGTCCAGCTCCATCACCCAGATATTGTCTCCACCGGCTCGATCCGAAGTGAAAGCCAGCTGTTTCCCATCCGGGGAGAAGCGCGGTTGCATGTCCCAAGCCATGTCAGAGGTGAGGTTTGTTGCGATCCCACCACTAGCCGGCATAGTGTAAATATCGCCCAGCAGATCAAAGGCGATTGTCTTGCCGTCCGGGCTGACGTCCAGACTCATCCAGGTGCCTTCGTCCACATCAATGGAAACAGACATAGAGTCGCCTGGTGGGTTATTGACGTCCCACTTCTCGTCTTTAACTTCCGCGTCTTTGGCATCCTCTGCGGCGACCGCCTCGGCAATTTCTTTCAGAGACTTCGGCTTCTTGGACTCGAAGTCTTTTAGTGAGGGCTTTGGTTTTTTCTTTTTATCGCTTTGTTTTTCCGGGTGGGCGCTGCCATAGGCCTCTTTAGAGTCGGTATCGCTTCCGGACGAGTCGCTCCCATAAGAATTCTTTTTGCCATCAGATTTTTCATCAGTGGCTTCGACTTTTTCGACCTTGTCTTTCTTTGTTTCTTTCTTTTTGGGCCAGTTTTTATGAGGATGAGCGGCGGCCTCTCCGAAAAACGGCAGACGGTCAGCGGTTGTATAAGCCCCTAATGTAAAAGCGAAAGCCAGGGCAGCGACGCCGCCTAGCAAAGTCTTGCGCGTTGAATTCATGGTGAATCTCCCTTTGCACCTTGCTTAACAAGGTCATGAACATTGTCATTCGAGTTCGCCTGAGAGGCGAAAAAAATGTGAAAGCTAGAACCGCCCGGCAACCCCGGGAAAGACGACCGGTGTTTCATGACCGTCCAAAGAGACGGCAGATACCCCGAAATAGTAATTATCGATCACCAGATTTTTGAACGTCCATTCATTGACCTTGCCCACATAGCGCGAATGGGTCCATTCGGGCTCTGTCGTCAGGCGCCAGTGCACTCTATACCCGGCTAGATTGTCCGCGTTTTCAGGCGTTTTCCATTCGAGCTTGGCGGATGGCGAAACAGCGCCGCTGGCTTCGACCTCGGCCGGGAAGGGCGGCGCACCCGCCATACCCGCCAGCGTGATAGCATTGAGCGCCGTTAGTTTTGCAGCATAATCTGCGTCGACGCCGTCCATAGTGTCGCCATATTCCTTACCGTCTTCGGTCCGCAGGTCTTGATGCTGGCGGTCATAATGCTCATGGGTTTCCATGATCCGAACACCCGGCATGCCCACATCATTAAACGGACGGTGATGACCGCCACGTCGGTATCGGTCCAGGCGGTACACCATCATGACATCCAGATTGGTCAGATAGGTGTCAGCCATCTTCTTGACATAGCGGGCCAGATTGCGCGACGGGCTGTCGACTTCGCCGCCGGTGAAGCGCCGTATGCGGGCTTCTTCTGGCGTTTCGGTTGCTCGCGTTCCCTCGGAAAAGACCCGAACAGTGGAATTGTCGATCACACCGTCTATGCCGGAAATATTGGAGATCATGTCGTTATTGAGCACGCCTTTAATTTCCCAGCCTTCGTCCAGCGCGTATTGGGCGACAATCTTGCCGCCAAAGAGGCCTTGCTCTTCACCGGACAGTCCTGCGTAAATAATAGAGCCGGCAAATTCCTTTTGGGACAGGATACGCGCGGCCTCAATGACGCCAGCCATTCCAGAAGCATTGTCATTGGCGCCAGGACTGAGGTCTTTACCGTTGAGCGGATCGGTCACGCGGCTATCGATATCCCCGCTCATCATGACATAGCGATTGGGGTCTGTGGTTCCGCGCTGAATAGCCAACACGCTCATGACTTCTGTGGGTTCAGGGATACGGTCTTCGCCTTCGATGGTGTCGGAAACAAAAATAACCTCCAGACATCCGCCGCAGTCTTCTGAAATTTTTTCAAACTCAGCGAATATCCAACGCCGCGCCGCGCCAATACCGCGCTCATCACTTTCTGTTTCGGACAAGGTGTGCCGGGTGCCAAAGCTGACCAGCTTGGCGATATCATCATATATGCGTTCGGCAGAAGGCGTCTCGGCGATATCATATATGCTCAGGACTTCAGACGGCGGCGCGATGTCATGGCTTTGGGCGTTACTGGTCAGGCTGAACCCTAAGAGTGCGGTTCCGGCCAGCATTAAAGGCTTAATCATGCGTTCCCTCTTATTGTGATTTAAAGCTGAATTTGCGGAAAATCACAAACAAGTCAATTTCCTACGCGTGACAGGATAGAAATCTCGCAGTAGTGTGACCTTATGAGACAGATTTTATTGACTTCGATTCCCTTACTCATCCTCTCAGCCTGTACAGCTGGGGCCGCTGATAACAGTAAGAGTGTTTATGCTGAATATTGTGCCTCTTGCCACGGCGTAGGGCTTGAGGGTGGCAGTGCGCCCAGCCTGTTTGATAAGGATTGGAAACACGGTTCGGATTTGGCGTCTATCCGTAAAAACATCGCGGACGGTATTGACGAGGTCGGTATGCCGGGGTTTGCAGGCGGTTTAAGTGATGCCGAGATTGAAAATCTGATTGTATATTTGAAGGCCGGCGCGCCAGCAGCAGAGGAGCCGCAAACGCCCGCCACAGTTGATAAGCGGGCAGAAACGGCACCGATCGCTGCTATTGATCAGGTCGATAATATTCAGAGTCAGATCAATGTCGAAGATTACATCACAGGTCTGGACGAGCCCTGGGGCATTCATTTCGTAGGGGATCAAGTCCTGATTACTGAAAAGAAGGGCACATTAAAGCTGGCGCAAAAATCCGATGAATTGGCCCAAGGATGGATGGTTTCCGAAATATCCGGCATACCTGTGGTGAACAATGCGCGTCAGGGCGGACTACTGGATGTCGCGACAGACCCGGATTACGCCCGGAACAATCTCGTTTATCTGACATTTTCTCATCCACTTGAAGGCACATCAGGTGCGTCCATGACGAAGCTCATTCGCGGAAAAATCGTTGATAATCAGTGGACTGCCGAAGAAACTTTATTTCAGGCGCAGGCTGATGACTATCTGGATACAGGCTTCCATTATGGCAGCCGGATTACGTTTGACGACAAAGGGCATATCTTCTTCTCAATCGGTGATCGAGGGCCTAAAGAACAGGCACAGGACTTGGATCGGCCGAACGGTAAAATTCACAGAATCAACCGGGATGGGTCTATCCCTGACGACAACCCATATCTCGACGCCAAATACCCGTCCATTTACAGTTATGGAAACCGTAATCCACAAGGCCTGATTTGGCATCCTGAGACGGGCGTTTTGTGGGAAACCGAACATGGCCCAAAAGGTGGTGATGAGCTCAACGCTATCAAACCCGGGATCAATTATGGCTGGCCGAAAATCTCTTACGGGATCAATTATAACGGCACCGTCCTGACCGAACATCAGGCACTGCCGGGTATGGCCCAGCCGGCCAGTCAGTGGACCCCGTCCATCGCTGTTTGCGGTCTGGATGTCTATGCGGGGAACCTGTTCCCTGATTGGAAAGGACGATTACTGGCAGGATCACTGGCCTTCCAATCTCTACGTCTTATTGATGTGGACGGCGATAAATATAAGGGCGAGGTCGAAATCCTCAAAGATAAAGGCCGTATACGCGATGTCACAACCGGGCCAGACGGGGCCATTTATGTGGCTTTACCCCGTAAAATTGTGCGCCTGAGTCCAAAATAGGTCCAAAATAGACCACCAGTTCCACAGTGGAATAGGGCAAAACCCGAAGTTTCCATGGTGAAACAGGTGTGTTTCACGCGTGGAACGGCATATAGCTGGGGGGACACCGTGTCCCGTTTTTCTGTTTTTCAATAATAAAATTCGCCTTTCCTGGTGTTACAACTGAGCCCGTTTTAGGCTAATGCTGACCGATGTCAGAGATTCCTTCCATCCGGCGGTTGCCGACGGAAACCATTAACCGCATTGCTGCCGGTGAAGTGGTTGAGCGCCCAGCCAGTGTTATCAAGGAGCTGGCAGAGAATGCCGTGGATGCGGGCGCCCAACAGATCGATATCCGTTATGAAGATGGCGGCAGGACCTATATTTCCGTCAGCGATGATGGCAAAGGCATGAGCGCGCAGGAATTGCCAATCGCGGTTGAGCGCCATGCCACTTCCAAGCTTTCACCCAATGCGGCCGGTGAATGGGATCTCTTAAATATCGCTACCATGGGATTTCGCGGCGAGGCCTTACCGTCCATCGGATCGGTAGCGCGGCTGACATTGACCTCACAAACGGCCAATTCCGATTCAGCCTGGCAGATATCAGTCGAAGGTGGCGAGGTGGGCAAGGTCAAACCGGCACCAAGGTTTGGACTATCAGGCACCAAGGTTGAAGTCCGGGATTTATTTTACGCAACGCCGGCGCGCCTCAAATTTTTAAAGTCCGAACGTAGTGAAAGTCTGGCGATTTCTGATACGGTCAAGCGTCTGGCCATGGCCAATCCGACCATTGGCTTTTCCCTTAACTCTGGGACCCGAACAACGTTTCGGGTCAACGCCCAGCCTAAAGGCGAAGACGGGCATTTGTCTCGTATGGCTGCCGTTCTGGGTAGAGAGTTTGGTGACAATGCCTTGCCAATTGATGCCGAACGCGAAGGAATTCGTCTGACCGGATTTGCGGGCCTACCAACTTATTCGCGAGGCAATAGCCTGCATCAATATCTGTTTGTGAATGGCCGCCCGGTCAAAGACAAGCTCCTGCACGGGGCGATTCGCGGCGCCTATCAGGATTTTCTCGCGCGCAATCGGTATCCCGTGGCAGCGCTTTTCGTCGACCTGCCCATGACCCATGTGGACGTCAATGTGCACCCGGCCAAAACGGAAGTGCGTTTTCGCGATCCCAATCTGGTGCGAGGTTTGATCGTATCAGCTTTGCGTCATGCGCTCGCAGGGGCCGGACACCGGGCCAGCACGACCGTTTCGGATTATGCGCTGGGGAAAATCCAATCCGGCGGGACGTCTCTACCTTTGCAGGGGGATTACCGTCCGAGTGGTTATCAATATCGACCAATGGAACGGCCGGATCCGCAAATCCAGCCTCTGGTTGATGGGTTTTCAGCGAAGGTCGAAGAAACACAAGCAGACTATCACGCTCAACATAGGCCTGATCCGGAGCAGAATCCGCTGGGGGCCGCCCGTGCGCAAGTCCATGAAACCTATATCGTCGCCCAAACTGCGGACGGTATCGTCATAGTCGATCAGCACGCCGCCCATGAACGCCTGGTCTATGAGCGGATGAAACAGGCCATGAGCGGGCAGGGGGTAGAGCGTCAGGCTCTGTTGATTCCGGATATTGTCGACCTCGGGGAGGCGGATGCTGCGCGGGTCCTTTCTCGGGCCGAAGAACTGGCTGAAATGGGGCTGATGATTGAACCGTTTGGGAATGGCGCCATTGCGGTGCGTGAAACACCAGCGCTCTTGGGCGAAATGGATGTGCACGGACTGATTCGGGATTTGGCCGATGATCTTTCGGCCTATGATGAGGCGTTATCCCTCAAAGAACGATTCGAAGATGTGTGCGGCACCATGGCCTGCCACGGATCTGTCCGCTCCGGGCGGCGATTAAATGCCTCTGAAATGAACGCACTTCTGCGCCAAATGGAGGCCACTCCTCATAGCGGACAGTGTAACCATGGCCGCCCAACCTATGTTGAATTAAAGCTAGCGGATATAGAAAAGCTGTTTGGTCGCCGCTAGAGGGAAAACTTGAAATATCAACGGGGTAACACTCGATATCCAGTGTAAATAGCACTAAAGGTAGTAATTTCGGGGTAAATTTCCGTATTTCCTTCAGTTTCTACCACATTCGTAATTATGACAGGGAAACAATATGGTTAACGAATTGACAACAACAGCCATTCGTTAGACAAGAAATTGAGGGCGATTCAGCCCGACATATATCATCAACGGAGTTGTTCAATGCGTGAACTCACTATGGATGAAGTAGAAGTTGTAACTGGTGGCGGAACAGTAGTTGTTCTTTAATCAGAAAACTTAGTGAAGGCCCGCATTCCGCGGGTCTTTTTTGTTAACGATTTCATCGCTTTTTTTAAATAGCTGTCAAATGTGTTCGTAAAGTTACTCACATATCTGACATTGGCATTAGTTGTTTTAGCAAATCCTAGCTTAGTTATGGCCGATGAAATAGAGGACTTCAGAAAGCTTTCTGAAGCCGCAATATCTCTCGATAAGACGCTCAGAGAAATCGATATTGATGAGGTATCCTTACCTTCTCTAAACAAAGCCCTGTCGGATCAAGATCTTGGAAAAGCTCAGCGAGTGTTATCGTCGCTAAATATCGACAATGAGCTCCGAGTTATTTACGAGAAGTCTATTTTTCTTCCTAGCATAGAAGACGAGCAAGGAAAAATTAAATCACTGGAATGGTTCGAGAACTGTGCAGCCGTTAAAGCACCGAAACTGGCTCATCAATGCGCGATTACGTTAGCAAACTGGTATCACAAACAAACTGATAACGCGAAAACTTTGGAATGGGCAATGCGGGCTCACGAGTTGGCGTCAAAGACCTCATTAGCGGATAAGGATTATTGGCGGCTACATTACTTGAGTAGTGAAATGCTCGTAGTCGCCTTTGTTATTGATCGGGATGTATCGAGAACGATTGAAGCATCTGGACGATATATCGAGTCTGCTGAAAAATCGGGCCTTAAAATAGATGCTTATCATCTAATCAACAATTTTGCCCATGTTGCACGACTGGAATTAGGGCCAAAAGCGGCGATATCTGTTCTTTCTGTTGTTGAGGATAGGCTAGAGAGCCTGAACCCTAGCGAGCAGGAAATTATGTTCTACACTCTCGGAAAGAATTATTCTTACGCGGGAGACCTAGAGGCCTCACTCAGGTATTATCGACGGCTTGAAAACGTTGTTTCTCGTCCGGATATAATGGCTGCTTATAGCGCTAATATGGCTCTAGTGTTGGCAAAAATTGGACAATATTCCGAAGCCTTAGCTTATGCCCAAAAAGCAGAAGAATTATTTGGAGCTAATTTAGAGAATGAATTCGGGATAAATATTTTGAAAGCTAAAAAACTTATTGCTGTAGCTCAAGGCGAGTTAGCGGATGCAATTGTGTTAGATAGCGAAATGGACATATTAGATGAATTGTTAGATGAAAAAGCACTTTCCGCTAATAGAAACCGACTTTCGAGATCACTCAAGATAACAAACGAAAAAATCGAAAGAGAACGCGACAAGCTCCAATTTGAAACCCAACTCGCCGCTCAAAAAACAAGAGCCCGGAATATTCAACTTTTTCTGGCGTTTGTGGCTATGTCATTTTTGACGGGTTTTCTAATTCATATCATCAGAAGTTATCGTACCGAGCAAAGGTTAAATGCGGAAATCCGACTTAAAAATGATGAGTTGAAGATTGCCAATATCACGCTCAGTGAAACCAATGTTGACTTAAAAAACACATCGGCCAAGCTCAAGGTCGCGCTCCGTCAAGCAATGGCCGGCCAGGACGCCAAGCAAAAATTTATCGG
>JAHDBU010000026.1:13401-19500 GCA_020630275.1 Hellea sp.
GTCGCCTAGCTAGTTCGTTCTCAAAAACAAGACTTTAGCGGCTCCCCACTGACGTTCATCCAAAATCTCGTAACCCGAATTGTCTACATCTTCATCGGACGCCACCTCCAGAACGATCACACTTTCCGCAGCAATCATTTCCAGAGAATTCAGTTTGTTGAGAACTGGTTTCCAGAGCCCTTTATGATAGGGGGGATCCATAAATATGTGGGTGAAGGGGCCGCGTAGGTTACCCGGTGCTATCCGCAGTTTTGTAGCATCCTGTCGATGCAGGCGAGTGCAACCAAATAGTCCCATTTTCTCTATATTGCTCCGGATTGCGGCACGGGCTTTGGGTTCTGTTTCGACAAACAAGCAAAATTCCGCACCTCTTGAAATCGCCTCCAGACCGAGCGCCCCGCTACCCGCGAAAATATCGGCGACAATCGCCCCGTCCAGATCAGGCGCCCACTCTGCATGCGAGAGTATATTAAACAAAGACTCGCGAGTCTGATCACTCGTCGGTCTCGTATCACGCCCGGACGGGGTCGCGATATTTCGCCCTCGAAGTTTGCCAGAAACAATCCTCATTTGCGCGAACCTCTCTGGTTCGGTTTACGGCGACGGGACGGGACTGTTCCAGATTTCGGGTCGGACTTACGGTTTGCAGGCTTTGCGGATTTTGAAGCGCCTTTTCTAAAGCCCCCGGACTTGGAGCCTCGTTTGTTCTTATTGCCCGGCTTGTTATGCCCTGACGTGTTCTGACCGGTTTTGAGTTTTGGAGCTTCGGGGATATCAATCAGATGGCCGAGTTGATCCCGTAATACTCGGGTTTTGACCTCTTCGACCGCACCTCTTTCCAGCTGGGCCAGCTGATAGGGCCCATAAGACAAACGGATCAATCGATTGACCTTTAACCCGACAGTTTCTAGGGCCCGACGGACCTCGCGGTTTTTGCCTTCGCGAATGGCGACTAAAATCCAGGCATTATCTCTTTGTTGGCGCTCAAGTGTGGCCTCGATTGATCCGGTCGGTATGCCGTCAATAATAATCCCGTCTTTAAGCTTGTCCAAGGTCGCCTGATCTACCTTGCCATAGGCACGGGCTCTGTAGCGCCGTAAAAATCCAGTTTTGGGCAATTCCAACGCTCGGGCGAGATCACCATCATTGGTCAACAGAAGCAAGCCCTCGGAATTCATATCAAGCCGTCCAACCGACATAACGCGTGGCAGGTCTTTGGGCAGGTTTTCAAAAACTGTAGGACGACCTTCCGGGTCTTTGTGTGTCGTCAAGAGCCCTGTCGGCTTGTGGTAGCGCCAGAGTCGCGGCGGGTCCTTCGCGACAGGTTTATCGTCAAATTCGATCTTGTCTCTATCGGTAACATTAAATGCAGGCGATGTTAGAACCTTGCCATTGACCTTTACACGCCCGGCTTCAACGAGCTTTTCAGCGTCTCGACGTGAGGCGATACCGGCTCGTGCCAGGTATTTGGCAATCCGCTCGCCATTCCTGTCATTCTTGTTTTGCATAGATGTCATGCCTTGACCCAAAAAACATATCAGTCAAACTGCGTAGATGACCGATGAAGACTATATGCGCGAAGCTTTGGCCGAGGCCGAAGCTGCTGCCCGCCGCGGCGAGGTACCTGTTGGCGCGGTCATGGTCAATCCAAAGACCGGAGAAATTATAGCCCGGTCGGGTAACGCGCCTATCGCCCTTGACGACCCGACAGCGCATGCAGAAATTTTATGTCTTCGAGATACAGGATACAAAGAAGGCAATTATCGACTGACGGGCCTGACGTTATATGTGACGCTTGAACCTTGCACCATGTGCGCAGGTGCGATTTCCCATGCGCGCATTGGGCGACTGGTCTATGGTGCCAGCGACCCCAAGGGCGGGGCCGTGGAAAATGGAGTTCGGTTTTTTGAGCAATCCAGCTGCCATCACCGACCTGATGTAACTGGCGGGGTTTTGGCCGATGAAGGATCGCAACTTTTAAAATCCTTTTTCAAAGCCCGTCGGACCTGAGGACGTCTTGCGCCCAACCTTGAGAGAATATGTGGCAAGTTCTTCTCAGACCCGATCAATTATGACGGGGCAGGGTTGGGGGTATCTATTTGGGGCCTTGGGTGCCGTTCTCTTTTCCATGAAGGCCATTTTCGTCAAACTGGCCTATCAGCCAGTTGACGGGCTGGCAGCTAACCAAATTGACGCCATTACTTTGATGGCTATGAGGCTTGGGTTTTCTATGCCGGTTTATCTGGCCATATTTGTTCTGGCATTACGAGCGCGGAAAATATCTGGTGACGATTTGCCAAAAGCAAATCATATGTTTCTTGCAGGACTGCTGGGCGTTTTGGGCTATTACGTCTGTGCGTTTCTGGATATTGAGGGCCTGAAATACGTGACAGCACAGCTCGAGCGGCTTTTACTTTTTACCTATCCGGTTTTTGTTTTGATGATGAGCGTCGTCTTTCTGGGATATCGGCCCAAACTTCTTTCGGTTTTGGCTATATTACTGGGATATTCAGGCATTCTGCTGATCTTTGCGAATGGTGATATCGCCACGGGTGAAAACCTCTGGCTGGGCACCGCAATGATCCTGACCTGTGCAGTTGCTTTTGCGGCATTTCAGTTATTAGCCAAGCCCCTAATCACTCGACTGGGCAGTACGGTTTTTACCTGTTGTGCCATGTTTTCCGCAGGAACCATCATATTTATCCATCTTATCGTGCAAACCGCTATAACTGGAGAAACACAGTTTTCTGATTTACCGGGCCGCATTTGGATGTTGGGAATAGTTTTGGCCGTTGTATCGACTTTAATTCCGTCTTTTCTGGTCAACATCGCCATAAACCGGATCGGGGCGCAGGCCACGGCGACGCTTGGCCTTTTGTCTCCCGTCGCGACCGTGTTTTTCGCCATCGTTTGGCTAGGCGAGCCCTTTGGGATTTACGATGCCATTGGAACGGCCATGACATTGCTCGGTATTGGGTTTTATTCCTGGTATTCTAGGCGCGAACAAACACCCAGTCAGGTTACGCCGCCAAACAAACCTGCAGCCCTGCATAAGTAATAAACCCCAACAAGAGTCACTAGATATTTCGTGTAGGACTTAAAGTTCACGTCCTTGAGGCGCAATAAAATGCGGGTCCCGATAAATGTACCTATCATGACACAGGGAATAGCGGCGGCGAAAAACCACCCTGCTGGCATCCCGTTCAAATTTGCCGCCATGAAAAGAGGAATGCCGAAATAGACGATTTTGACCATGTGTGAAAAGAACATGGTAATCGCTTTGGTGGAGACGATTTCCTGTCGTGTCATCGCCGTTTTGACGTAGAAAAAATCTAAAGCAGGACCGGCAACACCCGCTGAAATGTTCAGTGCCATAATCATAGCGCCGCAAAGAACGGCATGCATTGGCCGTTCAGCGTCGCCGTTAAATAAACGCCGGGGCAACCATAAGAGAAATGGCAGCAGCCCTAAAACAACAAACAGGAACTGCTTGTCAGGCACATAAGAGACAAAGGCGAGAATAACGATAATCGGCAGCGCGCCAATCAAATGATTGAGCAGCACATCCCAACGAATATCGGACTTTAGAAGATATGAACGGTAGGAATTTGAAACGCTTTGAACCGCCCCATGAACGACCATGGCTTCAGCAACCCCTAGATATAGAGTAATTACGGCCATGAAGATCATTCCGCCCGCCATGCCGAAAATGCCGGAAATACAGGCCGTTACGATCGCGGCTATGAGCATGATAACGATTGCAGGCATGAGAGCTTAGCATTGTGAGTCGCTAGATTTGTCTATGTCAAAATCCGATGTCGGTTGAAAAATCGCGCTTTGTGAAAATTACGAATCTAATTACGGAACATTCAAACTTAAGAATCGCAAAGCGAAACAACTAGTGAATGGGAGGTTCTTATGGGACTATTTGGCAAAAGTAAAAGCAGTGACCGTGGCTACGCGTCTTACGAGAGCTTTAAATCTGAAACGCCAGCATACAAGACTGAGTATGACGCACCAATAGATTCCGTCATTCCGGATATTGATGATCTTGGACAGGCCAGATCGGCCATGGAGAGTTTTGCGGATGAGCTCCGCGACAGCGCGGCCAAGCAACAGTCGGCGATCAAGAGAATTTCGACCCTCAACGGCGCAATTTCGAAAATGGAGTTGGACCTCAAGGCCATGCGCAGGGTCCAATCCGAGAATAAAACATTGGGCAAAAGCGTAGCTGAGCTCGAGTCCAAGCTTTCTCAGAAGACAAGCTGGGCCAATGAACTGGATGCCAAACTGAGCGAGTTGGAAAAACGTCACGCCGAAACTCGAACACATCTAGAAGAGTCCAAAGCGACCTTGGCGGCCTCCCGTGACTCAGAAAGTCAGGTTCACGCTCAGAACGCCAACAATGAGCGCACGATAAGAGCCCTCACTGCCAAGTTCCAGTCAGCCGAAGACAAGATCAACCACAGCGACAACACCATCAACAAGATGCAAGACCGTCTGGACAATCAGACAGCTGAGCTTGCCCAACGGGAGCGTCAGTTGGTTGAGCTACGGAACACGCTCGAAGAGATCAGTGAGAAATATGCTCAAAAATCAGCTCACAGCGATCAAACCACAGTTGAACTCAAAAACCTTCGAGCCGACCATGCGGATCTGAAAGGCAAGCATGTTGAACTGACTGGGCAGCTGGAAAACGTCAAATATGATCTGACAACCCAGAAAAACGTTTTTGAAGATACCATTAAACGACGTGACGAAGAAAATCTCGCGCTGAAAACCCGTATTGATCAATTAGACACACAAATCCGGATCAAGGAAAACATGGCCACACATCTGGATCAGGAGTTTATCAGCTTACGAAACGCTCTCGTGAACGAACGCGACCGTGCCGAGAGCCTGGAAGATCGTCTGCGTCTCAAGTCAGAGGAATTTGATCGTTCCTCCAAAGCTCTCTCGAAGTCCAAGATAGAGTTTGAGACACTTAATTCCAAGTTCTCGACAACGCTTGAGGATTTTGAAAACCTACGGAAGATTAACCAGCAAATGCGAGAGAAGCTTGAAAAATATGCCTCGATCACTGGTATCAGCTCAGGTCAAAGCATCATTCAGTCAGAGATTTTTTCAACAGACAAAACTGTAGATGAATCATTGAACGTAACGCGCTTGAAGAAATCTAACTAAAGAGATAAATCTCTACAAAAGACTTTACTCACGTCCGAGTAAAAAATTACCCCGCTCCGTCAAACGGGCGGGGTCTTTTTATTGCGCTGATAACAGCGAGGCGTTGTCGTCTATAGGATAGACTGACCCGTCTTTTCCCAATCCTTCAAGAAAGCTGCCAGGCCCTTATCCGTTAGCGGGTGATTGGCTAGGTTTTTGATAACATTAGGTGGCGCCGTCATGACATCGGCGCCGACGAGGGCGCATTCTTTGACATGATTAACGCTGCGAATAGAAGCCGCAAGGATTTCTGTTTCAAATCCGTAGTTATCATAGATAAGCCGGATGTCTTCGATCAGCTGTAAGCCATCCAGTGTGATATCATCCAATCGACCAATAAAAGGGGAAATGAAGGAAGCGCCGCATTTGGCGGCTAACAAAGCTTGATTTGGCGAGAAACAAAGCGTGACATTGGTTGGAATTCCAGCTTTGGACAAAGACGAACAGGCTTTCAGCCCGTCCATAGTCAGGGGCAATTTAACACAGACATTATCCGCGATTTTTCGGAGCTCTTTGCCTTCTTTGATCATGGCGTCGGCTTCAACGGCCGTTACCTCGGCACTGACCGGCCCGGCGACCAGCTTACAGATTTCCGCGATGACCTCTTTGAAATCGCGTCCTGATTTCGCGATGATAGATGGATTGGTCGTCACCCCGTCTACAAGCCCGATATCATTAAGTTCGCCAATTTGTTCCAAATCTGCACTATCGACAAAAAATTTCATAAGGTACTCCGAGAGTTCAGCTGAGTCGCTTTTAAGCCCGAGACTTAACACAGAATATGCCCGCGAAAAACGCACAAGTCCTGTTTCCGGTCAATGTAGATGGTCCTTTTGACTATCTCGTGCCTTTTGACGTGGATATCTCGGTGGGTGA
>JAHDBU010000026.1:19600-21810 GCA_020630275.1 Hellea sp.
TAGATGGTCCTTTTGACTATCTCGTGCCTTTTGACGTGGATATCTCGGTGGGTGATTTCGTTTTTGCCCCCATTGGCCAGCAGTTCAAGCTCGGTGTCGTTTGGGGCCTGAGTGAAGCCGAACCAGGACGAAACCTGAAATCCATAGCCGAAAAGAAGTTCTGCCCGCCCTTGCCAGAGCATGTTTTGAAATTTGTGGATTGGGTCGCCAAATATAATTGCGCTTCGCCGGGCATGGTGCTGCGAATGGTATTGAGTGCCCGGAAAGCGCTCGATGCCAGTCCGATTGTGACGCAGTTCACGCCTAAGTCGGAAATCCTGACGCGGATCACTCCGGCACGACGCTTGATTTTGGAAAAGGGCGGACCATTTCCGGCACGGGCCAGCACAATCGCCGAACGGTCCGGGGTCAGCGCCGGGGTCGTGCGCGGCTTTGCCGATGCGGGCGGATTGATTGCCGAGAGCCTGCCTGTGGATCAACCCTTCGCCGAACCTGATCCAAGTCAAGATGGATTGGAGCTGTCACAAGGTCAGGCCGACGCGGCGGTCAGACTACGGGAATTTGTCAATGCGCCAGGCTTTTCCGTGACTTTGCTCGATGGCGTAACAGGATCGGGCAAGACGGAAGTTTATTTCGAGGCGGTCGCAGAAGCGTTGAAACATGGTCGACAGGCGCTCATCCTTGTACCAGAAATCGCCCTGACACAGGCTGGGCTTAAACGCTTTGCCAAACGCTTTGGGGCGGAACCGGCTGCCTGGCATTCTGCATTGGGGGAAGCGGAGCGCCGCCGGGTCTGGCGCGAAGTGGTTAATGGGCGTGCCAAGCTCGTTGTCGGGGCGAGGTCCGCATTGTTTCTTCCTTTCCCGAAATTGGGACTTATCGTGGTCGATGAAGAGCACGACACATCCTACAAACAAGAAGAGGGCGTCATCTATAATGCGCGGGACATGTCTGTCGTGCGCGCCAAATTGACGGGCGCAGATGTCATTCTGGCTTCCGCCACGCCGTCCCTAGAGAGTCTCGTTAATGCCCGGTCTGGACGTTATCACCATGTGGTCCTGCCCGAGCGTCCGGGCAGTATCACGCTCCCCGAAGTGGAACTGGTCGATCTTAAGGACAATGTGCCCGAGAAGGGTGACTATATTTCAGCGCCTCTCATTGAGGCGACGTCCGAAGTTTTGGAACGCGGTGAGCAGGCCATGCTCTATCTCAACCGGCGGGGTTATGCACCGCTCATTATTTGTCGCGCATGCGGCGAGAAGCTGAAAAGCCCGGATACAGATAGCTGGCTGGTCGAGCACCGTGATACAGGGCGGGCCGTTTGTCATCACACGGGCTTCTCTATGCGCATGCCCAAGGAATGCCCGAGCTGTCACGCCGAGGACAGCCTCACTTCCGTTGGCCCCGGTGTTGAACGGGTCGCCGAAGAGGCCGCTCGGCATTTTCCGGACGCGCGAATTGAAATTCTCTCTTCGGATACATCTGGCAATGCCGACAACATCCAAGCCCGCATGCAGAGAATGGAGCGGGGCGAGATTGATATATTGGTTGGTACTCAAATGGTCGTCAAAGGTCATAACTTTCCGGGCCTGACATTTGTCGGCGTGGTGGATGGCGATTTGAGCCTGGTCGGCGGCGACCCCAGAGCCGGAGAGCGCACCTATCAAACTCTGGTGCAGGTCGCGGGTCGGGCCGGGCGCGCCGACAAACCGGGCAGGGCACTCATCCAGACCCACCAGCCTGAACATGAAGCTTTGCTGGCTTTGGCCGAAGGCGACCGAGAGCGCTTCATCTCGGCCGAGCTCTCCATGCGCGAAATTTTGGGACTGCCGCCTTTCGGACGTTTATCGGGCGTGATCGTCTCCGGGCCAGAACTCGCCATAACCGAGACCCTCGCCAAAAAATTTGTCTCTCTCGCCCCCAAGGCAGAGGGTGTAGAAATCCTCGGGCCGTCCGAGCCCCCTATCGGTCGCCTGCGAGGCCGCTTCCGCCGACGTATCCTTGTTCAGGCCGAGCCATCGGTAAACCTGTCCGCCTATATGTCCAGCTGGCGTAAGCGCATGAAGCTGCCGTCCAAATACCGCCTGCACATAGATATCGACCCGCAGAGTTTTATGTAAGCCATTGCGCAAGCCGGACTTTAAATCTTGCGCCAATTTCAGTATGTCGCAATTAAGGGCTTTCATGATAAATAGATTAATAGGACTTTT
>JAHDBU010000162.1:0-1379 GCA_020630275.1 Hellea sp.
GCCGGGATGGCGAAGCCGACGCCGTTTGAGCCACCAGAGCGGGACGCAATTTGTGTGTTCACGCCGACAAGCTCGCCGTTGAGGTTGACCAGCGCGCCACCGGAATTACCCGGATTGATAGCCGCATCTGTTTGGGTAAAGGCCGAGAAGTCCGCCACATTGGTCCGACCCAAGGCCGAGATAATGCCGCTGGTCACGGTCTGGCCCACGCCAAACGGGTTACCAATGGCCAGAACAATATCACCGACTTCCAAATCATCAGAAGACAAAATTGGCAGGGTCGGCAGGGTTTCGCCCTTTGTATCCAGTTTCAGGATCGCCAGATCAATCTGGTCGTCCTGCGCGATAATCTCGGCTTCAAATTCACGGCGGTCATTTAAAACCACCTTGAGCTCATCGGCCCCGTCCACAACGTGAGCATTGGTGACAACGATTCCATTAGAGCGCACAATCACACCCGATCCCAAGGAATTTTCCATGCGCTCGCGAGGTGCGCGTTGAAAACCAAACATTTCATCAAAGAAACTGCTGCGCGTACGGCGAATGACAGTTTTGGATGTAAAGACGTTCACCACGGCCGGCGCGGTCTCTTTAACCACCGGGGCATAGGATAATTGCACTTGTGTCTGGTTCTGCGGCACGACCCGCATATTGTCGCTTTCGGGCATCCATAGGGGGGACTGCGCCTGTGTTGCCGGGATAAGGCCCAAGGCCATCAGCGACCCGAGAAAGGATAAAGTCAGTTTCTTCATGGCGTTAATTTAGGGAGTTGTAGGGCAAACTCAAAGGCCCCTTAACAGAAAATGTCGAAAAATTCATGTGCGTGTGATGGGTTGGGTTCATGTTGTTTTAGTTATTTGAATGCTCGGTAACACATAAATTCATATACTTCTACAAATATGACGAAGAAAATACATAAAATATCATCCGAGCTCCAAGGATCGGCGATCGAGTTTCGTCTAATCAGGTAAGATGAACGCACAAAGCGATAATAATTCCATAATGTCCTATCTCTTGAGGGACCCCCGTCACTATCAGATTGGTGTGCTGAGCGCGCTCATCTTGCTGGGCATTTTTCATTTTGCCTTTGCCCTGCCTGCTTGGCACGTGGTCGCCTGTCTGGGATCGGCTCTGACCACGCAATATTTTGCCGATAAGATTACGGGCCGTCGGTTTGACCCGCGCAGTCCGTTGATTTCGGCACTGTCCTTGACGATCCTGTTGCGCACCGGATCCGTTTGGTTGTCCATCGCGGCCGCGGTTCTAGCTATCAGCTCCAAATATCTGATCCGGTTTCAAGGCAAGCATCTCTTTAATCCTGCCAATTTTGGCCTGGTTGTCGTGGCGCTTTTCTTTTCAGGCGCGTGGATATCCCCGGG
>JAHDBU010000162.1:1479-3499 GCA_020630275.1 Hellea sp.
TTTCCAAAATTGCAATCCTCTCGAAACGGAGACACTTATGAAACTGTCCAAATACCTGCTGAGTAGTACGCTCATGGCGGCAAGCCTGAGTATAGCTCCTAACGCCAACGCCTTTTGCGGATTCTATGTGGCCAAGGCCGATACGGATTTGTTTAACCAGAGCTCGAAGGTTGCCCTGGTGCGGGACGGTGATCGCACAGTCATTACCATGGCCAATGATTATATCGGCGATCCGACCGAGTTCGCCATGGTCATCCCCGTGCCGACCGTCATCAAGAAAGAGCAAGTTCATGTTTCCGACGCGTCTCTGCTGGATCATTTGGACGCTTATACGGCGCCGCGTCTGGTGGAATACTTCGATGACAACCCTTGCGAAATGCGTCATCGCCTCAAACGGTTTTCTGCGTCTGCCCCGGTTATGATGGAGTCAGCGGTGGCCGACTCTGCTCGGGATCAAGCACTCGGTGTCACCATTGAAGAAACCTTCTCGGTTGGCGAGTACGACATCCTCATCCTTTCAGCCAAAGAGAGCGACGGTCTGCAAACCTGGCTCACCGAGAACGGATATAAAATCCCGGACGGCGCGGAACGAACTCTTGGCAGCTATATCAAACAAGACATGAAATTCTTTGTGGCCAAGGTCAATCTTGAGAAAAAGGCCGATATTGGCGGCGAGATGCTCCGCCCTATTGCGGTGGCTTATGAGAGCCCGAAATTCATGCTCCCTATCCGCCTGGGTACGGTCAATGCCCAAGGCACGCAGGATTTGTTTGTCTATGCTCTGACCCGAAAGGGCAAGGTTGAAACCACCAATTACCGGACCCATAAAATTCCATCCGACAAAGAAGTGCCAATTTTCGTCAAAGACCAGTTCGGCGACTTCTATCGGGATATGTATAAAACCTCGACCAAGCGCGAAGGCGGGCACGGCGTGTTTATGGAATATGCCTGGGATATGAATTGGTGCGATCCTTGCGCCGCCGACCCACTCTCAGATGATCAGCTGCGCGAGCTCGGCGTATTCTGGCTCAATGAGCGCGAAGACGATATCCGGCCCATGCCGCAACCCCGGCCGAGACCGCGACCCTGGGGCGGCGGCAAATCCATGGCCAAAGATGTTTACGTTACCCGCCTGCATGTGCGCTATGATGCGGAGTCTTTCCCCGAAGATCTCAAGTTTAAAACCACAGGCGATCGCTCAAACTTTCAGGGTCGCTATATCTTGCGCCATGCCTATGACGGCGAAATGAATTGCCCCGAAGCGGATGATTATATTGAACGGGTGAATGAGCGGAAGGAAAAAGAAATCAAGACCCTGGCCAATCTGACTGGCTGGAGCACAAGCCATATTCGCACCCAGATCGACGAAGCCGACAAAGGCGGGTTCCTAAAACCCCGCAAGGACAAGGAAAAAGACAAATCCGATTGGTGGGACAAGCTCTGGCCTGATGATTAAGCGCCGATCGTAGAACCGGGCGCATCCAGCCCGTCATATTGCCAATAGGATTTGACGATGGAGATCAAGAGCTTCTCCTCCAGATGCTCGTCTCCATCGGAACGGCTGATCTTGATCAGCGCGTCCACAACGGCCTGTTTGTCGGGATATTCCGACAGGCTTAGGATCAGTCGTGTCAGATCCACATCGGAGTTGTCACTGGCGCGAAAAGCGCTGATCTGACCGGAATGGGCCTCGAACCAGCCGCGCACAAAATCATTGGAGATGCGTCGGCCGTGATTATCCAGCAATGGTATTTCAGCGGCGCAATTGGCAAAGGCCTCCAGCTCCGTTTCGTAAATATGCCCATCGGCCACAATAACCTGCGCCAAGAGCTCAAGAATTTTCTGGGTCACAACTGGAATCAAAACGGCTTCCCCTGGGCGCTAAATCGAGTTTCCCAAGGCTTCTAGGGCGCAGACAGGCCGGACGCAAATTTTTTATTGACCAAAGGGCTTGCCAAGACTGCCTAAAACGGGCATTGGCGGCGACGGAGACGTGGCCGAGTGGTCGAAGGCGCTCCCC
>JAHDBU010000163.1 GCA_020630275.1 Hellea sp.
GGAATATTTGCGCTGCCATTGATAATCGGGAGATTAGAAAGGGTAATATCTGGTCCGAATAAGAGAAACATTCCAGTTGTGAAGTATATCAAACTCGTGCCGATCCAGAGCTTCCTCCGGCCCAAAATGCGGATCAGATAGGTCCAAAACGGGACGGTAATGGCGGCGGAAAGGGCGAAAAATGTCAGGAGGACTTCGGTTCTACCAAAAATATCAGCATTGGCTTTTATGTAATACATTAGTGTGAGATTAAGCGCTGAGCCGGCCGCTGTATTGAGCATAATAATAATAAGCAAAATTCTCAGAGCTCGATTGGATACGATGTTTTTCCAAATGCCCTGCCAAACTTTCTCGGATTGAACTGTTTTGTTGGGTAGCGGTAATTCTCTCGTATTTGCAAAACACATCCATAGGGCCAAGGTTGCAATGATCCCGCCTATGCCAGCAGTGATTTGGAAGGCTGTTGATTGAGAACCAGAAATACTTTCAAAATAATAGACAGATGGCCACAAAAGCATTGAGATCATAACGAGGGCTGAGAAACCGAAGAACATCCGCGCCCCGGAAAAGTCCGCCCGTTCTTTGCTGTCATATGAAATTCGGGAGGCCATAGCTGAGTAGGGGATTGCGACAATCGTGTAGGCCGTCCGAAAAAGCAGGCACGTCGCGATTAAAAATCCGATTTTGATTACATCTTCAAACGGAGGTACCCAGAATAAGAGAATGAAAAATAAAGCTGTGAACAGGCTGCCAAATAGCAAAAACGGGCGATAAGTGCCCATGCGTGTTTGTACGCGTTCAGATAAAGATGCGACTATTGGATCGGAAATCGCGTCCCATGCCATCCCAATAAAAAAGATCGTGCCGGCAATTCTTGGATCTACACCTGCGACTTCTGTGTACCAAAACAAAAGAAATATGGAGACGGTCTGCCAATAGATATTCAGCCCAAAATCACCAATGCCGTAGCCTGCGAGGCGCCCCAAGTTGCGAGATTTTGAAAACTGCTTCGTCATATGCTTATCCTGCAAGAGGATAGATGATGAGGCAAAGCAATAATGCTGTGATAGACAATATACCCGTCATCAATGTCCAGGTCTCTAAAGTTTCTCTCTCAGTCAAATTAAACAGCCTGTTGACGAGCCAAAACCCGGAGTCGTTGACGTGAGAAAAGCCTGAAGCGCCTGCGGCTATAGCGATCGTCAATATTGCTAACTGCCAAGCAGTGAAATCTACTGGGTTGATCATGGCCGCCACTAAACCCGCGGCCGTCACCATGGCGACGGTGGCACTGCCTTGTAAGAGGCGAAATAAAAGTGCCAATGCGAAGGCGGTCAGAATAATGGATAGCCCAAGCCCCTGAACCAAGGCTGAAAGATCATTACCTGCGCCCGTATCCGTCAGGACTTGTTTGAAGGCACCACCGGCGCCGGTGACGAGGATTATCAGTGCTGTCGGCTCAAGCGATCGAGCAATGGCATTGGAAAAGGTTTCTCGGTCTTTGTCGGTTTTGGGGCCTACGGCTAGCCAGCTTACAAGACAGGCTAGTATTAGAGCGGAAAAAGGATGGCCTATAATTTGCAGGGACTGGGTCAGCCTGCTCTCTGCAAAAAATTCTTTGGCCACATTGGCGATCAATATCAGAACAATGGGGAACAAAATAAGCCCAAGAGCCAAAGAGAAGCTGACCGTTGACTTGGCCTCTTTTTCCTGAATTTCGGATAAATTTGGAATTGATCCAGGAAGTCTGCCGCGGCGGTCAAGCCAATTGGTAAAAACAGGCCCCGAGACAATCAGAGTCACAAAGCTGACAAAAGCCCCGATTAAAATGACATTGCCAATGCTGGCACCGACTTCATTGGCAATAAGAATAGGGCCGGGGGTCGGCGGGATAAAAGCATGTCCAATAGCCAGGCCGGCACATAGGGGGAGCCCGAAAAACAATGGGACTTTCTTGGCTGCTGCCGCCATTTTATTGATGAGGGGCATCAGAACAATCAAAGCCACGTCAAAGAATACGGGCGTAGCGGCTACCAGCCCCATAACACCGGTCGCCATGGTTTTGGATCGATCCGTTTTGACTTTAATAACCTTCTCAGCAAGGGCGCCGAGCACATTGCTACGCTCTAAAATGGCTCCGAAAATAGCTCCCAGGCCAATGACAGGCGCGATGAAACCCAGGGTTCCCCCCATTCCGTTTTTAACGGAGGTGAAAGCAGCCTCTGGGGCCAGTCCAGCCAGCAAGCCCGTTATGATTGCAACGGCAAGTAATGAAATAAACGCATTGGTCTTGAACCGGATAATTAAAAGCAACAATATGGCGATGCCGAAAATCGTGGCTAAGACGGACTGGGATAAGGCACCAGACTCAAACATTGCCGTTAAAGCAATCACAGGAGGCCTGTGGTCTTGGTCTTCAGTTTCACAAGTCGGTCATGATTTGTGATAAAGAGAGTCGATCCGTCTTCGCCAAAGGTACAGTTGGCGCTGCCTTTGCCCGTCAGTATGCGTCCTAAAACCTTACTGTCAGGCGCGATTACAAATACGCCGCCCGGTCCGGTCGCAAAGATGTTGCCTTTGACATCAACCGCCATACCGTCGGGCAGTCCCGGGAAGGCGTCGCCCATATATTTGGAGAAGTCCACCATGATCTCTTTCGCCTTGTCCGGTTGAGTAAGGTCATAGCGATAAAGGTGGGGGGCTTTGGGGTCAGATTGAGCGATATAAAGCGTGTTTTCATCCGGCGATAAGGCGATCCCATTGGGGAAGGTCATGTCGTCGATCAACAACCGAACGCTTCCGTCGGTGCGTCGGTGGTAAACTCCATTGTGACCCAGTTCTTTTAGTGGCGAGGCGTCCAAGCCTTCCAGTCCATAGGGAGGATCAGTAAAAAAGATATCGTCATTAGAAGATTGAATTAAGTCATTGGGACTATTAAATTTTTTACCCTTATACCCGCTAGCTAGGTTCGTGCGCATACCGGTTGAAATTTGCATGTGTTGAACGGTACGTTCGCCGTGATTGCATAAAAGCAGGCTGTCATTGCCTGTATACAAAAGTCCATTCGCACCGGCTTCTCGAAATCCCTCAGTTTGGCTGGAGCCTGATGGGTCTAGGAATATGGATACGCCTTCAACTTCGCTCCATTGATAGGCTTTATTCCCAGGAACATCGGTGAAGTATAGCCTATTGTTTTCTTTGTCCCAGGCTGGGCCTTCTGACCAACCATAGCCATTGCCTAGAACTTCAAATGACGCATTGTTATCGATCAGCCCCCAAAAGCGACTGTCATATGATTCGTAGATGCCCTCGGCATGACGCGCCTTATTTTCCTGTTCTGAACACGCCACCAGACTGGCCGTCATCACGGCACAGAATTCCCGTCGATTGAATTTCATTGTTCCTCCCCGAAACCCGAAAGTCTTATTTGACACATTGATTTTTGATGTTTAATGGAGCAATTGTCTTACGTTGTCAATTTTTGAAATAAACGAA
>JAHDBU010000164.1 GCA_020630275.1 Hellea sp.
CTCATTCACTGACCCGTTTTATTTTCGCCCCACAATTGCCGAGCTTAATTTCGATATGTTCAAATCCGCGGTCCAAATGATAGACGCGGCCAACTGTTGTGGTGCCTTTAGCGGCTAGGCCCGCACTAATCAATGAGGCAGATGCCCGAAGATCTGTCGCCATAACTGGCGCGCCGTGCAGAGATTTTACGCCGCGCACAATGGCCTCACGCCCTGTGACCGTAATATTGGCGCCCATACGACCTAGTTCCGGGCAATGCATGAAGCGATTTTCAAAGATGTTTTCTCGAATAATGGAAACACCGTCCGCCAATGTCATCATAGCCATAAACTGCGCCTGTAAGTCCGTAGGGAAACCCGGATAGGCTTGGGTTTCCATATCCACCGCCCGGAGGCCACTCCCATTGCGCGAGATAATGACATGATCTTTCTTGAGCTCTACATCTGCACCCGCCTGCGCGATTAAAGGCCAGAGCGAGCCCAAATGATCATGACGGAGATTACGCAGGGTGACTTTACCGCCAGCCGTGGCTGCCGCCAGGGCATAAGTGCCCGCTTCGATCCGGTCAGGCACGACACTATGGGTGACGCCACCAAGAGATTTGACGCCTTCGATTTCAATTTCAGAACGACCGGCACCTGAAATCTTCGCACCCATAGCGTTGAGGCACTCAGCCAGATCAATAATCTCTGGCTCTCGCGCCACATTATTAAGAACGGTTTTGCCCTTAGCCAAAACGGCTGTCAGGATAGAGTGTTCCGTCGCGCCGACACTTATAAATGGGAAAGTTATTTCCGCCCCCCGCAATCCATTTTTGGCATCAGCAATCACATAGCCTTCGTCCAGAGTGATATTGGCCCCTAAGGCCTCAATGGCCTTAAGGTGCAAATCGACCGGGCGCGCGCCAATGGCACATCCGCCGGGCAGAGAAACTTTAGCTTTACCCGTTCGGGCAATCAGCGGGCCGAGCACATTAAAGGTCGCCCGCATCTTCCGCACCAAATCATAAGGCGCGGTCGTCGAGGACAGGCTCTTGGCATGGAGGGTCATCTTGGGCCCCGGGCCTTCTTCAACCTCAACCCCCATATGCGCCAGAAGCTGCCCCATAAAGCGGGTATCGCGCAGGCGCGGCATGTTGGTCAGGGTAATTTTCTGATCCGTCAGCAGGCTCACTGCCTGTAACTTAATCGCGGAGTTTTTCGCGCCGCTGATCTCAATCTCGCCGTTAAGAGGCTGTCCCCCTTCGATGACTATACTGTCCATTTTAATTTTCCATTTTGATTTAAACCCGCCATGGACTGACAGATTAATACGGCGTGACTATGTCACTGACTATGACGATTCAGAGGCAGTGTCATTAGCTTTTGGAGTATCTTTAATTTTCCGCGCGGCCTGTTTGCGACGTCGCAGATTATCGCGCAGATTTTGCGCCAAGCGCTCCTCACGTTTTTGCCGGTCTGTTTTCTTATTGGTCATGGATTCAGATATGGCGTTTTCTTGTTACTCGTCAATATCCCCGACAGTGCGAAACCCTACGTGATTGGTCGGCAATCCCACTTCCTGTGGTTGGCGTGCCGCCGAGCGGTAGCGACGACAATAATTATCAGCACAAAGAAAAGACCCACCTTTGATGACATGGATGGGTTCCCCTCCTTCGACTCCCGGATTTCCTGCTTGAAAAACCGTATCCGTCCACTCCCAGACATTACCGATCATATCATAAAGCCCGAAATTATTAGGCGGATAACAGCCCACCGGGGCCTGGCCCGTATGGCCGTCCTCGGCTGTATTTTCCAGCGGGAAATTACCCTGCCATGTATTGGCTTGTTCTTTGCCGCCCGGCGTCTTTTCATCACCCCAAACAAAATTAGTAGTCGCGCCCGCTCCGGCCGCATATTCCCATTCGACCTCGGTCGGCAGTCGCCGACCGGCCCAGTCCGCATAAGCTTTAGCATCATTATAGGAAACCTGGACGACCGGATATTGCGCCTTGCCTTCGATAGAACTGTCCGGTCCTTCGGGATGTCGCCAATCCGCCCCTTCGATAAACCGCCACCAGGACGGAAATTCCTCTGTTGGCTGCATAAAGACGGCACCGCCGTCCACATCAAAACCGGGTTGGGCTTTCTCCGCGTCGGTGACATAGCTGGTGGCCTCAACAAAGTCGGCGAACTGCGCATTGGTCACTTCGGTTCGGTCAATATCAAAGGCCCGTACACTGACCTCGCGAACCGGGCCTTCCTCAGGGTAGAGATCGCCCCCCATTTGAAACGTCGCTGCCTTTATCTTGACCCGGTCGGACGGCGGCGGATCGCAAAAGCCGAGTAAGGTCTCAACCGAGCCAACCTCGACAAGCTTTGGCTCTGGCTCAGGCTCGTTCTTTTTTTGGCAAGCCAAGAGACCGAATCCCAACAGAGATATAACAACACCACGCAGCATAAGCCTAAATTACAGCCACAAGCCCGGATTGGAAAGCAATTAATCCCTACTGTTTTTTGACAGGCTTTTCGAGTTTTGAAACGGCATTAGGCGCGGTCGGACAGATATTCGATAAATCGTCGATGTACAGGATTAAGGCCTGCGTTTTTGGCCCAAACGGCAAATATACCGAGCGCCTGTCCTTGCCAATCCGGCATCACATTGACGAGCCTGCCTTCGCCTAATTCCCTTTGGACAAATGAGCCCGGAATACCAGCGACGCCCATACCGGACAAAGCCAGATGTTTGGCCGCATAAATGCTATCAGTTGTAACTGAATAGTTTTCCTGAATGCTGACTTTGCGCGTGCCAGTTTTGGTGAAATTATACCCCCGTGGCACCGGTGAGAAACGAATGAACTCCCAATTTTCCAAATCTTCAGGGGTTTTTAGCTCTGGTTTCGATGCTACAAATTCTGGAGACGCAACAGCAAGACGTTCATCCTCTCCAAGCTTCCGGATCTTCAGTTCGGAATCTTTTAACCGCCCCATACGGATAGCGATATCATAACGCCCTTTCAGAAGATCAACGGTTCGATCTGATGTCATGAGCTGCAAATGTGTTCCGGGCTGCTCTTTGGCAAATCTGACTATCCGGTCGAATATGGGGTGAGACGCCAGCAGGCCAGGCATAGCGATCCTAAAATCGATTACGGCGCTAGCGGCACGGTCCACCAAAGCACCGATACCTGTCTTGGCCTGGTTCATCATAGCAGAGGCGGATTGGTAGAGCGCTTCTCCTTCCTGGGTCAGGGTCAAGCTGCGGGTGGAACGCAAAATCAGGGCGGCTCCTAGCTCTTTCTCCAGTTTAGATATATGATGACTAATCACGGATGGAGATAATCCCAGCTTGGCCCCAGCCCCGCGAAAAGATTGCTCTTCGACCACCGTCGCAAAGACCCCAAGCGATTTGAGCTGATCTAACATAATATCATTATATCGAACAGTTTGTTTTGTTCAATGATATATCCAAGTTTCGTTTGATATCCTAAATCA
>JAHDBU010000165.1 GCA_020630275.1 Hellea sp.
GTATCCGCACGGTTCTCAAAACTGCGCATCATGGCCGTGGACAGGTTGCGCGGCCCTGACCACATGCAGATGACCATGTGGTCCGCCTTATGTGGACGCAATGAGATCAAGATAGAGATCCTGTAGACGTTTGGTGAGTGGGCCCCTTTTGCCGGTGCCTATCGTGCGGCCGTCAATCTCGCCCACAGGGGCCAGTCCAGCAAATGTCCCCGTCGTGAAACTCTCATCAGCGCTATAGCAATCCATGAGACGGAAGTTTTTCTCAAACACAGGAATGCCATTGGCCTTGCAAAGTTCAATCACTTTGGAGCGGGTAATACCGCCCAGACAATAATCGCCAGTAGAGGTCCAAACTTCACCACCCCGCACGATGAAAAAATGCGTGGAGTTACAGGTCGACACAAAGCCTTGCGGGTCCAGCATCAGCCCTTCGTCTGCGCCCGCCTTGATGGCCTGAATACAGGCGGTGATACAGTTGATCTTGGAATGAGAATTCAGCCCTGGGTCCTGCACATCGGCTCGGCCTCTGCGCACATGGACCGTAAAGAGCCGACTGGCCCGCTCCGCCGTTTTGGGGTCGGACTTTTTAAACTCGGCAGCAATGACAATGGTCGGCGGCCCAATGGCAACGCGCGGGTCTTGATAGGGTGTGGATTTCAGGCCGCGGGTGACCATGAGCCGGATATGGACCCCGTCCGTCATATTGTTGGCTTTGATCGTGTCCATGACGCGAGATTTGAGCTCATTAAAGGAAATACCCAAATCCATATCCAAGGCCATCAGCCCGGTTTTGAGTCGCGCGGCGTGTTCATCCCAAAAAGCGATCTTGCCGTGATGAATGCGAAGGCCTTCCCAGACCCCGTCGCCCATCATGAAGCCTGCATCAAAAACGGACACCATGGCCTGGCTGCGAGGTACGAGCTCACCATTAAGATTGATCAGCACGTCTTTATTGCGCGGATCGGGAACATATGAATGGGTGCCGAATGACATGGGTGTCTCCCCTTGAATGGTTTTGATGACCCTAGCCGAAAGATACGAAAAATAAATCCCAAAGACGCGGCGCATTTGCAAGATCATTGATCTGCCTGCGCTCTGATCTTTACGCAGGTTCACAAAGTTGCAAAATGGGCAGGTGAGTGATTTATCCGGATTTTGGGAAGGCCGTTATGACTATGGCAATGATTGGCAGTCGCCGGTCAGTTTTGATGTGGACCTCACGCAAAGCGGCGCGCGGCTTTCCGGCATTATCTCCGAACCCAATACATTTGATCCGGAGGCCGGACATATGTTGACGTCAGTCTTGGCCGGGCAGGTCAATAGCGCCCTCGTTAGTTTCACCAAAACCTATGTCGGCGAAGGCTATGCCCAGCACTCTGTGACCTATGAGGGTGTGGTATCAGAAAAGGGTCAGCGCATTGCCGGGCGATGGAAAATTGGCGGCACATCGGGGAATTTCGAAATGAGCCGCTTGTCCGGGAGCAAAGAACAGATAAAAGAGGCCGAGACAGAGCTCGAATTTAGCGGGCCTAACGGCAGGGGAAATCATGAAATTTAGTCGAAGAGAAACTTTGGGCCTGATAGCGGCGGGTAGTCTCAGCGCGGTTACGGGGTGCAAGGAAACACAAACAGCTCTGCCGTCCAGCCCCGCCGATTTGGCGGATATGGATGCTATCGCCCAGACAGAGCTGGTCAAATCCGGTGAGATGAGTGCCCGCGAACTGGTGCAGGCTGCGATTACCCGTATCGAGGCTCTCGACGGACAGATCGGGGCTTTCACGGATTTCCACCCGGAGCGCGCCTTAAATCAGGCCGATAAAGTCGACACGTCTTTGCCCCTGGCGGGACTGCCCTATGCCTTGAAAGATCTCAATGAATATCCGGGCATGAAGCTGGAGCGCGGCACGGCCATGTTCAAAGGCAATATGGGGGAGAAGCGTTCCAAATATACGCAAAAGATTGATAATTCAGGGGCGATTATTCTGGGCAAAACCGCCACGCCGGAATTTGGTCTTCTGGGGACGACAGAACCCCTGGCTTATGGGGATTGTAAAAATCCCTGGAACCTGAATCACAGCCCGGGCGGCTCGAGCGGCGGCGCATCGGCGGCCGTTGCGGCCCGAATGATCCCTATGGCCCAGGCTGGTGATGGGGGCGGCTCCATTCGCAATCCGGCAGCGCTATGCGGGATTTATGGTTTAAAGCCGTCACGCGGTCGCTTCCCGGATCAGGGAAACCCCAAACGGGATATCGAAATATCCATTAAACATGCCGTCAGCCTGTCTGTTCGGGATAGTGCGCTCATGCTGTCCCTGACCGAAAAACCTAAAGGCCGGCTTGACCCGGTCGGTTTTATTAGTGGTCCCGATGGCGGCAAGAAACGTATTGCGGTGACTATCAATTCCATTCGCGGCGAAGCGCCTCATCCGGATGTGGCAAAGGCTGTGGAAGAAGCCGCCGGTCAGCTGGAAACTCTGGGCCATGAGGTGGAGTTTGTCGAAACCGGACCAGGTCTGTCCAAAGGCCTGTTTGATGATTTTGTTGTGTTATGGGGGCAATCCGTCGTGGCGATAGTACAGGCGGCGGAGCAGATATCCGGCAAGCCAGCGCGCGAGTCGGGTTTGCTCGAAGGCTGGACCATTGACTTGTCGGACCGCTATCTGGCGCTGGATGCTGAGTATCGAGACGCTGCCATGAAGCGGCTCAAACAGGGCGGTGCCAAATTGCGCCGCTGGCTCGAAGGGTATGATGCTTGGCTGACCCCGTCGGCAGCCATGCCCGCTCCGCCTTTGGGCTGGACAAGGGGTGATCTGCCTTATGAGCAGAACCTCGCAAGATCTTCGGAACTGGTGGCCCATTTCGCTATTCACAATGTGGCCGGTACGCCAGCGGCCAGTATTCCCTTTGGCTTTTCGGGCGGTCTGCCGATTGCCGTCCAAATCAGTGCCGCCTTGGGCAAAGAGGCCGATATTTTATCGCTCTCCTATGACCTTGAAAAAGCCAGGCCCTGGGCACATATGAAGCCTCCACTTTCAGCCTGAGTTTCAGCCCAAAGGATTATAAATGACAAACCTCATTCGCGGAAAAATCTACGACTCCATTTTGGACACTATGGGCAATACGCCTTTGATCCGCCTTCCTAAAGTGACAGCGGGCATCGAGGGCGATCTGACCTATAAGCTTGAATTTTTTAATCCCATCGCGTCCGTCAAAGACCGCATCGCCATTTCCATGGTCGAAGATTTGGAAAGCTCTGGCAAGCTCAAACCCGGAGGCACCATTGTTGAGCCCACCTCCGGCAATACGGGCATTGGTATTGCTTTCGCGGCAGCGGCCAAAGGCTATAAGGCGATCCTCGTCATGCCGGAGCAAATGTCCATTGAGCGCCGTAAAATGATGAAACTTCTGGGCGCAGAACTCGTGTTGACCGAAGCCTCCGGCGGTATCCCGGCCTCTATTGCCAAAGCCGAAGA
>JAHDBU010000166.1 GCA_020630275.1 Hellea sp.
CGCTAAGCAAGGCCATGTCTGTTAAAATTACCACCTGGAACATCAACTCTGTCCGTTTGCGTCAGAACCTGGTCTGTGATTTCCTCAAAGAACATTCCCCCGACGTTCTGGCTTTGCAAGAAATTAAATGTCAAGCGGACCAGTTTCCATATGAACCCTTCAGAGAACTGGGCTATGAGCATATCGAAGTGTCCGGGCAAAAGGGCTATCACGGCGCGGCGACGTTATCACGCCTGCCCATGGAACGCCTGCCAACGACCTTTTGTCCGCTCGATCACGCCCGACATGTGAGCACGCGGGTCATCGCCGAAAATGAAGATTTCGAGCTGCATAATTTCTATGTCCCCGCAGGCGGCGATATTGCCGACCCGGAAAAGAACGACAAGTTTCGCCACAAGCTCGATTTTCTGGCGGTGATGAATGGCTACTTCACCCAAAGATTTGTTGAGGGCGACGTGCATCAGGTTCTGGTCGGGGATTTTAATATTGCTCCCGGAGAGCACGATGTCTGGTCCCACAAGCAGCTCTTAAAGGTCGTTAGCCACACGCCCATCGAAGTCGAGACATTAGAGCGCCTGAGAGAATCTCATGACTTTATTGATACGGCGCGCTTGTTCCGGGAAGCGGATGAGAAATTATATTCCTGGTGGTCTTACCGGGCACGGGATGTGATGGCCTCTAATCGTGGCCGACGTTTGGACCACATCTGGGTCAGCCCGGCTCTTGAGACGGCCGTGCGCAAACCGGGTCGCGACGGCTATCAGCTCCACACAGAATGGCGCGTCAAAGAAAAACCCTCCGACCATATCCCGGTCACGCAGATATTGGCGCTCTAAGGCTGTTTCTTTTCGCGGACCGCCTTGTCTCTTTGGTCCCATTCCCATGGGTCATGGGCGGAACATTTCTTCGCTTCGCAGGTTACGTTCACAAGAGCGTAGTCCCCACCGTAAAACGGTCCATCCGTAAATGTCTCAAGAAACTTACCCTGTTTCTCGGCGCACATTTTGTATTTTTTGTTAACAACCTTCGGCCAGCCCCGTGTGCCTTTGGCAAGCGTACAATCGGAGTCCGTCGAACAAGTCAACGTCGTGTTCGGATCCTTGGGGCATTGGTTTTCGCCGGATATTGCTTCGACGACCGGTTCTTCAATGCGGCAGCGATTTAGAAAGCAAACCGCCGTCACCGCGTCTGAACGGGGTCCTTCATAGGCACAGTCCAAATCGATATTCGCACTGATGTGTTTGACATGACTGGCGGCGCAATGCCTGTGCCGCTTATTGGCGGCAAAAGGCGCGCCGCAAACCCCTTCGATAACTGTGCAGTCCTGATCGGTCATGCACATTTCCCAGCTCTTGGGCGGCGCGACAGCCGCCTGCGCCCGTATAATATTTTCGGCAGGACAATAGGATGCCAGTGCGAACAAGGCCTGGGCTCCGAAATATAAAGGCGTAATGGCCAGAGCGTTGGCCGGCGCGTCATCCACAAACCGGTCCCGGGCCACAAACATATCGGATATCGCAAACAGGCTGGCGGCGAGCGGGACCATCCATAAAGGCACGCCAAATGACGCAATGACCATCGTCACGATAATGACGGAATAGATGGCGACTGGGATTTTAAAATCCGATGGCAGCTTATTGTGGATCCATAAAAAATAAGCCAGCCCGGCCAAAACAGGCAAGATGGCCAGCGCGTATTTCGTTCCGGAAAAACTGAAGGCCGGGTGGTGAAAAAACGCGACCGTATAAAGCACATGCCCAATGGCAAAAGCGGCCATGCCCAGCTTAAACTTCAGCGGGCTTTCTCGGGACAATAATAAAACATCCCCAATGGCACAGGATATAAGCCCTGCCAAAATCCAACGTCCAAAACTCCAATCCTGTGCACTTGCGAGCAGGGCGATGACGATAAAGCCAAGCGCGGCCAGGGGTTTGAGAAAGCTTTGCGCGCTCCGATGTTGCTTATATTCCGCGAATGTTAGCGCGGCGACAAGAAGGGCGTATAGGCTCAGGACAATTGGCATGCGCCGGAGCATGCCATGGAAAAAATAATTTTGAAACTAACAAAAAACGCTCTTCTTTTCCAAACTCTCGACGAAAGTCCGGTTCCAGTCTGTCCAGCTGGACCCCGCTTTACAGCGGGGCAATCGGGAGAGGGGGTAATGGGTCAGGTTATCCCATGGCCAGGCGGTAGCCGCCCGGCTCGGTCACCAACAAAGTGGCCACACCTTTTTCCGGCTCGATCTTCTGACGCAGGCGATAAACATGGGTCTCCAGCGTGTGGGTCGTCACTCCGGAATTATAACCCCAGACCTCATGCAAGAGCTCGTCCCGACCAACCGGTTTGCCGCCGGCCCGGTAAAGATATTTCAGGATATTGGTCTCTTTTTCCGTCAGACGGATTTCGCGCGGTTGATTGCCGTTTTCATCGGCTGGCGGCACCAGACGCTTATAGGCGGGTTTGAACTCGTAAGGCCCGATTTTAAAGGTGGCCTCTTCGCTTTGTTCAAAACTTCTGAGGTGTGCCCGTAGGCGTGCCAACAGAACAGCAAAGCGAAACGGCTTGGTCACATAATCACTGGCGCCAGAGTTTAACCCCAATATTTCGTTGGCCTCGCCGTCATTGCCCGTCAGCATCACAATCGGCGCGGCGACGCCGGCTTTGCGCATGATATCACAGGCCTCTGTGCCGAGCATGTCCGGCAGATCCACATCCAGCAGGATCAGATCAAAAGGAGACGCTTTCGCTAGTTCGATGCCATCTGTGGCAGTCGCCGCGCCAGCGGTTTCAAATTCGTCATACAGCGAAAATTGTTCCTGTAATTCTTCGCGCAGATCGTCATCATCGTCGATCAGCAGCAGTCGTTTTTTAACAGCCATGGTGGTAGTCCTTTGTTAGCTGGTTGTATGCCCGGCTTTTAGTCTTGCATTTCACAATAGGCTAATGCCAGTTTGCTCGCAATCATTCAAATTGCCGTGAGGTTAAAGTGAGTATTACGGTGAACTGTGCCGACCGGACCATAAATATTGTTGGGCAGACCTATCCCTGTCGGATTGGGCGAGCAGGCGCTATCGCAGCTGATTTGGGCCGGGAAGGAGATGAGAAAACCCCGCTGGGAGATTATATATTCCGTTTCGGCTTTTACCGCGCCGATCGCCTACCTTCGGCCCCGCCGACAAAACTGACAATGCGGCCGCTGCGCGAAGACGATGGCTGGTGTGACGACCCTGAACACCCGGCTTATAATCGGTTTGTCGCGCTACCGTTTAAAGGTTCGCATGAGAAACTCTGGCGCGAGGACGGGGCCTATGACGTGGTTCTGGTGATGAGCCATAATGATGACCCGCCTCTGCCCGGTCTGGGGTCGGCTGTATTTGTGCACATCGCCCAACCCGATAACCGCCAGACTTTGGGGTGTGTGGCGGTGACCCCCGATGTCATGGTAAAATTGTTAAAGGCTATCGGGCCGGG
>JAHDBU010000027.1 GCA_020630275.1 Hellea sp.
CGCCAATGGGCCAGACCATGGCGACAATGGCCCCACCTTCGGATTTATTGGCAAAGCGGACTTTGGCTCCTGTGCGTTCTAGCAGAGTTTTGGAAATAAACAGGCCCAGGCCCAAACCTCCGGCTCGTTTTTTCTCTGCCCGGGCCGTGACATAGGGTTCACCCAAACGGTCTCTCACCGCCGCGTTAAAACCCGGTCCGTCATCGGTGATCTGCAGGCTGATATCCTTGTCGCTCCAATCAGCAGAGAGAACGACTTTCGACCCCGCAAAACTCACCGCGTTTTCGATCAGATTACGCAGGGCATACATAAGCTCGGCGCGACGCTGCACGATCGGCGGCTCGCCTTCACCGGTCATATCAATGTCTATGGTAACGCCAGAATTAATTCCGACATAGGGCTCGCAGGCTTCTGTCAGCAGCACCTCCAGCGAGAGATTATCGTGATAAAGATCGCCCGCATCGCCGCGCTTACCCAACTGATTGAGAATGTCCCGACAACGTTCGGTCTGGGACAGGAGCAAATCGATATCTTCGGCCATATGGGTGCCAGCTTTGGCTTCGCGTTTCATTTCTTTTGCGGTCAAACGGATTGTCGCGAGAGGTGTGCCGAGCTCATGGGCTGCGGCCGCTGCCATGCCGCCCAGGGCAGAGAGTTTTTGCTCGTGGGCTAGAACGGCTTCGGTGGCCCGGAGGGCCTCACTCATACGGCGACTTTCCCGAGCCGAGCGCCATGCATAAAGCGACGTGAAAATCATGCCAACAATCAGCGCCGACCAAGCTCCCATACGAAACATAAAGGGTAGCTCAAAATTGGGCTCACTCCAGGGCAGCGGCATGAAATTATTGACCATATATAAAGACATTGTTGCCGCCAGTGTTCCTAATATAGCCAGTACAGGGCGGGACAAGGTTGTCGCGCTGGTAACGACAGGTGCCATAAATAAAAGCGCAAACGGATTGTTCATTCCACCGGTCAGCCAAAGGAGTACGGCCAATTGCACAAGATCAAAGCCCAGCTGAGCCAGCGCTTCCAAATCACCGACGCGACGGTCCAGTGGCAGCGCAAAGCCAACAAGCAGATTAACCAGAGCAGACAAGCCGATCATGGCGAAACATTCCAAAAGAGGCACTTTGAAACCCAGCCCGAAGGCAACGAGTAAGATGGCCGCAATCTGCCCCGCTATGGCCATCCACCGCAGCAAGACCAAAGTCGAACGTCTAAGGCGGCCAGAAACCGTCGCGTAATTGCGGCCTAAGCCCGGACCCATAAAGGGAAATAATGTCGCGCGGGTTTTCTCTATGATGGACATAAAAGCGTCTTTGCGTCATGAGGTTGATTGATTGTGATTAAACCATAAGAGCCATTTTTCAATGCTTATACGTCTGAAACTCTGTCTGGTGCTTATGTTGAGCCTGTTTATCGGTGCGACGTCTCTAGCCCAGGATGATCCTGTTGGTCGGTCTGGTAAAATCGTCAGCTCGGGAACCGCAGATATTGGCGGGGCTTTTGAGCTGACCAATCAACATGGTGAGCGGATTAATCACGAAGACCTCAAGGGTAAGCCGCATATCGTCTATTTCGGATTTGGCTATTGCCCAGATGTCTGCCCGTTTGATCTACAAAGACTAGGTGCGGCTTTGGACAAGGCTGATCCAGAAGGGCAGAATTTCCGACCTGTCTTTATTACGGTCGACCCGGAGCGTGATACGGTCGAGCAACTCAAGCTTTATGTAAAGAGCAATGGTTTTCCGAAAGGCTTAATGGGCCTGACCGGGACGCAAGGTGAAATTGATCAAGCCAAGGCCGCCTATAAAGTCTATGCTCAGAAAATGCCGGACCCGGACAACACGGCGGGTTATACGTTTAATCACTCCAACCTTATTTATTTGATGGATAAAGATGGGCAGTTTGTGGAGTTTTTCTCGGACCAGCAGAGCGTGGATTTTATCGCGAAACGTCTGTCGAGCTATGCTCGCAAAGGTGACCGGCTCAAGAGATATCTCCTTGTGGCCACGCTGGTTTTCCTGAGTCTGGTTTTTATTCTGCTGGGCCGCATGGGCCGTAATGCGATTAAGGCGGGGGAGGAAACCCCGCCCGCAAGTTAGTCAGCGATATAATGCTCGAATGAGATATTCATCTCGCGGATGAGGGCGTCGAGCGCGTCCATTTGCATAGATCTTTCATAGTCCTGGACACCGCCGCCATCATTGCCTGGGGCCTCGGGACCGGCACCATTTCTGAAGATCTTGCCAAACTCACCCATGTCGATCGGGCGTTGCGGTTTAATGCTGACCTGAAACTTGCCGCCCGTATCAATCAGGGCGCTATAGGCATCAATGGCCGACTGCATGAGCTCACGCTGATAATCGGTTTGCGCGCCCATCTTCATGGCCAGTGAGGCCGCTTTGGTGGTTTCTTTCACCTCGGCCACGGTCATTTTTTGATCAGTAGCCATTTTTTCATGGATGCGGTCAATAATGCCGCGATCCGTGAAGCCCATATCGAATAATTCAATGGTCGGGGCTTTGCTCTTATCGGCGACAGCGCCGCGGCCCATCATGAACAGAGCTTTCATCGTGTCCACATTGCCGACCTTATAACTCAGCGTCACATCAAAAGCATCCGAGGCGGTAACCCGGGTTTCATCCTCGGCGATGGTCTGAGATAGCTTGTCAAAAGAGGTCTGGCTGGAGATCGACATATTCATATTGTCATATCCGATCTCGGCAAAAGGATTATCCGACCAAGTCTGCTTAGTCTCATTGGTCTGATATTGGGGTTTCGACGCGATGAGGATGTTGGGCACATCAAACTTGCGGGTGAACTGATCCGCGCGCGTGTCCGAATGCCAAAGCGAGGCCTGCTCGACCTGGATCAGATCCAGCTCGGTTTCTGATTTAAAGCCTTGCACGGTGACGCTCTGCATCATGGGGGTGAACATATCCATGCCCTTGCCCATAGCGTGCATGCCCGGGTCAAAGCGATCGAGCATATCGCCTTTGAAGCCAGAGACTTGGATAGACGTCAGATCGGTTTGACGGGCAACGCCTTTATAATCATGGGACTGGCCGCTGAAATTACTGGCCTGGAACGCGTAATCATCCGTGCCCTCAATTTTGGACAGGGCAGCGAAGCCGAGTGTTGTGACTTCTTCGACTTTTTTGGTTTCTGCCTTCGGCATGTTTCCTGTGTCGAGATCAACAACGACTTCACTGGCGGGCGAATATATCCGAATTTCATCCTGTTTGACGACGCGGACATTTTCCACAAAGGCTTCAGGGAAGGTCGGCAAGCGCCCAGGCTCCATCATATCAAGCAGGTAATTCAGGGGAGTGGCATCGTCTTTTTGAACATTTGGCAGGCTGTCCTTGACGGCCTCGCCCTCGGGCATTTTCACGCCCATAGCGTCAATGGTGATGACGCTATTGTCGCTCATGGCGTCGACATTTATGTTCGTGGCGGACATGCCGTCATAATAGGCCTTGTCGCCGTCCAAAAGGCGCAACCCGGAAATCTCGAGATTGGCGGCCTGCATCCGGTCACCGTCCTGAGTAACGCTGAAATTCGTGAAGGTATAATTGCCATTCTCGCCGTCGCGCGCATCCCAGCTGACGGTTTCGTTCGGCTCCCAGAGGCCGATTTGCTTGAGCGCGGTTTGCGCTTCACTGGCCTCGACCGTGCGAATCTCGTCCACTTGGATAATTTTAGTCCGCAGGTCCGATTGCGAAACAACCGGGCTCGTGTCCGGCACGATCAGCTGCGGGGCCTCATCATTCCCGGCTTGAAAAATGAAATAAGCGGAAACCGCTGCCAGGCCCAACACACCCGTTACAACAAGGTTTTTCATCAAAATACTCCTTGCCCCGCCTCAAAGCTAATCACAGTTGGGGCGGAATTCAAGGATGGCTGACAGTCGCAGGTCGGATGCCTCTATCCCGGGACGTGTTCAAAATCGATGTTGAGCCGTTTGAGCAGGTCGTCAATCGCCGGAATGAGTTCGTCGCGCTCAAGCGCAGTTTGCTCCATAAGCTGCATAGCGTCTCGACCGCTCATGCCGCCCTGAGGCTTGATCGACATCTTGATCGCCCCGCTGCTGTCAATGAAGGTTTGCGCTGCGTCGATGAAATCGCGCATTAACGTGCGCTGATAGGCCGTGCTGGCACCGGCCGCGCCGAGATTGAGGGCGGCTTTGGCATTTTCCTTCATGTCGGCCACTTGGACGCCCTGTTCTTCGGCGGCAAGTTTGAATCCTTTTTCAAGCAATGACTGATCACGGATTTCCACGTTAAACTCATTGAGGGTTACCTTCATCAACTCCGCCATAAATTTTTCTTCCATTTGCGGTGATATGGCTTCGAGTTCTGCATCGGCATCGACCGTCGGGTCTGCGATGACCTTATCCAAAACACCCCCCATTTCAGCGAACATGCCGCCCATGGCCGCGTAATATCCCGACATGCCGTCTACATCATAGGTATAATGCATCTCCATCATGTCTTTCATGGCGAGACCACCGGTTAAAAGTTTCATATTGTCCTGATTGCGGTCAATTCGGAGATCGCCCCAAAATTTGAAAACCATTTTATCCAGGCCAAACATTTCAGCGCCCTCTTCTTCCATGCCAATCATCGACATATTAAATTCGGGAACTTCGAATTTATTGTGAAAGACGCCGCCCTTATCTTCGGTGAACCAAATATCGCCGCTCGGAACGCTGACCGATAACCCCTCAGGCCCTTCGACAGAGATATCTCGCAAAGCCATAGATTCGTAACCGCGATTATAGGGATTCAGCACCGCCAAATAACTTTGCATCAGAAGGGCCATGCCTTGTGTTTCCGTTTCTTTGTTTTGCTCACCGATATCTAGATTGGTCACCGACATATGGCCAATCCGCACGCTTTTTAGGTCTTCGGCGCCCTCGGCTTCTTCCAACACCGGACCATCAATTTCAAAGCCCTCTATTAGCCCGGATATTTTTGAACCGTCTTTATTCCAGCCCATAAAGTCCAACTTTCCGACTTCTGCTGAGTCCTCAATTATGGTGAAGCCTTGCATATAGCCGCCGCCGGAAATGCTTGTCAGGCGAGAGGCGACACTATTGATGAAGTCTTCCATAGCCGTGTCACTGTCATCCGGCATATTGCGGAGAGCTATCACCGTGTCGGCGCTGGGCAGCATTAAGACCGCTTCGTCGATCTTGCCGCCCTCCAGCGTTAGGTCTTGCATGGTAAACAGGGACGCATGAGGCGTCTCTTCATCCAGCATTTGCAGGCCGGATACGGTCAACTCGCCAATGGAGATATTCTCTTTGGCAAAATTCAGATTGGAAAATGTGTAGCTGCCATTTTCGCCTGATTGACTCTCCCAAGTTATGCCTTCGGCTTTCATATAGGCGATGGCGGCTTCGGCCTTGTCGCTGTCCACCGGCGTGACCTCTGGCATATTGCTTTTGATCTGGGCTTTGAGCGTTTTGGCGGAGAGAAGATTATTTTTCGTCGGGGCTGAAACTTTGGTCTTATCTTTACACCCGGAAAGACCCACCCCCAAGCTTAGCACTAGCGCGCCCGACATTATTATATGTGTTGGTTTCATCATCTATCTCCCACAGTTTGGCCCAGCCTAAGGCGGGGTCGATATTGATGCAAGCGCGACTTAGTCGGGAATATGTTCGAAATCCGCGCCCAGAGGCTCCAGCAAGTCTTTGGCCTTTTTGGGTTCAGCCGTGGCTTGCCGCAGAGCCGGGCCTAATTCAAATCCGTCGGCTGGCGAAACGGAAAATTTCATTCCACCTCCTTTGACCACAAAGGCCTGCGCGCTTTCAGCAAAGTCTTCAGCCAGAACCGAAAAATAAGGGTCCGAGGTCCAAAGCGTGGTCAACATGGCAAAGCCTTTGAGTTGTTGCCGGGTGACATCGATTTTGACGTCCTGCTGTTCGGCCATTTGCGCCAGAACGTTATCCAAAAGTGCCTCATCATCCAGCTCAATGGTTACAGCATTAATAGAGAGCTTGCTCATGGCGTCATCCATGACCGTGGAACTGTCGGGCAGATCAGCCACAGAGCCTGAGCTACGGGCCTCCCGGATTTGCTCGAGATACTCTTCCCGTTTGGCATGATAATGATGAATACCGGAGATATCATAATCCAGATTAAGCGTGGCTCCGTTTTTGACTTCGAGGGTCATATAATCCACATCCGCCCGGTCGGCTTTAACGTCAAGATCGGTTTTGGCGCGAGCGCTGAGCTCTAGCTTTTCAAAACCGGAGCGCTGATAAAAGGAATAGGCTGGAGTCAATGTCGGTGTTTCCGGCTCACCTGAGAAGCTCAAGGAGAGCGCTGGCATGTCCAGAATGGATCGAAACTTGCCCTGTCTATTACCCTCGATCCCGGCACGCATGGCCGGCAGAGACAAGTCGGCCGTGTCAAATTTCAAGGAAACATCCTTTAGCAGCACGCTGTCATAATCCGAGTCAAACGGGTTAAAGCTATTCAGGTTAAAGCCGACCTCAACATCCAGCGTACCTAATTCGAAATTTTTGAGCGAAACCAGCCCGGCTTTTACGTCCAAAAGCGGAGGGCCTTTTTCAATCACATCTTCCGGCTTTGAATCAGTGGTAACCCGATCAGTGAAGGCTTTGACATTGCTGGCCAGAAAAGAAACTTCATCCTTTTCCGCACCCGGATGCCAACCTACGAAATCTGTAGTCATCTGCACATGGTCGCCCACCCTGGCTGACAATCCGTCGAAATAGCCACTGCCAGTAAAGAGCGGCCCCATCTCCAGCGTCATCAGGTCGTTGAACAGATCCTCAATACCGACAAACCGAATCTTATTGTTAACGTGATTGTGCAGCTCGGTGGTGAAATTAATTTGACCTTTATCCAGCTTCGTTCGAGTCTCGCCTGCCTCGTCCTGATATTCGAGGCCCTCGATTTCCATAGTGCTGAAAAACGGGCCCAGGGCGCCGCGCATATGCACGTCTTTGAGGGTCAAGCTGGCAATGCGGCCATTGGGCAGGGTGATACCTTTATAGACATAATCACCAGCGGTGCTTTCCCGGGAATCCCAGGTGATGGTATCCGATTCCCACAGGCCCAGCATGTCCAGGGCCTGCTCTGAGGTTTCATCAAAGCTCTCGCCTTTATAGTCAAAGGCTTTCACGGCCTTAACGATCTCGCTCGAACTTAACGCCTCCAGGCTTTGACCCTTTTTCCCACAAGCAGAAAGGCCCAAAGCCAAAGCCATGGACGCAGACACAAAAAGAGCCGTGCGGAATCGCTGCATTGTCACCAAGTCAATCTGTCCGAATTATTTCCGGTGCGAAAGCGACAGACCCATTTTCTCCAGATCCGCCGGATCGTTGATCGTTTGCAGCTGTGACATGGACATTGGCGCGGCTGGATTGATTGACAGGCTCAGCGTGCCGCCATCATTCACAAATTTGGACAATGGTGTGGTCATATTCGCCGGAATCTGCCCAGACAAAGCGGCCAGGGCGATAAGGCCGGCCGCTTGCTGGCGCATTTCAGGCCCTGTTACGCCGTTTTGTTCCCCGGCAATCTTAAAGGCCATGTCGAGAAAATTTCGGTCTGTCAGATCAAATGAGAAATTGTGAAGGGTGACTGCATCCGGATTGGCCTCAGCAGAGCTCATACCGGACATTTTTCCACTAAAGTTCAGATCCATCATATCCTGTACTGACAAATAAGAGTCTGAAATGCTGAGTTCGTCCGTGGCTTTGTTGCGGCTGGACTTAAAATCACCGGACAAAGTGATATCACTGACACCGGTTTGCGATAACATGGATTTGATCTGCATGAGGCTCGTATCGGTTGTCTCGCCGTCCATTTTGATGGTCATGGGCTTGAGGATGGTCCGCGACGAGACGATATCACCTTTTTCTTCTGTTTTGCTTTGCAGGCTTTCGAGGTTAATCCGCATCGCATCAGCCACAATATTCATGTCCTCAATCATGATGGACCCTGAGCCCGATCCCATTGGATTGACACCGGCGACGCCGGCTGTATTGCCCGATGTCGAGTCCCGCAATGAGTTGATCAATTTAAGATCAACATCTTTGGCTGAGATTGTGGCGATAGACACAGAGGCCGGTGCACCCGCATCCGAAACCGCGTCCACTTGCAGGTTTGAGACCAGCATGGAGCCTTTTTCAGCGACTTCATCAGATCCCCAGCCGACAACATCCGCTTTGGCTGAGCCCTCTTCGCCGGTAATATTCAGGCCTTCAATCATAAGGGCGCCAAACGGCGCGCCGTCAACATCCACATTCATGTCGAGATCATCCAGTGAATTGAGCTGGCTCAGGCCGGACACAATACTGGCAGCGACTTTCGGGTGAGGTTGGGCCATTTTCAAACTGTCGATAGAGCCTTGCCCATTACCAAGGGAAATGTCGGAGAGCTCCATGGTATCAAATGTGCCGTCACCGTCGGCCATGTGCACACCTTTAAGCTCCATGCGCTTGACGGCCACATTGCCTTCGGCAGATTTCAGGGAGACGTTTTTATAGACATAATTGCCATTACTGCCGTCAACGCTGTCCCAGCTCATGACTGCATTACCGTCATTCATACCGAGCGCGGCCAGAGCTTGGTCGGCATCGCTAGATTTGCGCGGCTTGACCTTGAAATATTTATTCAGGTCTGCTGTGCCAACCCGGTCCAGTCCCAAAGCGCCTTTAACACTTTCGCTAGCTTTATCGGCCACTTTTTCCATAGCATTTGCGGCTGATTCGCCTGAGACCTGGTCTTTCTTTTTGCATCCGCCAAAGACAAGCAGGGTGGACACGGCCAAAGCACTCACAGTATGACGCAAGGTAATCATGTCGGGATTCCTTTCAAAACTTAAAAATTCCAGCCCTCTTAGCAGGTCTGGCGATGAATCCAAAGTGAAACTCCCGTTAAGGGACCCGGATGATCCGCGGATTCTTTATGTTTATTCGCCCCGGTCCAAAAAAATCGCCCTAAAGGTCAAGCCGTCCGAACGAGAAGCCACAGTCAGCATTCCCAATATGAAATCCCTGAAACGGGCCATGAAGTTTGTGCGCGAGCAAAAAGACTGGGTCGAAGTTCAGCTCGAGGCTCTCCCGCCGGCACAGCCATTCTCGCCGGACGCGCCCATATTGTTCGAGGGCGAGATATACCGCCTGGTTCATCCCGGCAGCCGGGGCCACCCCAAGGTCAACCGGGAGACCCGCGAAATTATCGTGCCTGCGCCGGATGACACATTTTCAGGCCGCGTGCGGCGGCTGTTGATCCGGGAAGCCCGCGAACGCCTGACCGAAGCGACGCTACAATATGCTGACGCCGTCGGCCGCCCCGTGGGCAAGATCCAAGTCCGCGATACCAGCTCCCGCTGGGGCTCCTGCATTACCCGCAATGGCGAAGGTCATATCTCTTATAGTTGGCGGCTCATCTCGGCCCCGCCCTTTGTGTTGGATTATGTGGCCGCCCATGAATGCGCCCATATGATCGAAGACAATCACAGTGCCGCCTATTGGGCTGTCGTCGACAGCATCTTCCCTGATTATAAACGGGCCAAGAAATGGCTGCGCACAAACGGCGCCTATCTCCATGCCGTCGGTGCGGAGTTTTAGGCCCACCCGTTCAGTTACATGAACCCGACATGAAAAACCGCCTCATCATGAGTTAAGATGAGCGCTCATATGGTCACCTCATTAACCAGGAGGTAACTATGAAAAAACTCATCTCGACAACCGCAATTGCGGCCCTCACTCTTGGATTGCCGAGCCTTGCGCAGGCTCAGTCGTCCTATTACGGAGGCGAAACCTATAATGCGCATGAAGCCTGTAAAAAGGGCGAAGACAAACGCCAAGTTATTGGCGGACTAGCCGGTGCTGTCCTCGGCGGCGTTGTCGGTTCCCAGGTCTCTGGAAACGGTGCCCGTACGGAAGGTAGCGCCATTGGCGCGGTGCTCGGCGGATTGGCTGGCGCCGGCATTGCAGACAAATCTATCGATTGTGACCCGGTTTATAATGAAGGCCGGACCTATGGTACGAGCTATCCATCCCATGGAACAACTTACGGCGGTACTAGCTATGGCACGACTTACGGGTCCACTACCGTCAGCCAGCCCGTCTATCAGGATCAGGTGACCTATTCAAATCATCCAGTCTATACCCAACCCACTTACGGGGCCGGCGCGGTCAATTACGGAACCACTTATAACACTGGCACTGTGACCTACCAGCCCTACACATCCCACAGCACTCAAAGTTACACGGTCAGCCAGCCGAGCTATACAACCAGCTATCCGGCGCAAACTTACCAGACCGTGGCTCCTACACCGACCTACCACACAACAAGCTATACAAGGCCGGTGTCCCGCACCACGTCCTATTATGGTGGCGGACGTCACTATCATGGCAGCTATGCCTGTACGGCGCCGCACTAAATAGCGTGGGTGTCCCCAACGTAACTTCAGGCCCGCTCCGGCGGGCCTTTTTTATTTGGACCCTATTTTTGCAAAGCCGCGATATCTTCCGGCTCGCCGATAATGGCAATATCATCACCGGCTTTCAAAATGACATCGGGTTTGGCGATGATAAGCTCTCGGTCGCGCTCAATCATGGCCAAGAGACAAGACGCTGGAAGCTCAAGCTCTCCAACCGGTTTGCCAATTTGACCCTTGAGGAAGGGCACGGCTTCGACAGGCCCGTGATAGAAATGATCATCCCGCATGAGGATTTCATTGAGGGATTTCTCGTCTTTGGCCTTGAGCCAACGATCCAGGAAATTGTCACTTTGAACGACTTCAGCCAGATGACCTGCAATGCGCAGATCCAGTCCGATCGGCTTCTTCGGTGAAACCAGAAACAGCAGCGTATGCGCGTCATCGACGGTATCGATACCCAGCTTGGCTTGTGGGCCAAACCGGCAAACAATCAGTTCAGGGTTGGGGACAGCAGGCTCCGTTTTCAGTGCCAGATAAACACCGGGGCCGATGGGCCGGTGCCGCCAGCTGTGACGGAAAATTTCGTCAAAATCCAGATCCTCACCATCATCGGCAGCAAAGCGGTTCTTGGCAGCCTCGCCCAAAAGCTCATTCAGGTGATCACTGTCATATTTACCGTAGCGCAGATCGAGGATGGCACTGCGCGCCACCACGCCTTCATAGGACAAGTTCTGCGCCTGAGTGCGATCATGGATGATCGTCATAAGCTCGCGTTCCAGGCCTTCATATTTTTGTTGACCCAGACGTTGATGGATATGGAAAATAGCCCCTCGACGCTCAAGATTGCCCGAGGCGTAAAACTGATACCAGAGCACACAGCCGATCACGACCATTCCGGTAAAGGCGATGGCCAGAATGCCCATTTCGATGATGAGCCAAAAAGCAATCATGATTCCGGCGATTTGCAGCCACGGGTAAAACGGCGCTTTAAAGCCGGGTTTATAGCTGTCGATGCGACTTTCGCGCATCACAATCACCGCGATACAGATTAGTCCAAAGAGCAAGAGCTGGAAGGCGCTGGCGAGCTTGGCCACGCCTTCGACGTTAAATATCAACAACACGGCGATCATGGCGATCACGGTCAAGATAACGGATTTTGTTGGCGTACCGTAACGACCCAATTCGGATAAGGTATCGGGGATCAGCTTGTCCTTGGCCATGGCATAAGGATAGCGCGAGGCCGACATGATCCCGGCGTTACCCGTCGAGGCGAAAGCGGCGATGGCTGCCACCACAATCAGGATCACGCCCAGATCCATGGGCACCCAATCCAGAAATACCCGGCCTGCATCTGCCACAGGGGTGAGGCTCTGTTTCAGCTCTGCGGCCTCAAGCGTGTTGATTAGGATCAGCGTACCGAGTGTATAAATGACGGTTGCCGTGATCAGTGATAGCGTCATGCCCAGCGGAATGTTGACGTCCGGGTTTTCCACTTCTTCGGCCACGCTGGCCACTTTCGTCAGGCCTGCATAAGACACAAACACCAGACCAATCGTGGAGACAAATCCCACCAAGCCTTTGGCAAAGAAAGGCCCCTTTTCAGCATTAGGGAAAAATGTGGATGCGCCATTGGCTTGAGACAGGCCAAAGATAATAAAGGCCACCAAAATAACGACCAAAGCTGCCACTAATATGCGTTGGAGGAGTGTGGTCTCTTTGGCCCCGAAAATATTGATCGCGCCAAAGGCGATGGTCAATATTATGGCCAGCAGCGTAAAGGGCAGATCCAGATAAATGCCCAGATAAGCCCCCATGCCGACCAGCGCAAATGCGCTTTTAAATACAACCGCGACCCAAGAGCCTAACCCGCCAATCGTGCCCATTAAAGGCCCCATGGCCCGATCCAGAAAATAATAGGTTCCGCCAGCTTTCGGCATGGCTGTAGAGAGCTCAGCCATGCAATACATGGCCGGCAGGATCAGAAATCCGGCCAGAAGATAGGCCAGATAAACACTATCACCCGTATAACCGGCGGCGATACCCGGCAGCAAAAACAGCCCCGAGCTAAACATAGCCCCGGTTGACATGGCATAGACGTCAAACAGGTTAAGATTTTTCTTAAGTTTAGCCACTTGATTCTCCAATTTTAAAATGGATAGAGCAGATATCCAAGATCACAGTCGCGATCCTGTGAAATGCGCAAATTCGTTAGAAAAATCTAGACTTCGATCGCCATAATCACAGCTATTATGCTGGCTAGCGTCAGTTCGGATTTCCGGTTGTTGAATAGGTCAACTATTTTTCTCATCACAGACCTCCATTGGGACGTGGAACTTATCACTACCTTGTTGATGTCGAGCGGCGGAATATATAAAACCTATGGCTACTATAGCTTTTTTCTATGGCTCTACCCGTAGCGTTTCTCAAAGACAAACCGGGTCGAGATTTTCTCCCGACAGGCCATTCTCAATACTGCATATCCGGTCAGGCCAGAGGCGAGCGAGCCCATGAGGACGCCGAGGCGGACGGCATTGAGCATGGTCTCATTATCAAAGGCCAGTGTGCCGATGAAGAGGCTCATGGTAAATCCGATACCCGTTAAACAGGCGACGCCGTAAATGTGCAAGAAGTTTGTGCCCTCGGGCAGCTTGGCCCACCCCAGTTTGACGGCCAACGCTGCGATTGAGAATACGCCCAGCTGCTTACCGATAAAGAGACCCAGCGCAATGCCTAGAGGGAGTGGCGCGATGACATCGGCGAGGCTAATTCCCTGCAAGGACACACCAGCATTGGCAAAGGCAAAGAGCGGTAAGATCATATAGGCGACCCAGACATGGAGGTTGTGTTCTGCCTTGTGCAGGGGCGAGCTACGCTCGGGGTCCGTATGATTGAGCGGGATCGCGAAGGCTGCGATGACACCCGCCAGCGTCGCGTGGACACCGGATTTGAGCACGCAGGCCCAAACGAAGAGGCCAAGGACGGCATAGGGCGTAATCTTCATGATGCGCATGCGATTGAGCGCAAACAGTCCGGCGGCACCTACCAATCCCCAGCTCAAAGCCGTTAGAGACAGGTTCTCCGTATAGAAGAGCGCAATGATCACGATTGCCGCCAGGTCATCAATGATAGCCACAGCCAGCAATAGGATTTTTAGCGATACCGGGACGCGGGACCCCACAAGGGCGAGGACCCCCAATGCGAATGCGATGTCCGTTGCCGCCGGTATCGCCCAGCCTTGCAGGTTGCCGGGACTGCCTAGATTTATCCCGACAAAAATTAAGGCTGGGAATAGAATGCCGCCAATAGCGGCAAATATGGGAAGCGCGGCTTTATCAAATGACGACAGCTCGCCTTCCAAAACCTCGCTCTTGATCTCAAGTCCTACGAGGAAGAAGAAGACCGCCATCAGGCCGTCATTGATCCAAAGCAGCAAAGGTTTGGCGATTTCAAAGCCGCCGAGTTTGACTTCGACGGGCATATTTAAAAACGCCGAATAGCTCGCTGCCATGGGCGAGTTATTGGCAATTAACGCTAAGGCAGCAACGAACATCAGGATAAACCCGGCGGCTGTTTCCAGGCGTAAGAAGTCTTGTACTTTAGTCACAATTCTAGGCATGTTTTTTCCATTAAAAGAAACCCCAACCGCAAGGCTGGGGTGCGGTTTTTAGATTTTGATTTATTTAAATTGCCAGGTCCCGGCGTTTCATGACCAAAGGCCGTGCCGCTGGATGGGGTGGTTCGGCTGGACCACCATGCGTCGATAATCGGGCGACCGCATATTCGATCAGGTCTCGCAAGACCTCTCGACATCCCACATATTGATGGATGGCAACGTCAATAGCCTGTGCCGCATGATCGAACTCGTCTTGCTCAAAATAGGCATAGGCATTGTCGACCATCTGCGTAATAGGATTGTCGTCTAAGCGAGACCGATTATCGCCGCTATCACGCCCAGCAGGGTCAGCTCCACCTTCATTTTCCCAACGTTGTTTTTCAATATCTGCATCGTAATTCTCCTTAACTTTTTTGAATGAGGCGGGGAGCACAGCACGACTATCCGGGCGCGACCGGATGGGTAGAGGGCTGTGTTCACGGTCATCGACAGGGGAGGGTATGTCCGTGAGATCTAGTGTCATGCTGTGCTCCTTTCTTGTGTTCTTGTGGTTATGACCAACCAGATTTTAGGGGGGCTGATCCGGCAATCCCGAGGCCCTCATAGCGGCGGTTACGCCAGCGACGGCGCCGGCGGCGACGTGTTGCATCGTCCTTTCCATCATCGGCCCAAGCAGAAGGCTTGTCAGATTTGACATCCGTCGTCTTTTGCTCTCGAGCGACACCCCATTTGCCGAGCATGCCGTCCACGACATCTGATAAATATGCAGTCTGATTTGCGCGAAACATTGTCTTTCTCCTTTGTTGTGATCAGGAGATAGGGAGACAATCGATTAAAATAAAATATATAATAACTTGATTATATATAGGTATAAACTATACATAAAATCATGAGACCTACGTTGAGGCAAATGCAATATTTGGTGGCAGTCGCCGACACAGGCACAATCAGTGAAGCCGCGCAACGAACCCATGTCAGCCAACCCAGCCTGTCAGCGCAACTAAAAGATATGGAAGAATATCTCGGTGCAACACTTTTGGAGCGCAGCCGATCTGGAGCCACTTTGACACCATTTGGAAAAGAGTTCGTCGCCCGTGCCCGCATCATATTAAGTCAGGTTCAAGCGCTACAGGTTTTGGCCAAGGATGTCGAAGGGAGCTTGGCAGGAATAGTCCGACTTGGGACATTGCCGACTGTAGGGCCCTATCTTCTGCCTCAAGCGACGCGGGCATTACATACGACCTATCCGGATTTAAAACTTGAAGTCCGCGAGGAGCGAACCATTGATTTGCATGCAGATTTGCAGTCCGGCGTGCTGGATTTGATCATCTCAACGCCTGAGGATCACCCTGGAACACAGTCAATGCCGCTAATTAAAGAGAACATCTATATTTGCGTCGCACCGGATGACCCCTTGGCCAGCTCTCGTAAAAAAGTCCCACTTGATGCCCTAAAGGGGCGAGAGCTTATGACTTTGGGATATGGTCATAAATTTGCGGTCGTGGTGCAAAACCTAGCTGCTCAGGCAGGCGCTATTACTCGCAATGCATATGAGGGCACCAGCCTGGATGCTATTCGACAAATGGCTTATATGGGTGTTGGTATCGGTGTGTTTCCATCGCTTTATGCAATTTCAGAAGCCAAGCGGGATCCGGATTTAATTGTCCGTCAAATCGATCACCCACTCGCCAGGCGGCAGATCAGCCTGATCTGGCGCGAAACTTCACCCCTGTCGCAAAAATTCAAAATGATAGGCCAACACTTTACCGAAACCGCCAAAACTATCATGGGCTAGGACTAGCCGCGAATGACAGCTTCCAGCTTTGAGCGAACCTGCACGGAATGATCGGGGCGCAAGGCCGGGCAGGTGTCCCCGCCCAGGGTCATAGTGTTTTCGGCTTCGATTTCCAAAAGACGCTCTGCCAAGCGGCGCTGCCCCTCGGCCAATTTCACAGATGTTTGCCATTTTTCGGCGCAATCTGCATAGCGCTGAGAATAAGAGTCCAGATATTTCGTGCTGCCCCCCGCGGCGACGAAAACTGAAAATAAGCCAAAATAAACCAAAATCTGTTTCATGCCGGAACAGAAGCAAGAGCCGGGCCAAACTTTATGGTTAATGAATTATTTATTTTGGAATATGGATACGATGCTTTGTTTTAGGTAAAAATCAGACCGGCGATCATGCCCAGACCATACCAAAAGACGGCTACAAAAATCATCAAGACATAAAGAAGAAGCAAAAGCCAGACCGTCCCGCTATCTTCTTCCTCTGTTTTAGGATCTTTAGAACTGAGAGACAAAACCCGTCGGGTTTCGGGGCTCATATCCACATCGTTAAATGTCGGCTCATCCTCATCCAAGTCCGCGATAATTTCGACGATATCAACCGATTTAGACAAAACCCGTTTCGTAAAATTCTTTCCGACGCGCGTCACTAAAAGGGCCAAGGCTCCGAGTGGCAATGCCAGTTCCCAGCGCCAAGAATTAAAACCGGCCCAGATCAAAAACCCGATGATAGCAAAGCTCAGTACAATAAAAATGAGGAGCGCGATTAACTGAGCTGTAGATAATACGTCCTCAGCGTCATTGTCTATTTCGTCGCCTGTGTCAGCCATTCAACTTCGCTTCAATCGCGTCCCAAGCGAGAGCGGCGGCATCTACGCCGGAAAAGCGTTTCAGCTCTTGCACCCCTGTGGGCGAGGTGATGTTGATCTCTGTCATTTTATCCCCAATGACATCAATACCCACCAGGATTTGTCCACGTTCTTTGAGCATAGGTCCGATGGCGTCACAGATTTTCATATCTGACAAAGTCAATTCGGTCGGCACGGCCTTACCGCCGACATGCATATTGGACCGCGTCTCACCTTTGAGCGGGATGCGGTTAATAGCGCCCACAGCTTCGCCGTTGATAATAATAATGCGTTTGTCGCCAAAGGTGACATCCTTGAGAAAGGCCTGTGCGATGACGGGCTCGCGAGAGCTTTCCATGAACATCTCGATCAGTGATGAATAATTGCCGTCGCCGTCTTTGACCAGGAATACACCAGCCCCACCATTGCCGAATAGCGGCTTTAAGATGATGTCTTTATGCTTGGCGCGGAACGCATCAATGGCTGGTTTGTGGCGGGAAATCAGCGTCTCGGGCATCAGCTCGGGATAGTCGAGGGGCAGAATTTTTTCCGGGCATGAGCGTACCCATTCCGGATCATTACAGACCAGTGTCTTGCCTTTGAGCCGTTCCAGCATATGGGCCGCTGTAATATAGGCCATATCAAAAGGTGGGTCCTGTCGCATCCAGACCACATCGATATCATCTTCCAGATCGATCAGACGCCGATCCTTAAAGCTCACATGAGAACCCTCTTTGCGACGTACCTGCATAGGCCGCGCCCAGGCTTGTATGCGGCCTTCATTATAGACCAGATGTTCTGGACCATATTCATAGAGCAGCATGTCCCGTTCCATAGCTACTTCGGCTAAAGCGAAAGTCGTGTCGGCGTTAATGTCGACCCCTTCCATAGGGTCCATTTGGAAAGCGATGCGATAAGTCATGCGCCCCATCTAGGAATTTATAAACCATGCCGCAAGGAATTCCGCCCGGAATCATAGAGCTTTCACTTTTACTTGATGGCGAAACGACCTACATAATAGGAATAGGAGAGAGATATGTTTGATTTAATATTGACCAATACGGAAACTGTTCCAGGCCGCGAGATCGTGCGCCATCTGGGATTAGTGCAGGGTAGCACAGTTCGGGCTAAACATGTGGGCCGGGACATTATGGCCGGCCTGAAAAACATCGTGGGCGGCGAGCTCAAGGGTTATACGGAACTTTTGTCCGATGCGCGCGAAGAGGCGACACGCCGCATGTGCGAAGAGGCGAAAGTCATGGGCGCTAATGCGGTGGTCAATGTGCGCTTCTCGACATCTTCGGTGACGGCGGGCGCGTCCGAGCTTTATGCTTACGGCACAGCCGTTATTTTGAGCTGATCATGAGCGGCTTAATTACAGTTGCCGTTCTGCTGATGATCGGCCTGGTGTTTGGTCAGATCAATGAGCAAAACCATTTTAAACGCCTGCAGCGCGACGAGGAAGAGCTGTCAGATATCCTGACGGTTAACCTCAAGACCTTGCCGTTGGACATGCAACCCAATGCTATGATGGTTTCAGGCAATGTTGTTGTCGCGGTCGATTATTTCAAAAAAATCGCCACGGGTATCAAGCAGCTTTTTGGCGGGCGCTTACGCTCCTATGAGAGCCTGGTTGAGCGCGCGCGGCGCGAGGCGATCGTCCGGATGAAAAAACAGGCCCGTGACATCGGGGCTGATGCTGTTTACAATGTTCGCCTGGAGTTTACCTCTATGGGTCAACAACCCAGGCAAGCCTTTGGCGGCGTAGAGCTCTTGGCTTATGGGACAGCAGTGAAGTTAAAATGATAGAAAAAATCGAGCTGACCAATCCGGTAAGCGGTAATGCCCGAGCGGGTTTTGTCTGTGCCCCCGAAACCCCCAAAGCCGTGATGGCCATTACCCATGGTTTTGGTGAACATTCAGGACGCTATCACCCCATGGCCGAACATATGGCGGCCCAGAACATCGCGGTTATATCGCTGGATCTGGAAGGTCATGGACAGCTAACGTCAAAACAGGGCGTAGTGAAATCCTACGATGTCTTCCATGCGGATGTGACCTTATTGTTGGAAGAAGCCCGGTCGCGTTTTCCGGAGACACCTGTCTTTTTATATGGTCATTCCATGGGTGGCGGCCTGGTTTTGAACCACGGATTAAAGAAAGCGCCTGCCGTGAGCGGCTATCTTGTTTCGGCGCCATTGATCATACCTGCGGATCCTGTGCCTGGCCCGCTGCGGACAATTGTCAAACTTTTGCGACCGCTCCTGCCGAATATGACCATCAAGAATACAGTGCCTGGCGAATATGTATCTTCTATCCCTGAGGAACAAAGCCGCTATGAAAATGATCCCTATAATCATGGCCGCCTGGGATTGGGATTGGCCGTGGACATTATCGAAGGCGGGGAATGGGTGGGTGAAAATGCCAAGAACTGGGAAGCACCGCTCTTATTGATACATGCCCGCGCCGACAAACTCACGCAATTTGAGGCGACGGAGAAATTTGCGGCCAAGGCTCAAAATTGCACTTTTATGGCCATGAAGAATTGCGAACACGAAATGCATAATGATGTGGTGCGCGAAGAGGTCTATGCGGCCATGATCGAATTCATCGAGGCGCGGCTATGACCCTGACAGTTTATCACCTCAAGACCTGTGATACTTGCCGCAAGGCTATCAAGGCTCTGGAAGCCGCCGGTCATGATCTCAATGCGATTGATGTGCGCGCCGATGGTGTCGATCGATCTTTTCTGGAAAAACTCGTGGCAGAACATGGCTGGGAGTTGGCCCTTAATCGGCGGTCTACGACCTGGCGCGGTTTGGATGATAGCGATAAAACGGATATCACAGACGAAAAAGCCGTTGGGTTAATGTTGAAACACCCAACGCTTATCAAGCGACCGGTGATTGTCTCTGACAACCAGTCTACGATCGGTTGGACCAAGGATGTTCCGGAGATGTGGGTTTAACCACCTGTCCAGACGATCTGCACTTTCTTGCCGTTGGACGGATCAATGTAATAGGGTGAATTGCCGACCTTGGGTGCTGACGGGTTGGTTGGAGCGCCCGTATAAGGAATGGTTTTGGTGCCTGGCGGCAGGATGATGACCTCGCCTGTGGCCGGATCCCGATAGAAAGGTTCGTTTGGTGCCGGTGCTGATGGCGCGGCCAGAGGTTCGCCATTCGGTGTCTGTGTCAAGAAATCTGGGAGTTGACGTTGCGCAGACTGAGGCGTTATTTGCGGCGCTGATCCCAACATTGGAATATTCGGATCCATACCCGGCTGGCGCGGAATTGCCGGCATAGAGGCTGATGTGCCGCCTTGCGTACCGGCCGGCTGGTCTGCGATTTTGACATAGGAAACCACTTCCCTGACGCCTTTCGTGGTGCTGGCAATATAGGCAGCCCGTTCCAGCTCGGCGGAGTTTCGGGCTACACCCAGAAGATAAACCTTGCCGTCTACGGTTTCGATATTGATATTGCGCGCCTTAACGCCTTTTTCGGCAATCATGCGGGTTCGGATACGGGTGCCCAAGACCGAGTCCTTGGTGCCGCGCACTAGACTGCGTCCACCCTCGCCAATGGCCAGCTCATTGCCGACCTGAACAATATTGGGCCCGCTCCAAGCAATTCGCTCAGCTTCCTGGCGGTCTTTTTCCGTGGGCACATAACCTGTGAGCACCGCAATGCCCTCGGCGACTTCCACATCAACCTTGTCCAGGTCAAAGTCATAGGCCCGGGCCATGCGAGCCGTAATGGCGCGTCCCGCCGACACATCATTGATGGAGCGCGCCATATTGCGCTCATCGCCTTTTTTGACACCGGCCGTGGTGACAGCGCAGCCCGACAAAGCGAACAGGGAAGTGGACAAGAGAATTATGGTTAATCTTTTCATAAGGCCAAACTACAGGCCAAAGATTATCTAATAGTTACCGAGCCATTAAGCTGGACAGGATTTAATTTTCCTCAGGTTTTCTGGCCTGAGTTTAACGAACGCTAACACCTTCGTTGTAAGCTATATTTCTGATGATGTGGGCTTTCAGCGTATGAGTTCTGAGTTTTCAATAGAATTATCCTTGATAAGAACTCTAGGGTTAGGATTATGTTTGATTGTAATGGCAATAGCAATGTTGCTGGTTTTTCTTTTGCCAATTTTCTTTATTCGCGACTCAGGAGCTTCAGCGCTTCTCGCTTTGGTGTTCCTGCCTATTCCGATTTCGATGTTGACGGTCAGTGTAAGGTATCTGGCAATAAGTTTTAAAAACGAGCCATTCCTTAGCTTTAACTCGGACGAAATTCGAGGGTTTAATGGATATGGCTTCCCCAGAACCATAAAATGGGACTCGGTAAAATATGTAGAGGTTCAGCGCTTACATGGTAATGTTTTAATAAAATCAAATGACCTAGACGCGACTGGCTTACGCGCGTATTTTTATTCCATATTTGAATATTGGAGTCCCAATAGCATCATTATTCCAGTAGCATGCACCAATTGTGGTATGAATGAATTACTCGATGCTATTGACGAGAGACGTTAGTTAATTCGCTTTCCGTTTGCCCTTTGGCGATAACATATCCGGCAAAGGCGCGATC
>JAHDBU010000167.1 GCA_020630275.1 Hellea sp.
ACCCCATGCGCGGCCAGAACAATGTTCAAGGTTCTTGTGATATGGGCTCTTTCCCGCATGAGTTCTCGGGTTACCGCCCGGTCTCTGATGATGAGACCCGCAAACTATTTGAGCTTAAGTGGAACCGGGAGCTGGACGCTGTGCCGGGCTACCGTATCCCAAACATGTTTGACGAAGCCGTTGGCGGCACATTTAAAGGCATGTATATTCAGGGTGAAGACGTGGCTCAGAGTGACCCGAACACCCACCATGTTGAAGCGGCGCTAAAAAATCTCGATATCCTGATCGTACAGGACTTGTTCCTCAATGAGACGGCCCGCTTTGCGCATGTCTTCCTGCCGGGGACATCATTCCTGGAAAAGGACGGCACTTTCATTAATGCGGAACGCCGAATCAATCGTGTTCGTCCAGTTATGAAGCCAGTCACTGGCAAGCATGAATGGGAAGTGACACAAGACCTGTCCCGCGCTCTCGGATATGAAATGGGTTTTAATTCATCTTCTGAGATCATGGCTGAAATCGCTGAGCTGACGCCGACCTTCCGCGATGTGACCTTTGAGCTGTTAGATGAAAAAGGCTCTCTGCAATGGCCGGTCAATGAGGACAATCCGGACGGGACCGAAGTCATGCATGTGGGTGAATTTGTTCGCGGCCTCGGTAATTTCGTACCAACGGAATATGTGCCGACTACGGAAAAAACAAATCGCAAATTTCCACTCTTGCTCACGACGGGTCGTATTCTCTCACAATATAATGTGGGCGCGCAGACCCGCCGGACTGAGAACTCAGAATGGCATGACGAAGACGTTTTGGAAATTCATCCATCGGACGCAGAAGCGCAAGCTATTCAAGACGGCCAGTGGGTATCGCTTAAATCCCGCAAAGGTGAAATCACGCTTCGCGCGCGTCATTCTTCCCGGATGCAGCCCGGCGTGGTCTATACAACATTCCACCATCCGGATACGGGGGCGAATGTTGTGACGACGGATAATGTCGACTGGGCCACAAGTTGTCCGGAATACAAAGTGACCGCCGTGGCAGTCGCGCCAGCTAACCATAAATCAGACTGGCAGAAGACATATGCCGATGAGCTAGATGCCTATCGTCAGATTATGTTCGAGCCCGCCGAGTAGATGAAGGTCACCTTCCACGGAGATGACCTTCCGTCTTCGCGGGAATTTGACGTCACAGGCGGCGATAAAGACAGCTGGCACATCCCGGAGGAGGTGCCGGTTGCTTTTGTCTATAACCGCAGAAATTATGCGGTGATGATGGCAACCCCTGATGATCTTGCTGATTTTGCAGTCGGCTTCTCTCTGACCGAAAAAATCGTGCGCGAACCATGGGATATAATTTCGCTGGACGTATATCAGACGGAACAAGGGGCTGATCTGCGGTTTAAAATCACCAATGAAGCCCTTGAAATACTTGATGTTATTCAGCGTCGACGAAATCTGGTGGGTTCAGCCAGTTGCGGCGTATGCGGGTTGGAAAATGCCGATGTCTTGTTTCGCAAGCTCGATCCCGTTTCGGACCGTCCCATCGATATCGACGAAAATACATTAGCCTCGGCCCTGCATGCTCTTCGCGACCATCAGGCCCTGGGTAACTTGACGCGGACTGTCCATGCGGCTGCCTGGGCGGATCTCTCAGGGCGTATTAAAATTGTCCGTGAAGATGTCGGACGGCACAACGCTCTCGATAAATTACTCGGGGCCATGGCCATGACTAAAGCCAATGTCGACAAAGGATTTGTCGTTATGTCCAGCCGGTGTTCTTATGAGATCATCGAAAAAGCAGCTACCTGCGGTATTAAGGCTTTGATTTCAGTGTCGGCGCCGACAGCTTTTGCCTTGCGCAAAGCCAAGGAAGCCAATATGGCGCTGTTCGCAAATTCAGATGGCGGGCCGGTCCGCCTGATTTAAGGGTTGTCGTCATGCGGGCTGTTCTCGGGTCTGTTGGTGCTTTATTGATGTCCGCTGCTATCCTGCTGGCAGGCGGCGGGCTTCTCAGTACATTAGTGGCCGTTCGGGCCAATATGGAAGGCTTTCCACTTCCGGCCATTGGCGCCATGACGTCGGCCTATTATGCGGGTTTTATTGCGGGTTGTTTTTATACGCCCATATTGGTGAAACGCGTGGGCCATGTCCGGGTCTTTGCAGCTTTGTCCGCTTTGACGGCGGCGGGCACGCTCATCCATGTGCTGGCCATCAATATTCCGGTCTGGGTTGTACTGCGCGGCGTTATAGGGTTCGCTTTTGCGGGTCTTTATGTCTTGATAGAAAGCTGGATAAACGAAGCGGCACCCAATGAACAGCGCGGGCAGGTTTTGTCGATTTATCGCATGGTCGATTTGGCGGCGGTAACGGCTGGGCAATTTATGCTATCTTTGGCGCCTCCCGAGGACTTTGTGCTTTTTTCGGTTGTTGCCATTTGTATTTGTCTGGCCATTTTTCCTATTTCTTTATCAACGGCCAAAGCGCCCCAGCCCTTATCTCAAACGTCCTTGAACCTAAAAAAACTCATTACGGTTTCGCCGTTGGCCTCAATCGGATGTTTCGCTGTCGGTCTGACCAACGGGGCCTTTTGGGGTGTCGCCCCGATTTTCGTGACGGATTTAGGACATTCCGTATTAATGGTGTCGACATTCATGAGTGTGGTAATTTTTGCCGGGGCAGTCCTGCAATGGCCGGTTGGATGGTTGTCTGACCGATTGGGGCGACGTCAGCTCATTCTGATTATTTCAGCTGCAGGCGTGGGCGCGGGGGCATTTCTTTATTTGTTCGCCGCTCAAAACAGCACGATGATGCTTATTGGCGGCGCGCTATACGGATTATTCGCCATGCAGGTCTTCGGCCTTTGCGCAGCTCATGCCAATGACCGCGCAGAACCTCATGAATTCGTGGCCGTTAGTGGCGGGTTATTGCTAATTTACGGGGTAGGCTCGGTCGCAGGGCCCACTTTAGGCGCTGTGGCTATGAACAAGTTTGGACCAACAGCTTTGTTTGCCTATACTGGGATCGTTCATGCCTTGCTGGCGATATACACGCTTTACAGATCGGTCAGGAGCGATGCGCCCGAAGACAGCGCAGATTACGTCGCCGTGGCCCGTCCAAGGTCCATGGCCATTATACGGCGAATGGATCCGCGGATTTTACGCAAGAAAAAGAAAAAAGCTTAAGCGTTTTCGCGCTCATCCCGGGGCGTATGACCATAGCGGGATTTGTACGACTTGGTGAAGTATGAAGCCGTGTTATAACCTGTTGCCACGGCGACCTCTTGAATGCCAAGGCCTGTCTGACGCAGGAGCGTTCTCGCCTTTTCCAAGCGCAAATCATTGTAGAATTGTGTGGGCGTGGTTGAGAGCTCCGATTTGA
>JAHDBU010000168.1 GCA_020630275.1 Hellea sp.
CGCTTAACGGCGGCGGCCACCCCGGCGATCACGCCGGTCACCATCATCACGGAAGATGAAGAGCCGCGGGTCAATATTGCCGTTATAGCGCAGATCGGTCAGCTCGACGACCGTTTGGCCGCCCATGACATCCTCAACCACCCAGGCTTTGAAGGCCAGGGTTTGCGCGTCAAAAATCATGGTCAACGCGCCGTCCATTTCACCGCTGCCATCGCGACTTGTCACACGGATATCCTGTGGTGATTTCAGCAGGCTAATGACCTCTGTATCCCGGGCCAGCGCTACATTTTCCTTGAGGAAAAAGTTCAGAGGCGTGGCGGATAACGGGACACGGTCTGTCGTCTCGAGCAATTTGTCGTGCTGGACAAGAGTGACTCCGTCCGTCACCACCAAGAGCGGATTGCTGTCTTCGAACTCAAAGCGCATACGGCCCGGACGTGAGACGAAGATCTTGCCATTGTCGACGGTACCATCCGGGTTAAACTGGCGGAAACGTCCTTCAAAGGTTGTGATGGAGTTCAAAGCCGCATCAATACGGGCCAGATCGGCGGGCACAGACTGATGGTCCGTGAACGGCGACATAGCCTGTTGTGGTTGGCCAAAGCCGGCTGAGTTCTGGCTCACGGCGACGATTCCTGTGCCTAGGCCGATAGCGGCTGCGGCGAGGAGCATGGTTTTTTTGAACGTTTTCATAACAACCTCTTTTGGTGTCTTAGAGCTGTCATATAGGCGTTCGCCATTTAATCCATGCTGAATAAAAAGAAATATTTTCATTAAATTTTATCCATGGCGGCACGAATATTTGGCGATTTTACCTTTCTCTGGTCATGTCCGAATTTATGTGATATTAAGAACGAGATGGGGCTAGGGCGCAGGACAAGTGAATACATGTCACTTTATGATAAAAGATCTGATGTCGAAGACGACTTTCCGCAATTGACAGCGAGTCTTGCGGAAGCAAGTCTCCATGGGCTTCTCTCATCTGTCGGATCCGACTATGTCAAACTGCTCAAGAAGACGGTGCTACCACAATTGAACCTGCCCAAAGGATATACGGTCAGAGATCTACAGATTATCAATACGCTTTACGCCTCGGCAAAACCCTTGACCTCGACAGATGTGTTTCGCCGGACCTTTCTGGATCCGGCCACGGTAACCCGCTCAACCAAGCTCATGATTAAAGACGGTTTTATTCTGGCCGAGGACAATGAAGCCGATTCCCGCAGCCGGTTTTTATCATTATCCAAGTCCGGGCGAGCACTGGCACGCAGTTATAATGAAAAATGTCGGGGCTTGTTTGAGTCCAAAGATCTCACCATTTCCGCCCCAAGTTTACAGGATTTGGAGAAACTCGAACGGTCTCTCAAATCTCTGCAAAACAGGGTGAAAATCTTGAGCCTCAAAACCTTTAAAGGCTAATTAGGTCGCGCCGACGATCAATCCATGGATCGACGTCTCTGGCCGTGCACCATAGTGTGAAATGACCTCAGCTGCACACAGACTGCCCAGATAACCAGCTGACGCCCAATCCATGCCCATGACATGACCCGCCAAAACGCCGGCAGCGTATTGGTCACCTGCCCCTGTTGTATCGGTCACAGAGGCTGCGTCCGCCACAGGCACTTCGTGAACATCATTGCCGTCAATAATCACAGAGCCTTTTTCAGAGCGTGTCACACAACCCACGCGGCAATCATTGCGCAGCGCCGTCATGGCCGTGTCGAAATCGTCGGTTTCATAGAGTGAGAGCAGTTCGGCTTCATTGGCAAAAACAATGTCCACATGGTGTTTGATCAAATGCTTGAAGCTTTCGCGGTGACGATCAACGCAAAACAGATCTGACAGCGTCAGGGAAACTTTATTGCCGGCCGATTGCGCGATCTCGGACGCTTTGACAAAGGCCCGCTTGGCGGCGTCGCTATCAAAGAGATAGCCTTCGAGATAAGTAATATCAGCGGCCTGGACTAATTTTTTATCTACGTCGGCTTCGTTGAATTTCACCGAGGCCCCGAGGAAGGTATTCATGCTGCGCTCGCCGTCTGGCGTGACCGCAATGAGACAGCGGGCGGTAGCATCCTGGTTCTTGAGCGGTGTCGTCGCATAGCCAAGGCCCGATGCGCGCAGGCCGTCTGCAAAGCGTTTGCCGGTCGCATCATTGGCCACTTTACCAATATAGGCGCCTTTGACCCCGAGCGAGGCAATACCCACCAGCGTATTGGCGGCGGAGCCGCCCGCGATTTCTTGAGGCTTACCAATTGCGGAAAACTTGGTGTTCAAATCCAGAGCCCGGGCTTCGTCGATCAGGGTCATGGATCCCTTTTCAATTGTGTTCTCGCTTAGAAAACCATCAGAGACCGGCGATATGACATCCATAATCGCATTGCCTATCCCCAATACATCAATCTTATTTGCCATTTTAAGCTCCTCGCATCTTGTGCGGGGCCGTTAAAACACTATCTCCTTTTTGGCAATCATATTGAGGCGGTAATGACATATAAAATCGGCATATTGGTTTCGGATAATATGATCCCCGGCGCAGACGGGGTCCGTGAGGATATTTTCGAACTTGAAGAACAAATGGGTAAGGTGACGCCCGCTTTTGCCGATAAAGGCATGGTCACGGAAATTGTGCGCTGGCGCGAGGCCGGCGCAAAGGCTGCGGAATGCGATGCCATGCTCCCCATGTTTGTCTGGGATTATTTCGAAGGCAATCAGCAAGCTTTCTTGGAGCAAATCGCCATCGCCTCTCAGACAACTCAAGTTTTCAATCCGTTTGAAGTTTTGAAATGGAATTCAGAGAAGACTTATCTGGACGAGCTGTCCCGGTCCGGCGCGCCCGTCATCCAAACGCTTTATCTGGATAAAGTCACTGAGCCCGCCATCACGGAGGCTTTCGAAACTTTGGGCGCTGACAAGCTGGTCATCAAGCCGACCATAGGCGGTGGGGCCTGGCGGCAAGTGCTATATGCCAAGGGCGACCCCTTCCCGGCAGCGGATGAGCTCCCACCCGAAGGTGCCATGGTGCAGGCCTTCCTGCCGAGCGTTCAGGCTGAGGGTGAATATTCGTTTCTTTATTTTGGCGGACAGTTTTCACACGCCGTCCAAAAGCGCGCCAAAAAAGGCGATTACCGGATACAATCGCTCTATGGCGGCACAGAAGAAACCTACACGCCCACAGGCGAAGAACGCGCCGCCGCCCGCACCATATTAGATGCGCTCGATTTTATCCCGCTCTATGCCCGCGTCGACCTGCTGCGGGGCAATGACGGCGGACTGAAGTTGATTGAGCTGGAGCTTTTGGAGCCCTATCTCTACCTGACCCACGCCGAGGGCGAGGCAGG